>DAOTAV010000011.1:0-25380 GCA_035382785.1 Salinivirgaceae bacterium | reverse complement strand
GGGATTGCGCATTATGATAAAAATTATCTTATTCCTGGACTACACAATTAGTTTTTCCGTTACCAACGTTTTTCTTTAACAACATAAAATGAGTTTCAAAATTGATAAATATTTTAGACCAATTGCTCTGCCGGAGATAGTATTGGGTATCATTCCAATAATTATTACTGTTCTATTCTCATGTTGCAGCCCAAGAGATGAGTCGATCGATGATTATCTGGAATCTCTTCCCAAGGTTGATGACGCAGAAGGTAATTCGTATCCATATATTGAGCTTTTTGGAAAATATTGGTTTGTTACAAATTTGAAAACCACCTTGTTTAATGATACTACGACAATTCCTCATATTGTGATTGACGAACAATGGGGATCAACCGATAATGCTGCATTCTGTTGGTATAATAATAATCCTGAAATGGCTAACACCTATGGGGCACTATATAATTGGCATGCAGTCAATAGTGGGAAACTATGTCCTCAGGGGTGGAGAGTCCCAACAGAAGAAGATTGGCAACAACTTATCGATAGTTTGGGTGGAGAAAAGGTTGCTGGGGGAAAACTCAAAATTAAAGGAACCGAATTTTGGGAAGGCAACAATAATGGTGCAAGCAATTCATCGGGATTTAGAGCGCTACCCGGAGGTTACCGCAATCTTTCCGGCGAATTTAAACACTTAGGCGAATACGGTTTTTGGTGGTCGTCATCAGTTTTTGATGATAATAATGCATGGTATAGAAGTTTATATTACTACAGCGAGCGAACCTATCGAAACTATTTTCGAAAAACCATAGGATACTCGGTTCGATGTGTGAAAGATAAATAAAAAAAGCGAAGTTTTACTTCGCTTTTTTTTTCATACTCCAAAGGAAATTCCGATCCCTTTCGCGGTTTTAACCAAAGCATGATCTTGCCCTACTGTATTATATTTTGAAATTGCATCGATTATTGGGACTGAGATCACATCAGGATGACGATAAGCTACCATATGCCCAAATTTCTCCTCAAGAACCAATTCAAAGGCTTTAACTCCATATTGAGTTGCTAAAACACGATCATAAGCAATGGGAACTCCTCCACGTTGCAAATGGCCTAAAACAGTCTCACGGATATCATAACGGCAACCGGTTTCAATGAGCTGGCGTCGTAACGAACTGGCCACTCCGCCGTAACGGGCATTCTTAAATCCACTAATCTCATCTTCCATAAGGCTTACGGTTCCATCTTTAGGTTTTGCACCTTCGGCAACAACTATGATTGCAAATCCTCGATCGCGGTTAAAACGATTATTCACCTTCTCAACAACCACATTTATATCATAGGGAAATTCGGGGATCAAACACAAATCTGCACCTCCGGCAATGGCAGCATTTAAAGCAATCCATCCTGCATCACGCCCCATAACCTCTAGAATAAATACACGATTATGACTTGCTGCGGTAGTCACAAGCTTATCAACAGCCTCAGTAGCTATTTGCACTGCTGTTTGAAAACCAAAGGTTGCATCTGTAGCCGATAGATCATTATCAATAGTTTTGGGGACTCCAATAATATTTAATCCTTTTTCAAACAGAGCCTGAGAAATACGTTGTGATCCGTCTCCACCAATATTTATGACGGCGTCCACTCCCATAAATTGCAACTTACGAATCAATTCGTCGCTACGATCCACCGTCGAAATAGACCCATCCTTATTTTTAATCGGCCACGCAAATGGACCACCAACGTTGGTAGTTTCTAGAATGGTTCCGCCCATGTAATGAATTCCAGCAACCGATTTTTCATCTAAGATTTTAATTTCAGTGGGCTCCCACAAAACTCCATTAAAAGCCTGAATGGAGCCAATAATCTCCCATTCTCTCTCCCTTGCAGCTCTTTTTACAATGGCGCGTATCACGGCATTTAGCCCCGGACAATCGCCTCCTCCTGTTAATACTAAGGCTCGTTTCATGTTTTTATTATTTATAGTTCATTCTACCTGAAGGAAACAAGATATTAGCCTACTTATAATTTAATCCAACAATTATCCTTGCTCGCTTCAAGTGATTCTTTTATAAAAAAACTTATTGCAGTTGCCCAAAATTGTGTTTATTTTTTCTTAACCAATTTAATTTCACAAAAAAACTTCTCCGAAAAAAATTATGGTAACAAGTCAATTTGATAATCGTTATTTAAATAAGTAATTGCTGGAGGAAAACCTCGTAACCTCAACTCAACATCCTGATTAAAAGCATTCCTTGATTGTGTACTTGATTTAAAGCCTATTCTTTTTACATGTAGTCTCCAAGCAAATATTCCGTAGGCTCCATCGATATTTGATACCGGATTGATTTCTCCTGATAATCCTGCGTTTCTCCTAAATAACTGATCAGCAAAGGTTTGATCGGCTATATAATATTCAAAATCCACTTTACCCAAAAAACGTAAAACTCCTGGAGGAGCTATCTCAATATTTTCAATAAATTTTTTAAAAATATCGTTAGTTAGGATTGTAACTGAATTTTCCGCATCGGGCTTAACCCTTGTAGTTTCCACGGGAATGGTTATAGTTTTTCGTTGATAAACATGGGGGGCTGTGAATTCATAATAGTGGAAATGCATAATCACCTTTACTGCTCCGGCGTTTTTGGGAGCCCAGAACTTTGGTCCAAAACCGCTATTTCTTGTTAAGTTGTATGCAGTGCCGGAAGCTGGTTCTCGTTGTCTAAAATCCTCAAGTGCTTTGTTTTCAGCCACAATTCGCTTACCATCGGGGAAATTGATTTCTAATTGATAGGAATAATTGCCTCCAAAGCTCAATTGGTCTTGGGATCGATATACGTGATGATTTTCTCTTCCGAAAATAGCTTCACCATGTTGATTTAAACTGTCTTTATCAATATAAAATCTCTGAAAATCGAGGGTTTGAACCACTCTTTTTGAACTATTTAGAACTTTTAACTTCACATCCAACGAATTTTGATAAATCAAACTGTCAGAATGTTGTGCCATTTCGTAAGCATTTTGATTTCCTAAAAAAGCGCGCTGAATGCGGATGTAATGAACGGGATCGGCAGTATCAAGCACACAATAAACCACCGGAATGTTTTGCCATGGAGCCGTAATGTCCACTTCAGTTTCACAAGAGGTTAGTAAACTAAGAGCTACTAAAGCGGACATAATAACTCTTTGAGAGATAAGTTTCTGTTTTTTTTGATCTTCAACAACCTTTGAGGGGCTTAAGTTGTCGATTTTTTTTTGAGGATTTGGGGTTAGTTTCATGGGTAGTAAAATTATTTAAGAGTCAGCATTTCTTTTTAAAAGACACATCGGAATCCGACAACCAGAATATCATCAACCTGATCATTTTCACCTTTCCATTTCAGATATTGTTCCCAGAAAATATCCTTTTGCTGTTCCATAGGAAGATGATAGTTTTCCTCGATCATATGTCGAAATCTACGATTCAAAAATTTCTTATTGTTTTCGCCGCCGAACTGATCGGTGTATCCGTCGGTTGGAAGATAAAAACAATCTTCGGGTTTATATTCAATCATGGTTGTGTTGAAGCGGAATATCTCTTTTTTACCGTAATTTCCCCCTCCAACAGTCAATTTATCGCCACGAATTACTTTTAATTCTCCATCGGTTACATAATAAAGATTATGAAATGCGCCGCTGAAGTAGATAATATTTTGTTTATGGTTTATCAAACAGAGCCCTATATCCATTCCATCCTTAAGCTCGGTTAGACGCTTATCGTAATTTAGGATTCGAGAAAGTTCAAAATGCAGTTCGCTAAGAAGTTCAGAGGGTTGTTTGAACATTACGTTTTTTTCGCTTAAGATTTTATTGAGTAAAGAAAAGCTAAGAGTTGATATAAATGCCCCGGGAACCCCATGACCTGTACAATCAACCACAGCTATAACTTTAGTTTCTTCGTAATCTTCAAACCAATACATATCACCACTCACCATTTCTTTTGGACTAAAAAGCACAAAAGAATCTTTGAAAATATTTTTAAAATCAATTATTTCGGGGAAAATAGCCCTTTGAATTTTTCGGGCATAAGCAATGCTATCGACCAAATCATGATTGATCGCTTGTAATTTTGAGTTTTCTTGTTCAAGCTGTTGTTTTTGATGTAAAACTTCTGATATTCTGGAGTTTAGCAATTCCGAGGTATAAGCTTCATGTTCGGTATCTTCGGTGCTATGAATACTTAAACAGCGTCCATAGCCAATAACAATTTCGGTATTGCTGTAATCTAAAAGAATTTCGAATTGAAGTGCGCCGTAAATAGTGTACACCTCAACATTTTCCACCACACTTTCGCGGGTGAGGTAAACACTTTTTATTTTCCTTACAAGATCGGGACTTCCTGATAATACATCTGCAAGTTTTTTCTCAACAATTAATGGATCGTAGTTTATTTTGAAGTTGGGTGAAAAATGAATGTGTTCGATTGTTCCATCAATATTACAAGCAAACGCCAAATCGGCATATAACCTTAATACGCTATGGTATCTTTCCTTATATAGTTGATATAGAAAAATATCATAATCATCTCCCGATCGTATTCCTTTCAAAATATCGGCATACGAGTCATGATCGAAAAAACTCTTTAATCGTGGATGATTTTCTTTTAGAGGTTCGGGCATTGATGAAAATTATAGCAGCATTCTACTGCAAAAGTAATACTTTCTAATTTTTAATAAAACTGTTGTTGGAAATAATCCAAAACAACTTATTAGAACTATCACAAAAGACCATTAGTTCTGAAAAAATGAGCATACTTCTTGTCTTCAACCATAATATGAGTTGAAATCCACGATTTTAACATCTCTAAAGTGTCAAAGGAAGGAATAATTCCCTCTTTTTGATAAAATTCAGCCAACTTATTCACTTTTTCTGTGAGACTGTTATGCGCCTGAAGATGCTGCTTGTACCCGGGAAATCCTTTTGCAATCATTACTTTCTCTTCCTCCTTAAAGTGATATTTCACATAATTATTTAGCTCGAGCAAAATATCACCAATTACCTTTTCGGATTCACGGTTTTTCATTGCATCGTGGAGTGTATTAGCTAAATTAAAAAGGATTTGATGGTGCTTATCAAATTCAGCTATATTCACACTGTAAGCTTGATTCCATTCAAAAAGTGCCATAGATTAATGTTTTTATAATGATACTCAAAAATAATACCGTACCATCAGAATTATTCTGATAAAGGTTGAAAAAAACGTAAAAGTTCCCACAGGACAATACCAGCCGAAACCGCAACATTCAAAGAATGTTTGGTTCCCCATTGAGGAATTTCAATGCATCCATCGCAATTATCGATAACCGATTGATCAACTCCATCCACCTCGTTGCCAAAAATAAGCGCAATAGGAGGACGAAGGTGGTTGGGTTTCAAAGCATCTAATGGTGTAGAATTTTCAGCTTGCTCGATGGCAAAACATTGATAGCCTTTGTGCTTTAACTCTCTAACCAAAGTCAAGGTTTCGTTATAATATTTCCACTCAACGCTATCAGTTGCTCCTAATGCAGTTTTGTGAATCTCTTTATTGGGGGGTGTTGCGGTAATTCCACATAAAAAAATTTTTTCAACACGGAATGCATCACAGGTTCTAAAAAAGGATCCGACATTATTGGCGCTTCGGATATTATCCAGAACAATACTTACCGGATGTTTTAATGCTCTTCTGAATTCGTCAATACTCAACCGATCAAGCTCTTCAATAGAATATTTTCGGATTTTTGACATAATTTGACATTTTTGGAAGCCAAAGATAATTTAAAATTGTTAAGTTTTCCTCTCTCAAACTAGAGTAAAAAGTTGCATGATAACCACCGAAAGCTAGATTTTTTTTAATAAAATTGCAATTTGTAAACTCAAAGGAATAAAAACATAAAAATCATAAAAAACAGAAACGATGAATCTACATGAGTATCAGGCAAAGGGCATTCTGAAACAATTTGGGGTAACTTTACCGGTTGGTTTTGCAGCATCAACGGTAGAAGAAGCCGTTGAGGCCGCTCAAAAAATACTTGACCAAACGGGCTGTTCAGTTTGGGCTGTAAAAGCTCAAATTCATGCCGGTGGTCGCGGAAAAGGCGGCGGTGTGAAAATTGCCAAAACTTTGGAGGAAGTAAAACTATACGCCGGGCAAATTTTGGGAATGCAATTGGTAACCCCTCAAACCGGTCCACAAGGTAAACTTGTTCGCAAACTTTTAATTGAACAAGGGATCTACTATCCCGGACCATCTCAGGTTCGCGAGTTTTACATGAGCATTTTATTGAACCGCCAAACCGGACGACATATCATAATGTACAGCCCCGATGGTGGAATGGACATTGAAGAGGTGGCTGCCAAAACTCCCAACAGAATTTTCAAAGAAGAGATCGATCCTGCGGTAGGATTCCAAGCATTTCAGGCAAGAAAAATTGCCATAAATCTGGAATTAAATGGAGATGCGTATAAATCAATGTTAAAGTTTGTCCCTTCCCTATATGAAGCTTATGTAAAATCGGATGCCCAGCTCATTGAAATAAACCCGGTAGCCAAAACCTCCGATAATATTATCATGGCTGCCGATGCCAAGGTTGTTCTTGACGATAATGCCCTATTCCGACATCCTGATTTTGCTGCAATGCGTGATATTCACGAAGAAGATCCCACCGAAGTTGAAGCCGGCAAATATGGTTTAAATTTCATAAAACTTGATGGGAATGTTGGATGTATGGTCAATGGTGCAGGATTAGCCATGGCCACCATGGACATAATAAAACTGAGCGGTGGTAGCCCCGCAAATTTCCTCGATGTTGGGGGTACAGCAAATGCCACAACAGTTGAAGCCGGATTCAGAATCATCTTAAAGGATCCGGCTGTGAAAGCAATCCTAATCAACATCTTTGGTGGTATTGTTCGCTGCGATCGCGTGGCTCAAGGGGTTGTCGATGCCTACAAAACCATAGGAAAGATCAACGTTCCTGTTATTGTACGTTTGCAAGGAACTAATGCTGAAGAAGCTAAAAAATTGATTGACAACAGCGGTTTGAAAGTGTTTTCAGCGATTACCCTTCAGGAAGCCGCCGATTTGGTAAAAAGTAAAATTGCTTAATTACAGTGTTTTATATGAAAAGCAGGAGAGTTAAAGTTCAATTCTCTTGCTTTTTATTTTTTTATTGAGATTTTTCAAAACAAAATCATCCAACAAACGATCATCGCCTGTGGTCAAAAAATAAGTTTGCCCATCTGCAATTTCATCCTCAATATTCCGTTCTGCAATTAAATTTCGAGTTCGCAACGACACTGCCGGAGCCGGATCTATAAGATTAGCTTTGGGAACAATTTTTCGATAGTTGGGGCTAAAAAAGGATAGTGTGTGCATCCAAGAACAAGATTGTCGGCGCCCTGTTCAACCATTGGCGAAATATATTTTTGCAATAGAGATTCAACTTCATTACCGGAAGTAATTCCTTGCTCAATAAATTCAACTAGTCCATGCCCGGGCTGAATCAGCATCTTAATTCCGTTGGCGTATTTTTCACTGGTTTGCCTGAACAATCGGCCATTGAATGTTCCTTCAGTGGCAAGCACCCCAACAACTTTCGATTGGGTTTGCAACGCGGCAGGCTTAATTGCCGGCTCCATACCAACAAGCGGAATAGAGTAATGATCCCGTAAAAAATCAATGGCTGCAGCGGTTGCAGTATTGCACGCTACCACTACAATCTTTACTGAAAATTGGTCGATCAAAAAATCAACGATAGAGCGGGTGCGATCACGGATATCATCGTAAGAGCGATGTCCATAGGGACAATATCCACTATCAGCTAAATAAACCATTCGTTTGTTTGGAATATCGTTGACTAAATACCGCCAGACCGATAATCCACCAAAGCCGCTATCAAAAATCCCTATGCTCCCTTTGCCCATAAAAAAGTCTCCTGAATAACATCGCGTTAAACAGGAGATTAACTATTAATTAAAATTTTATTGCAGATTGAGTTTCTTTTTTACCAATGGTGTTATGTCAATCGCTGTGGGCGACTTATATAAAATTCCATTCCCAGGGGTAGCATCAAAAATATAAGTAAAATTATTTTCGCGCGCCACATCATCAATGGCTTTTTGAACTTTATCTATGATGGGTTGTTGCAATTCCTGCTCTTTTAGTTGAAGTTCCTGTTGTGCATTGGTTCTAAATTGTTCTACCCTACGCTGGATATCTTGTAATTCATCTTCTCGAGATTTTCTCAAAACCGGACTTAAACTTTCGTATTTTGCTTGATAATCCCTGTATTTATCTTGAAACTCTTTTTGCATTCCTCCCATTGCATCTTCCAATTCCTTTGCAAAATTTTGCAAAACCTCCTGTGCATTTTTTAACTCCGGCATGGCCTGAATAACTTCATGTGAATCTATATGACCTATTTTAAGAGTTTGTGCCCATGAAATGCTGCATGAAAACATTACTAAAATTGCTACGCTGATTATTCTCTTCATAGTTTAAAATTTTACAAGTTTTTTGCAAATATAAACAAAAATGATGATAACAAATAGGTATTGTCTATCGGTAACCTAATTTTTGAAGTACTTCGTCACTTTTGTCGTATTTAGGGTCGTTGTAAACCACTCCTAAGCCACTGGCCACATCAATAATCAAAGCAAAATTACCCTCTGTGCCAATTTCTTTAATGGCATTAAACACTTGATTTTGAATTGGCTGAATTAACTCTTGGCGTTTGCGAAAAAAATCTCCGTTTTTGCCAAAATATTTCTCCTGCTTTTTTTTCAATTCACTGGTTTTCTCTTCAATTTCTTCCTCTCTTTTTTTTCGTAAATCTTCGCTCAACAATACTTTTTCGACTTCAAAAAGTTTAATCATCTGATTTAATTCATTATCGAGCGACGAAATTTCGGTTTGCCATTCTTCCAAAATTATTTTTAGTTGCTCCTGAGCCGATTCATATGCCGGAATATTGCTTAGAATATATTTTGTATCAACGTAAGCAAAACGCTGTGCATGCATTGATACTCCAAGAATTAAGAAAATGAGAAACAGAGGAAACGACTTCATAATCATTAATTTTTAAACACAAATTTCACAATAGAAATGTAAGCGCATGAGAAGTTTTTTTTATGATGGATGGTTAAAACATTTGTCCGATAGAGAAGGCGAATTGTCCACGATTTGAGCCCGGTCGATTGGGAATTTCATCAAAACCATAGCCCCAATCAATTCCAAGCATACCAAACATGGCCATAAACACTCTCAAACCAACTCCGGCTGAGCGTTTTAGCTCAAAGGGAGTATAATCTTTTATCTGATACCAGGCATTCCCGGCTTCAGCAAAAGTTAAAACATAGAATGTAGCGGCAGGATTCAACGAAAGCGGATAACGTAATTCAAAGGTTAGCTTTTGATATAGATTCCCTCCTTTGGGAGGTGTCAATGATCCCATGTTTTGCGGTCCATTATCGTAGCCACGCAACCCGATGACATCGCTACCGTAAAGATTATAGCCACTCAGACCATCGCCTCCCAATTGAAATTGCTCAAATGGAGACGGCCCTAATGCTCTATTATAGAATCCGATGTATCCAAATTCTAACTTTGAAAATAGTACTAAATTTTCCACCAATGATGTATAAGTTGACGCGTTAAATTTCCATTTATGATATTCAATCCATTTGTATTTTGCTGCAATTTCTTTGTTTAAACGCTGCTCTTGGGCAGTTGCGATCTGTGCATCAGTAAGACCTGTTGTATCAATAGCAGGCTGTTCCCACCATCGTTTGGGCTTGAACAAGGAATAAGGTGGGGTTAGTTGTAACGAAAGCGATAACATTGCCCCTCTTCTTGGATATATAGGAGCATCGATAGAGTTACGCGAAAAAACAGTAGTTAAGCTAAAATTATTAGAGCGTCCTGTATTAAACAAAAAGTAAGAATAAAAGTCCTTAAGGTTGTAGTGTTCGAAATTAAATGAATTCGACATGGTAAAATAATCGTCAGGCCACTCCAAACGTCTCATTAAACCGACACTAGCACCGGAAACTTTCATATAGTTTACCACTTTGGTAAGGCTTGTTCCTGTGGAACGGATTGTGTGATAGGCTGAAACAGAAAGACTGTTGGGCTTTCGTCCTCCCAGCCATGGTTCTACAAACGATACACTGTAGGCTTGATAATAAGTTCCATTGGTTTGGGCAGTTAGCATAAGTCGTTGTCCATCGCCCGTTGGGAATGGTCGCCATGCTTCTCCTTTGAAGAAGTCTTTCAAAGCTAGGTTGGTCAATGTTAATCTAACTGAACCAAGGAAAATTCCTGCACCCCATCCTCCTGAAATTTCAATCTGATCTGAGGGGCGCTCTTCCAAAACATATTCCAAATCAACCGTTCCATCGTAAGGATGTGGAATAGTTTTAATATCAAACTTTTCAACGTCAAAGTATCCTAATTGCGCAAGCTCCCTTTGCGAACGAATTATATTGGTTCGGCTGAACAAATCGCCCGGACGGGTTTTAATTTCTCTGCGAATCACATGGTCATTGGTTTTTGTATTGCCACTGATTATTACTCGATTTATTCTGGCTTGTTTGCCCTCATAAATTCTCATTTCAAAATCGATGCTGTCGTTTACGATAGCTGTTTCAACCGGTGTAACGTTAAAAAACAAATATCCATCGTCGTAATATAAAGAGCTAACAGCATCTTGAGCCTGGTATAGTCGTTCGTTTAATACTTTTTGATCGTACAAGTCGCCATTCTTGATCCCCAAAACTTGAGAAAGCTGTTCGGATGTATATTTTGAGTTTCCAACCCAGCTAATGTTTCTTATGAAAAATTGTCGCCCCTCATCGATTCGTATTTTAATAGTCAAAAGATTTTCTCCTGTTGGATAAACTGTATCCCAAACTATTCGTGCGTCACGATATCCTTTTTCATTATACTTTTCAACAATTTTGTTTTTATCGTCTCTATATAAAGTGGAAATATATTTCGATGGTTTAAAAAGACCGTACCAACGTTTCTTTTTTGTATCTTTCATTGTCTTGCGCAACTTTGCATCACTAAAAACCGTATTTCCCTCAAATTGAATATCGGCTATCTTAACTTTCCCATTTTTTTTAACTATAAAAATCATATTTACATGGTTCACTAGAAGAGTATCGGGCTCCATTTTTACATCAACCTCAACATTCATATAGCCTTTATTAATGAAAAAGTTTCGGATTGTATTTTTTGAGCGACTTAATGTATTTTCGGTAACCTGGGTTCCTCTTAAAAGCTCCAATTTTCCGCGTAAATCTTCAGCTTCGCCTTTTTTTATACCTTTAAAGCTGAATGAAGCTAGGCGTGGACGTTCTTGTAATTGTATCTCAAGAAAAATTTTGTCTCCATCCACTTTATTGGCTACAATTTTCACATCGGAAAAAAGCCCTTGTTTCCAAAGTCTCTCAATAGCTTTTGATATTTTATCTCCAGTTATTTTTATTCTTTGTCCAACATTCAAACCCGATAAAGCAATCAGGGCAGAATGATCTAAATATTCTACACCCGAAATAATGATTCCCCCAATTTCATACTCCACAGGTTTTGCATAATCAATGCGGATATTTTCATTTCCTAAAATTATTTGAGAGTAGTTTTTTACCGAAAATGATATCAGTAGTAGAAAAAAGATTAGTTTTTGATGCATATCGAATGTTCTATTTTTTGATTTGTTCGCTGGTTTTTCCAAATCTACGTTCACGCTTTTGATAATCCAAAATGGCTTTAAAGAAATCGTCTTTACGAAAATCTGGCCATAGTACCGGGGTGAAATACAATTCAGTGTAAGCTATTTGATAAAGCAGAAAATTGCTGATTCGTAATTCTCCCGAAGTTCGGATCAAAAGCTCAGGATCAGGATATTCATTGGTATTGAGATATTGATTAAACAACTGGACATCGATTGCGTCAATGGATAATTTGTTGTTTTTCACCTCGGCTGAAATTTTTTTTACAGCTTCGATGATCTCCCAACGTGAGGAATAGCTTAAAGCAAGGATAAGAGTTAATCCTGTACAATGTGAAGTCTTCTGTATAGCTTGATTCAAATTTTGACGCACATTTCCCGGTAATGAATCGATGTTTCCGATTGCTCTGAGTTTAATGTTATTTTCTAATAAGGTAGTCAATTCATTATGAATTGATTCGACTAAAAGCGACATTAAAGCCGTAACCTCATCTTTCGGTCGCGCCCAGTTTTCAGTAGAAAAAGCATAGAGGGTCAGATATTTTACTCCAATTTCGGCAGCAGCTTCAACGGTTTCGCGTACAGCGGTGACGCCATTTTTGTGACCAAAAATTCGATTATTCCCTCTTTTTTTTGCCCATCTACCATTGCCATCCATAATAATCGCAATATGTTGAGGAATTTGATTTTTTAATACTTCTTCTTTAATGGTCATGATCCAAATTTTTTTAGGTAAAAGCGGCACACTTCTTTTTCGAACGTAACTTATAGGCTAGATAGATTCCGCAAAAAGAAAACCAATCGTTATTACTTAGATTTGTTATCTGTTTGTTCGGGAATTCAGCATTATCATCAAACAATAAAATTTCGAGTCGGTCAAGATCGTCACGAAATGTTTTACGAATTGAATATTCAATTCCTAAATTCCATCTTCCCGGCATATTGAGTTTAACCCCGACTGAAATCGGAATTTCAATGTTTTTAAATAACCCTCTTTCAAAACTTTTATTCACCAGATTGGTTCCTAAACCAATAGAAATATAGGGTGAATAGACTGTTTTTGCGTTATCGGCTTGAAAAGGCAAGAAATTGAATTCAGCAGCTCCCGATAATCCAAAAACGTATGTTTTAAACGAGTAGTCCCTATCAATTTGATATTGAAAATCGGACTTGTTATCTTTTCCCGATAACATGGCAAAGGAAAGATTACTTCGGAAGGCTAACTGCTTGTGAAAATTATAGCGACCGAAAATCAATGCCCCAGGTCCTAGATTGCTTACTGGCGACATAGTATTGACATCCCCAAAATATGTTGCGCCCCCAATCATTCCGCCAATTTCAATATCTCTGATGCCGTGACATGTAAGAGCTGTCGAGAAGAGCACGAGACATGTCGCCATTCTATAGTTCATGAATTCAGGATTTGCCCAAAGAAAACGCTTTTGTTTTTGTTTTAGTGTGGCAAAGTTAGTAAAATTCTAATTTTGGGCGTCCTTTTCTGTCAGTTTTTAAAATTGCGCAGTAGCTTATGGTAAAAAACTGATATTGATCTATCCAACTTCCACCTCTGACCCCTCCGCCGAGATAGTAGGTGTATTCATTAACTAAACCACCGTACCGATAAGAGAGAATGGCAGCTATTTCACCTCGATTATCTAAAAGCAACTGTGTCGGAGGGAAAGGATCGGCACTTATGTCGTCAATATAATCAGTTAGAGTTAGACGCCACCCTGCCTCAAAATTGATTGACTGATATTTAGCAACTTTAACTTTCCAACCAATACCAAAAGGAAAAGCAACACTGACTAAACTATAAGGGTCTTTATATCCGGGTAATCCTTGTCCGGCAGTGCTTAATGGACGAAGATTGTGCCACTCGCCCCGTGTATAAGCTTGTGGATTAAAGTAAATTCCTGCAACTCCGGCAAACAAATAGGTTGGAATATGATTTCGTTTAGGCCTCTTTGGTAGATTAAGCCAACGATAACGATTTCGTTTCTGCTGCTCCTTTATTATATAAAATTCATAAATTCCTCCTAACTCTACAATAGGGCTTCTAAAATGTAAAAAACGATCGGGCATTCCACCATATCGGTCGTCATTATAGAGCATACCTACCGCCAAATTGACCCGAACTTTTTGTCTTGGATCAAGAGCCATTCGTCCACCCAGTTGAATAACAGGACGTATGGCTGATGGATTTACCCAAAAAATTGTTTGTAACCCTTTATTTATAGGAGTACCGGCATCGCCCATAAAATTTGTTGCCCCAAAACCGCCATAAACCTCATATCGCAACTTCCTCCAATTGTAGGCTTGCCCTAATAGAGATTTTCCTACACCGACAACCATTGCTATCAATGCAATTGCACCAATAATTTTCTTTCTCACATTCATACGCATAACTCTTTTAAAATTTGGGTAAGCCTCCTCTTCCGGTTCTCATTTTGTACGATAAAGTTATGACAGTAAACATGTAGTAGTCATCGTTAAGGGCATTCCCTCTACGGTCGTTAGGTCCAACTGTGTACGGATTGCCACTCGCGTCAGGAAGCCCCGGATTAGAAAGGTAACGAGCAATTGGATCGTCAAACAAATTTGGATCGATGTAGTTTTTGCTAACATCGTCAATGTAATCGGTGAAAGTTAATCGTGCTCCATACTCTATACCGAGTGAGAATTTGCGATTTAGTGGATATCGGACACCCAAACCAAATGGAACGCCTACTTGAAGTCTTTTGTAGGGCTCTCTGGTAGGTATTATGTATTGGCCTTCAGTTCCAATAGAGTGAAGCTTGTACCATTTTCCATCGGGACCTTGCCCTTGAGGATTAAACCAAAAAAGGGCAACTCCACCAAAAACATATAGGTTGATGGGTAATGCTTGTATGGTTTGCCAACTGAATATACTTCCACGTCTTTTCCCAGATGTTCTACGACCAAATTTTTCTTTTATGATATGAAATTCTCCATACGTGGCAAATTCAAACAACGGGGAACGAAAACTTAAATTGCGTCGTTTACGAAATTCGTTTTGTGACCATTTATCGTCGCCACGAACATATCCGTAACTCATAGAAACACCAACTGCTGCTTGTTCCAAAACTTTATATCTGCCTCCCACGACAATGAGTGGACGAGTGGCAGCTAAATCGATATCCCCAATCCAACTTGTGGTTTTTCCTCCTCCCAAATCGCCCAGGAATGTGGTTGAGCCAATTCCTGCAAAAGCGTCGTATCTTTGTCGTTTCCAAGCACCTTTTTGTGCAAACGTATCTATGCCTAAATTCAATAACAATAGAACTCCTGCAGCAATTACTATCAGATTTCGATGAATTATTTTCATAGGTTTCTCTTTTTTCGAAATGGTCCTCTTTCTATATTGTCAAAAAACTTAAAATCAACTTTTTACGCATAATAGCATGAAGACGATCTTGCCAAATACCTGATTTTTCACGGTAAAAATAAGCAAATTTTCTAAATCAATGTATTATAAACAAAAAAACTCGCTCACTTTTTTTGATAAAGAATACAAATTATCTTATCATTTGTTTAATTTCGTTTATCAACGCCCCACATGAGTTTGTTTCGCAAAGTGTTAAAAAAACTCCGTCCATATATCTGTGCAATATTAAATGTAAAAGGTGCTGTGGTAACAATAATTCGTGTACTCTCGGGTAAAATTATATTTCTGTTATCTAGTGTAGCAACGTGTGGAAAGGCTCTTTTTTGGACACATATTTCAATGACAGAATTTTCGCGAATTACCAATGGTCTGACGGTTAAGTTATGCGATGCAATCGGAACGATGATCAATTCTTTTGAGCATGGCATTAAAATTGGTCCACCAACGCTCAAGTTATAGGCCGTTGACCCCGTTGCTGTGCTAATAATCAATCCATCAGCCCAATAAGTGTTTAAATAATCGCCGTCAACATTAACCGTGAGGCGGGTAAGAGTATCTTTGTCGCTCTTTTTTATCGTAAAATCGTTTAATGCAAATGGATATTCATTAATAAAAGTTCCGGGACTCGACACTTGTAACAGGGTTCGCGGTTGCAATACATACTTCCCTTCCATTACCATTTCCAGAGCTTGATGAAGGTCAACGGGAAAAACCTCAGATAAGAAAGCCAAACGACCTGTGTTGATACCAAGAACCGGGATACGTCGATCGCGAATGATGGTTAATGCTTCAAGCATTGTTCCATCGCCACCGATTGAAAGCATAAAATCAATATCGAGCGGAAAATCTTCATGATTTAAGAAAGATATTGCTTCAAATCGAGGTTCAATTTCTTGAATTTCTTCAATTAACGGTTTGTAAATGGAATAACTAAGTTTTTTTTCTTGCAAAAATCGGATCATTTGTAGGAAAGGTTGCCAAAAATCAACGGGTATCGTTCTTGCATATATGCCAATGTGGTGAATTGATTGTTGTATCATAATTTCAATCGATTTATGTGGCGAATTTATTTTTCAGATTGTTAAAATACTGATCCTAAATGAATGTTGAATAGTAGCTTATTCCGGGTGTTGTAAACTGTCTCAAATCGAAAAATAATATCATAGTACGAAACTAAATCGATGCCTCCTCCTAATGCAGCTAAAAATCGGTGGCTGTGTTCATCCTGAATTTCGTTCAACAATCCTATATCAGTAAAGATCGTTTGATAGAGTGACAAGAAAGGTTTATTAAATTTTTCGGTCGAGATTTTTTCTATATGATATTTTCTTCGTTTTATCCATGCAAACGATAATTGTTGACGAGTTAACACAGCTGCATCAGCTTTGTATACAAAATCCTCAAATCCACGAAAATAGTAGTTGACACCGATGTTTTGTTTTAAACCAATCGGTGGAAGATTATTGGGGAAGTAATCTATGAGTAATAACCCTGAATAAATAAAGCGATATGAAATGAAATTGTGGTTTTGGGCTGTAAAAAAAATGTTTTGCCAGGAGTTCCGACGTCGATCCACAGCCGATTGAAACTCTAAAGTTATAGCATATCCTTCGGTGGGATATAATATATAATCGAGAGTTGAGTGGTTGAATTGGTAGGAAATGATGGTCCATAGGTTGTGGTCTTCCCGACTACTGTATAGAGATTGTCGAATAGAGGCGGTTGTGTCGGATAGTTGCAACCGATTTGTGGTAACTATCAACCTATGGCGGGTGTCGAAACGAGGGCGAAATTGCAACCCGGCCATAAAGCGATATTCAAAATATTGATAAGATGGGCTTTCTGCATAAGCATATCGGTTGTTAACAATATCAAAAGGAAAGGCTTTTTGTCGAAAAAATGAGACATCGAATAACAATCCCAGCTTTTGCTGCGAAGGACTTATGTATGGTACAATATAGTTTAGAGCTAATTGTTGTCGAAATCCGCCTCTGATTTTGAAATTTACTATTTCACGACGTCCTCGAAAATTATACTTGGTGAGCATCAACCCATAGTTAATTCGTTCCCACTCTTGCTCATGAATGTAAGTTGCCAGGTTTCGATCGGCATGCTCGAATATGGGATAAGGCCAAATATACCAACGCTCAACAACGGTAATTAAAACAACAAATTCTCCCTGAATGATGGTGTCGCGAATGTCAATTTCGTTGAAAAGTCTTGTATTATAAAGATTTTCTTTACTTCTTTTGATTTTGTATGTAAAGGTTGTATCGATTGTATCGCCAGCTTTAAAAAGAAGTTCTCGATGAATAATCCAATTCTGAGTGGTATGATTGTTTCGAATTTCAATTTTCTGAATAACTTGGCCGCATATGAAACCTCCAAAAAGCAAGAGCGTAACAAACAAGATTCTTTTCACCATTCCTTTTGGTAGATTAAATTTTTAGGTAACGCATTAGCAGTTCGTATCGATCTTTTAAAATATCTGCCATGGCATCTTCCTCTTCAAAAATTACCTGAATTTCGTAATTATACCGCTCAAAGGTGCGTAGTATTGACGAAACATCGGTGATATTAAGTCTAATTGTAAGTTTCATTCGCATTGAATCAGGAATATGCGTTACATAGAGACTGACAATTTTTGCATCGTTGCTTTCCACGATTTGTGCTATTTGACTAAGATAGTAATCGTTGATATGCATTTCGGTTACCAAAATGGCTCCGCGAACATTGGAGTTAACCATGATTGAAAAGGCTTTGACTAAATCGGTTTGTGTTATCAATCCCTCATATCTACGGGTTTCAGGGTCAATAACGGGAACAACCGTTAACGGAGCTTGAGCGCACAGATCAATAATTTCGAAAAGATGGTTTGTGGGAGAAACATAATATTGCAAAAAACGGTCGGCTATTTCTTCTAACGGCTCGTTAAATATTCCTGAATCAAAAATAGCTGAGTCGGAGATAATACCAAGAAAAATGTTGTTGTGTATTACCGGCAAGTGAGATATACGAAAAACTTCCATCCAGTTTAGTGCTTTAAAAGCACTATCGGAAGGACTTACAGACGATACTATTGTTGACATCAATTCACGAGCCAGCATACGATTTAAAAAAATAATCTATTTTTGTTCGATATTTGATACTATCAAAGGTACAACGATTTTACATCGTCAACAAATTTTTTTCAAATATATAACATGATTTTAACATAAAATTTATGACCAAACTGAGCGTAAATATCAACAAAATTGCAACGATACGAAATGCACGAGGAGGAAACATTCCCAATGTGTTGGAAGCAGCCATCAACTGTCAAAAATTTGGAGCAGAAGGAATTACAGTTCACCCACGCCCCGATGAACGACATATCCGATATTCCGATGTTCGGGCAATTCGTCCAATCATCACCACCGAATTCAATATTGAAGGCTACCCGTCACCGAAATTTATAGAATTGGTAATGGAGGTAAAACCTCATCAAGTTACTTTAGTTCCCGATCCTCCTGATGCAATAACATCAAACGCAGGATGGGACACGAAAAAGCATCTTTCATTCTTACGAGATATTATTGCTCAAATGAAGTCGCAAGGAATTCGAACATCAATTTTTGTGGATACTAATTTACAAAACATTGAATTTAGCGCTGAAACCGGAACAAACCGCATTGAGCTTTATACAGAACCTTACGCAACAAAGTTTGAATACAATCCCGAGGAAGCGATAGCTCCCTTCCGAAAAGCTGCCAAACGTGCTGTTGAGCTTGGATTAGGTATAAATGCAGGTCATGATCTAAACCTTCAAAACCTTCGTTTTTTTGTTCAAAATATTCCGGGTTTATTGGAGGTTTCAATTGGTCATGCTATCATCTCCGACGCTCTTTATTATGGTTTAGAAAACACAATTCAAATGTATCTACGGGAGCTGAAACCATGAGTGTACGTATGCAGTGTAAAACTTTAGGAGAAGGACACCCATTCGTGATTTTACATGGACTCTACGGAATGTCGGAAAATTGGTTGCCCATTGCCAAAATACTTAGCAGTAACTATAAAGTTTTTCTACCCGATTGGAGAAATCATGGCTATAGCCCACACACTCAATCGCACACTTACGAAGACCTGATCAGCGATTTAAAATACTTTGCAGAAAGCCATTCTTTGGAGCGATTTATCCTTCTTGGGCATTCCATGGGCGGGAAAGCTGCCATGAAGTTTGCTCTTGAAAACCCGGAAATGATTTCTTCGCTTATTGTTGTTGATATTGCTCCTGTAGATTATAACTGTAAAAGAGATTCCTCATCGATTTTGCAACATCGAACGATTCTTGATGCACTATTGTCGCTTGATTTACATTCCATAAAATCACGTACCGAAGCAGAAAATCAACTGCTTTCCAGGATTTCCGATATAAGAGTAGTGAGATTTCTATTAAAAAACCTTACTCGCGACAACAATCAATTTTGTTGGCGAATAAATTTACCGGTTTTAAGGCAATATATCGAAGAAATTGGTTCGGGATTTGACCCGTTGAGTGTAAATCCGGCCACATCTTTTCCGGTGTTGTTCATCAGGGGAGCCAACAGCGATTACATTTCCACCGAAGATATTCCTGAGATCAAACGCTTTTTCCCATTTGCCAAAATTATAACCGTCGATAACGCTTCCCATTGGGTTCATGCAGATAATCCTACAGAGTTTATTCGAGTAGTTCGTAAATTTTTAGAATGAATTCCGCTCTTCTCTCATAAAACGTTCAATTCGTTCCATAGCAATAAGCAATTCATCGGGCTTGCGAGCTATGTTGAATCGAACAAATGATTTCCCGTGGGTTGAGAAATGGATTCCGGGAACCACCGCCACTTGTGTTTTTTGGTATAATTTTAGGGCAAACAGAAAACCATCGTCGATATCAGGAGGAAGCTTTGTCCAAACAAAAAATCCACCGTGGGCAGGAACAGACTGAAAACCAAGCCCATCAAGCATCTGAACTACGTTTCGGTAATTTTCGGCCATAATCTTCCGAATGCCTTGTACATAACTTTCGCCAAACGTGAAATTTTTCAGATATCGATTTAGTGCTTCCTGAAGAATAGAAGGGGCACAGAGACCGGTGTAATCATGAATGTTTCTCAACGCTTTCATGTGTTCTGTGTTGGCAAAGAAAAAACCAATCCGCCAACCTGTGATGCTTAAAAGTTTTGAAAAACTATCGACCAAAAAAAGATAACGGGGGAAATATTGAAACCGAATATGGTTTGGTTGATTAAAATAAAGTTGACGATAGACAATATCTAAGATTAAAAAACATTGTTCCATGTTACAAATTTCCAGCAGATGATCTACTTGTTCCTGTGAAAACATGTATCCAAGAGGATTGCCGGGCGATGCAACAAAAATCGCCTTTACTCTTTTCTGACGAATAAACTTCCGAAGTTCTTCAAAATCGATATTATCGAGATTATTTACCTCATATTCCACAAACTTTTTCCCGAAAAAAATCGGAAGGTTCCGATAGCTTTCATAAACCGGCGAAAAGGCCATTGCCGTAAACTGTTCGGGATGGAGATTCGAGATAAAATGAAAAATTAAGGCAAGAGCTTCGGTTGCCCCGTTGGTAATCAACAAGTTCTCTTCCTGAATGCCGTCTATCACGAGTGAATATTGTTCCAGAATTTGTTGCCGAAGCGATAAGTTGCCTATGCCGGGTGCATATTGATGAAAGTTATCGGGAGTTATTTGGCGAAGAATTTCAAGCAATTCCGCAGGAGGATCAAAGCCGGGAATCCCCTGAGCTAGATTTATCCCGCCAAATTGCTTCACCTTATTGCTCATAAATCCAATGAGAGAACCTTCAGGAAGAGTGTAATTTTCTCGCGACATGATTTTATGAATGAAATTTGGTTTTGAAATATTGTTCAGCATCAGCTATGTTCTGTGTCGTACCAAGATCGAACCAGCCTTCATGAGTATGTTCAAAAGCCCTGATGGGGTATTGATGACACAAATTTAACCATGAATCGATGATACTGAATTTTCCTTGCCGTGTTTCAAGCGATAAAAAACTACGGTTTGTCCAGTGTACACCGCTAAAGGCCAATGCACGATGGTTTTCGGTATAATTTCGGGCTTTTCGTATTTCTCCGGTTGTAGTATTTATCCAACCGCAAAGCTGATTTTGTTTATCAAATAACAGTTTTCGACTGCTCTTACGATCCGATACAGCCAGCGTAACCAAGGACTGATTCTCAATGTGGCTTTGATAAATATTGCTCACCGATATTGGAAGAATAACATCGACATTATGAACCAGAAAATGCTCAGTCTGAGAAAGCAATGATGCAGCATGGACAATGGCGCCTCCGGTGTCGAGAAGCATTTGGCGCTCGTTACTGAATTCAACAGATACATCGGTACAATTTCTTGATAAAAACTCTTGAAGCAGGTCAGCGTGATGATGAAGATTAACCACAAAATGCTTAAAGCCTTGTTTCTTCAAATTATCTATCAGGCGGAAAATCATAGGCACTCCCAAAACCGGAACCATGGCTTTGGGTTGGTTGGTGGTGATGTGTCCAAGACGGCTTCCCACTCCTGCTGCAGGGATAAATGCTATCATAGCTCAGGGAATTCTCGATGTTTCAATACAACTTTATAACCCTTTAAAGTCATTGCGTTAGCAAAAGCTTGGGCACAATAAACCGAACGATGCTGACCGCCGGAACAACCAAAACTTACAGAAAGGGTTGTAAATCCACGATTTTTATACTCTAAAATATGAGATAAAACTAAATCAATGGTCTTATCAATAAATTGCGACACTTCCGGGATAGCTTTGAAATATTCAATGACTTCGATATCTTTTCCTGTTAAATTCTGATATTTCGACTCTCTGCCCGGGTTGGGTAATCCGCGGCAATCAAAAATATAACCGCCTCCATGTCCCGACCAATCCATGGGATAGCTGCCGTTTAAAAACGAAAAGCTCGACACAAATATCGTCAATTCTGAAGAATGGGCCTGTTGAAATATGTTTGATGCCCAATCGGATAAACGAACAGCGATTTTCTTAATTTCAGGATATTGGTTGAGTTTAGCATCCTCAGAAAAGAGCTTGTTCAATTGCGCGATGGTTTGAGGTATAGTTTTTACAAAATTTTGTTTCCGTTGAAAAATACCACGAAATCCATAAGCGCCAAGAACCTGAAGTAACCTAACCAAGCGAACATGTTGAAAATCGACCCAAAAGAACTCCCTTTGATCGGGAAACATCTTTTGAAATTCATCAAGATAGGTTTGAAGCAAAAGATAAATATCGTGATCGGATAAGCCAACTCTTGTTTGATATAGAAAGCTTATCACATCGTATTGCATAGGGCCGCGACGTCCACCTTGAAAATCAATAAAGTAAGGAGTGTTTTCAAAAATCATAACGTTTCGTGATTGAAAATCGCGATACATAAAACCCTGTAGCGGTATTTGTTCAACTATCGAAGCTAACTGCTCGAAGTCGCTTTCCAATCGACATTCATCAAATTCAATATCAAGCAGTTTCAGAAAATTATATTTGAAATAGTTCAAATCCCAAACTACAGCCTGTCGATTGAATTGCTGCGGACAAAGACAATGGGAAAAGATTTCAGGTTCAAGTTTTGGAATTGTTTGGATTTTTAGCAACTGTCGAATAGTTACTTTCCAAAGTGCCATGGATTCGGGAAGTAGATTTCCGGAAATGTCTTTCTGAGTTAAATGGTAAAGTGTTTGATTCCCAAGGTCGGAACAAAGGTAATAGCAACCCGACGAATCGACAGCCACGACCTCAGGAACTCGAATTGAATGTTTGGCCAAAAGATTTGCCAAATAAAAAAAAGCATCGTTTTCAGCCGGATTCGGATTATAAGCACCAATAATGGTTTTATTGTGAAAGTGTAACCGAACATATTGACGCGATGAAGCACTGTTGGGCAGTTTTTCAACAAAATCGGGCGTTACCCCAAAGCGACTGTTGAGCAGTTCGTAAAACGTTTCCAAGCGCATACTCAAGGCTGTATTTTTACAGGTTTGATTGATTTGTCGAGTTCAGATGCCTTATCGAAAGCCGATTGTGCCTCTTGCTTTTTACCTTGATTTAAAAGCGTAATGCCAAGATTATAGTAGAGTTGACCATCGGTAGGATAAAGATTGACTGCACGCTGCAACACTTCTTCGGAACGTTGATAATCGCCCTGCATACCATAGCTGATTCCAAGATCGCGCAAAGCGTCTTTATTTCGAGGCTTGTACGTCACCGCCTTTTCTAGCAGGGGAATGCCCTTGGATAAATCGCCCTTGTCGCGGGAATAAAGCAATCCTAAATTATGCAAAACCTCAAAACGAGTTGAATCAAACGTCAATAGTTGTTCGTAGTAAACAATTTTTTCATCGACCGATGAAATATTTTGAACAGCAATTAAACTGTTTTGCCATGCAAAGGAATGTTTTGCTGATGATTCCATAATTTTAAAATACCATTGCAAAGCTTCTTTGGGCGATGATAACTGAAATTCAATGTTTCCTTTCAGCAAACGGGCATCGTTGTATGTTGGATGAATGGATAGTGCTTTGTCAATATAAGAACGTGCTTCGGTGAGCATCTCCTTCTGCTTTTCAGGGTCGAGACTCTTTTGTGCTTTTTCAAACAATTGTCCTCCCATAACGGTGTTACTTTTCGCCGAATTATACGAAACTTTCACATCGGTGGAGAATAGAGTCCAATCGTCAGCCCAGTTTCTATTGCGAGTAATGGTTTTAATGGTTGCCAACGTGGCTATGACTAAAAATAAAGAAATGGCAATCAACCGTTGCTTTTCCAGGAGTTTATCCAATCCAAAAGCCACTGCAAAACAAAAAGCGATCGACGGAGTGAACAAAAATCGTTCATTCATAAAGGTTCCAACGGTAAATAGGATATTTGACATCAAGAAAAGTGTTGCCGCATAGAAAATTATCCAGAACGAGAACCAGCGGCGTTTTTTGAATCCAAGGATTAAAACAATAAAGAGTAAGATAATA
Organism: Salinivirgaceae bacterium; assembly: GCA_035382785.1. GTDB lineage: Bacteria > Bacteroidota > Bacteroidia > Bacteroidales > Salinivirgaceae > JAAYQU01. The sequence continues at coordinate 1,188 of DAOTAV010000011.1, read as the reverse complement.
AGGGCAAGACCGATAATAGCATAAGCCGATGAAAAATTGATAAGCGGCACATGATACGGATAATAATCGAACGTTAAAGGATGCGGCCAAAGAAGAAGTTTCAGATACCAAATCATTGTTAAAACGATCGTGGCATAGCGCTCTTCTACCGAAGCATTGGCAAAAGGATTATTCATTAGTTCTTTCCCTTCATCGAAAGAAAACGCTCCAAGAACCGAGTAACGAATGACAACAAAAACAATAAAAGCAAAAATAAGTGGAAAGGTTGGTTTGATTAAATCTTTAAATTTCAATCCCTTAAAAAACCATATCGACAATGGAATTACTAATACAAATGCAGCGGCGTGTTCCTTGCTCAGCAACCCCAAAAACAACCAAAAGCCTGAAACAATGATTCTCCACACTTTCCGGGAATCAACCCAATCCAAGGCATTTAACCAAGCTAAGAGACCGAACAATAGAGTTAAAATTTCATCACGTCCTTTGATATTGGCAACAGCTTCGGTGTGAATGGGATGTAGAGCAAAAATCAAGGCTGCAATCCACGCTAATCTTGGCCGGTCGGGATATAACCGTAGCAAAAGTTTCCAAAGTAATAAAACCGTCAGCGCAAATGCTATCAGATTCACCAAATGCTGAACGAACGGATTTTGTCCAAAGAACTGATATTCAATGGCAAAGGTAACTACCGACAATGGACGATAGCGACCTCCAGCCACCAAATCTTTTTGGGTTCCAAAAAATCCTTGAAACGTGTCGTTGCTAAGAATTTCGACTATTCCTCGAAAACCTTTTTTTACATGCTGGTTTTGGGTTATGACAATTGCATCGTCGAGACAATATTGATTTAATAAAGTGTTAGAATACAGAATAAAAACTGCAAGCACTAAGAACCATTTTTGCAGTCTGTGGTTTTTGAAAAAATCATTCAAGTTCATAAAACTTAAGTCAGAAAAACCTCAATTAAAATACAATTTGAATACGATGTTTCAATAACGTAATTTTGTACTTATCGGCATATTCAAAAGGATCGCCGTCGATATGCGAGGCAATTTTTTTTGATAATTCAATTGAAGCACTGTCGGTTTGAATAATCTCGATATATCGACTTTTATGAATGTTTCTCAAGAACATCCGCCCGACAATAGCCGGAATAGCAATGGCACTGAATGGTTTCAAAATACAAAT
>DAOTAV010000010.1:0-26192 GCA_035382785.1 Salinivirgaceae bacterium | reverse complement strand
TTCTCTAATTTAAGAACTAACTCACTTTACACACTTTTTGGGACAGTATCAAAACGCCCTTGAAAGGGCGTTTTTTTTACAATTGTTGTAATAAGGTTAAAATAAAAAAAACCTTGCACTATGCAAGGTTTTTTGCGGTTCGGACGGGGCTCGAACCCGCGACCCCCGGCGTGACAGGCCGGTATTCTAACCAACTGAACTACCGAACCGTTGCGTTCAATTGCGAGGCAAAGGTAGTAATTTTATTTTTTTGGGCAAATAGTTTTTCAAAAAAAATAGAAAAAAATCAAAAAAAATGATCACGATTCAGCTTTTTTGTCTAGCGACAAAAAAATGAGAAAGTTACTTTTCCATAATGGCGTGTTTCTTTCCAGTTTTGATGTTTTTCATAGGAATCGTGCACTTCATGTTCAAGAATTAGAAAACCTTCAGGCTTTAAAATGTTTTGTTGAAAGATCAAATCGGGAATTTTTGCCCGATTGGGTAAATCAAAGGGTGGGTCGGCAAATATTATATCGTAACTCTCCGGAGAACATTTACTCAGAAAGCGAAATGCGTCGGCACAAAGAACATTGATTCCCGAAATATTTAGAGTATTGATATTTTGAATAATACTGGAAATGTGTTTTCGGTTAATTTCTACCGCATCGATTTGAGTTGTCCCACGACTATAGAATTCAAAGGAGACGCTACCGGTTCCGCTAAAAAGGTCGAGAACCCGAACGGTCTTAAAATCAATACGATTTGATAAAATATTAAAAAGGGCTTCTCTGGCGATATCAGTTGTAGGACGCGACGAAAAGGTTTTTGAAATTTCGATTCTTCTACCGCCTAATTTGCCGCCAATTATTCGCATAACGATAGGTTCAACAGGTTAATATAGCGATGCACGGGAATCTTGTCAATAACTCTTCCATGGAAGATTGAAGGATTTTTTTCAAATGAAACGTTTCTGAAATAGTTTTTTAACAACTGGTATTCCGGTGAAACAGTTTCGATTGTCCCGATAAGACGAATAACTAGGTTCTCAGTGTCGAAATTCAATTGGTCAACTACAAATGCGACAAAGTAAACAATATCGTTTGGATGTGGGGTATAGAATTGATTATGAAAGGTTAAACGTCCGTTTTCTGAAATGAAAATTTGAAAATAATTCCTTTGAATGTTTAAAATGAATTTTGGGTATGGATTGATAAAGCGTTCGGAAACCATTCTTTCAAGTATGGGGGCAGTTGACGTGAAAATTTCGGCTTGAGGTTGGTGGCTTTTCAGACGTTCTGAGAGAATTAATGGAATTTGGCTCACAGTCCAGCAATCCATTGATCGAATTGAACGAGATAACAAGTGGACAGGGTAGTTGGGTTCTTTAAAGAGCAGTCGCAGAAGTTTTGAAGCTTGATGTTCGTCAAACAATTGATCGGGAACTATGGTTTCCTGTTGGCAATCGAACATAACTCGAACTCTCTGATATGGGATTCGTAGAGTTTCGTCCCAATAATTGATCTCTGAGATGAGGTTGGCAACGTCTTCTAATGACAGATCTTCAACAAATCGATAATCTTTGATGTAAAGAGCATGATGAGTTTCAGGGTTGGTAATACAAAACGAAAATCCATCCATAGAGATATGGATGGATAGTTCGTTTATGGCTGCCAATCCTAAATTGAGTTGCGGATCGGAATATTCGAATTTTGTGGCAATGCTATACATTACATCTTATTCCCAGTTGCCGGCATTGTTGTTTGATTCAGTGAGTGAACCTACTTTTAGACCTGGAAATTCTTTACCATCATTGAAATTAACAATCAATTGTTTGTTGATACCTCTAAGAATGTCGAAATTGAGAGCTGAAGCTTCGAATACATCGACCGGTAGTCCCGATGCTTTTACTGTAGCGGTACCAAGCTTAAATTCTTTTCCTCCGCTGAAGGGGATATAGCGCATGCTATCTATGTCGGAATAACGATTCTTAAATAAAGTGTCGCGTACCGGAATGGGAATTGTGTCACGCTGAATGATTCCCATTTTTAATGCTAATTTTTCAGCTTTTTCACGACTTTTCAATGAATCGATCAATTCTTCGGGAATGGTACCAATTGCACGAACAACAGGAATGGTTCCGTATTTTACAAAAGAGATCAAAGTGTCGAAACTTCCGGTGTAGCGTCCATTGACCGATTTGTAGAAAACCTGTGAACTGCGGATATCTTTCAATCGATTAATTACATAGGCATACCGACGATTTTTTTCTTTTTCAAACCGGATAGGCTCCATTATACTTTCGTACAAGATGTATCCCAGACCTAGGATAACTAAAGTAAGTACTGATGCTACAATTTGCTTCATTGTGTATGTTTTTATGAGTTTTTTTCAAGATTTCGTTTGCTTTGCAAATTTAAAATATTTTTGTGTGATTTTTCAAATATCGAAAGAAATATTTTGAAGTTTAGGTTATTAGAGGGGTTGCCTAAACTGAAAACCATGGGAGTATGCTCAAAGATCATATTACTGAGTTAATTGTAAAAGTGTTAGGCCATCAGCCCACGTTCGATCAATTGAATGCGTTGAAGTTATTGTCCGATTTTATATTGAGCGATGAAGAGAATTTGGTTTTTATTCTTCGAGGATATGCAGGGACAGGAAAAACTACGCTGATTTCTGCGTTGGTGAAGGTGTGGACATCGCAGAAACAAAAAGTTGTTTTGTTGGCTCCCACCGGAAGAGCTGCTAAAGTAGTTTCCTCCTACGCCCAATTTCCTGCAAGTACCATTCATAAAAAAATTTACCGAAGAAGTTCGTCGGTTGATATCGATGGAAAGTTTTTGCTTGACAGAAACCCTCATAAGGATACTTTGTTTATTGTTGATGAGGCTTCGATGATTGGCGATTCCTCGGATGATGAGAATGTGTTTGGTTCCGGAAACGTTTTGCTCGACCTTCTTGACTACGTGGATAGCGGACAAAGATGTAAACTTATTTTTTCCGGAGATGTGGCTCAGTTGCCTCCTGTTGGTTTGCGTATCAGTCCGGCTTTGCTTGAGCAAGAGTTGCAATTTTACGGAAAAAAGGCAATAGTGGCAACACTCCGTGATGTTGTACGGCAAACGGACGAGAGTGGAATTCTTTCCATTGCCACCGAAATTCGTAATCGTTTGATAGAAAAGAATTTTTCGTTGCCGATTTTTAGAATTGATGGATTTCCGGATGTTGAAGTAATTTCATCGTCAGAATTATTTCATGAGCGGCTTGAAGAAATGGTAAATCGTTTCGGGATTGATCAAGTTTTAGTGGTTACTCGCTCGAATCAGAAGGCAAATCAGTACAATGCTGCACTTCGTCAATGGATTTTAGGTTTTGAGGAAGAAATCGGTTCGGGCGATAGATTGATGGTGGTTAAAAACAACTATTTTTGGAAAGTCGAGGAGGATGATTTTATTGCCAATGGCGATATTTTTTATCTCAAAAGGATTCGTTCGATGGTTGACCGTTACGGATTTCGATTTGCTGAGGCTACGGTTGTTTTGTCGGATGCAAAAAACACCGAGCTTGAGGTTATATTGCTTATCGATACCTTGCATTCGAATGCAGCATCGTTAAGCTCAGAACAAAACCGTGCTTTGTTTTTCTCGATAGCTGAGGATTATAGTGGAATATCACAAAAAACCAAGCGTTTAAAAGCTATTCGGGAGGATCGCTATTTCAACGCGTTACAAGTAAAATTTGCTTATGCGTTAACATGCCATAAAGCACAAGGTGGACAATGGAAAGCGGTGTTCGTTGATCCCGGTTTTTTTACGGAAGATATGCTTGATGTTGAATATTTGCGTTGGCTTTACACCGCTTTCACCCGAGCACAGGAGAAACTTTTTTTGGTAAATTTCAGCAAACGCTTCTTTTTTTATTAAGAGTTGTCATGAGATAAAAAAGGGATCAAATTTGATCCCTTTTTATCATATTCCTAAATCGGTTTTTATCGCTTCGATTTTTTGATTTAGATGTTTTATGGTGCTTTCATACTGTTCCATTGAATTTAATTCGGATCGAACACCAAAGTAGAATTTAATTTTAGGTTCGGTTCCCGATGGTCGAACCGATACGATAGATTCATCAGCTAAAATGAATTGCAGTACATTGGATTTGGGAAGGTTGATGGTTTCGGTTTTACCGTGGGGTAAAAGTGTGGCAATCTGTGCTTCATAATCTTTTATGCATACCACCGGAGTATTATTAAGTTGCTTGGGCGGATTGGCACGATAGTTAGTCATCATTTGATTTATTTCATCGGCTCCGGCTTTGCCTTTTTTGGTGATGTTTACTAACTTTTCGTAATATAATCCATATTTTTTATAGATTTCAATCAACATTTCGAAAACACTTTTTCCTTGCTCTTTTGCCCATGCCGCAGCTTCGGCAATAAGTGCACAGGCCATAATGGCGTCTTTATCTCGGATAAATTCTCCGGCCAAATATCCATAGCTTTCTTCTCCACCGGCGATAAATTGTTTTTTCCCTTCGTTTTGGGCAATGATATCGGCTATGTATTTGAATCCGGTAAGAACATCGAACATTTCAACACCAAAATCTTTAGCCATTTTAGGTAAAATTTCAGTAGTTACGATGGTTTTCACCATGTACTGTTTACCGTTTATTTTGCCTTTCTCTTTCCAAGCAGTTAACAGATAGTAAAACAGGAAGGTTGCGGTTTGGTTGCCATTAAACAGCACAAATTCTCCATGGTGGTTTTTGACTGCGATTCCAACGCGGTCGGCATCGGGGTCGGTTGCCAAAATTAAATCGGCATCGGTTTCACGTCCTTTTTTTAGTGCCAACTCCAAAGCGGAGGCTTCTTCGGGATTGGGAGATTTTACGGTTGGAAAATCTCCATCGATTTTAGTCTGTTCCTCTACTTCAATTATATTTTCAAATCCGTAAGCTTTTAGAGTTTTTGGGCCTAACACCACACTGCTGCCATGAATGGGTGTGAATACAATTTTTAGATTTTTGTTTTTCGAAATGATGTCGGGACGAAGCGACAGTTCTTTTATAGCCTTTATATAAGCTTCATCAATTTCTGCTCCAACGATTTCAATAAGTTGTGGATTGCCCTGCAGATTTATTTCATCGACGGAATGGATTTTTTGTACCTCAGCAATGATATTTTTGTCGTGAGGAGCTATCACTTGGGCTCCATCTTCCCAGTAGGCTTTATAGCCATTGTATTCTTTGGGGTTGTGCGATGCCGTTATCACCACACCGCTTTGACACTTTAAGTATCGTATGGCGAACGAGAGAAGAGGAGTGGGGCGAAGTGATTCGAACAAGAATACTTTAATGCCGTTTGATGAAAAAACATTTGCAGCAGTTTGGCTGAAGAGTTTTCCATTGTGCCGATTATCGTGGGCGATTACAACGGCAATGTTTTTTCGAGCGCTGAATTGTTTTTTTAAATAATTGGCCAAGCCTTGTGTTGCCATGGCCACGGTGTAAATGTTCATCCGATTGGATCCCACGCCCATAATTCCACGAAGACCACCTGTGCCAAATTCCAGGTCGCGATAGAATGCGTCGATGAGTTCTTCGTTTTGTGCGTCAATCAGTTCTTCTATTTTTCTTTTCGTTTCGCTGTCGATGTTTTTCATCTGTAACCATTGACGGGCTTTTTCGGTTACTTGGTTTAGTAGTTTGGTGTCCATAGAAACTAATGTTAAATGTTTTTTAATTTTTCAGCCAATACTTTTTGAAGGCTTTCTTCCCAATGTGGGATTTCCAACTCTAAGATAGCTTTTATTTTCGACTTATCCAAAACACTAAAAGATGGACGTTTTGCCGGCGTAGGATATTGCCAGGTGCGAATAGGATTAATTTTGCAGGGGATTTGAGCTATCTGCATAATTTTTTTTGCAAAATCGAACCACGAACAGACTCCTTCGTTGGAATAGTGAAAAATACCTTGGATGGTCTGTTTTTGTTCAAGATCGAGTTTGGTTACGGCTAACAAAACGGCAGCTACATCGGGTGTAGCAGTGGGTGTTCCAACTTGATCGAACACTACATTTAGGGAACTACGTTCTTGTCCTAGTTTTATCATGGTGTTGACAAAATTTCCCGCTCCTTCGCCATACAACCATGAGGTTCTGATGATTGCCCATTTTCCTCCGGTGTTGATAATTTGCTGTTCTCCTTCGAGTTTGGTTTTTCCGTAATGGTTAAGCGGATTGGTAGGTGATTCTTCGGAGTAGGGAACAGACTGATTTCCGTCGAAAACAAAATCGGTGGAAATGTGAATTAAATACGAGTTGTGTTGTTTTGCAGCTTCGGCTAAATATTTGGGACCTAAGACGTTGATCCTGTGTGCAGTTTCCGTGTCGTTCTCGGCATTATCCACTGCTGTATAGGCAGCACAATTGATGATGACTGCGGGATGGTGCTTTTCGAAAAATTCTGAAACAGACAATTGCGAGGTTATATCAAGTTGTTCCACATCGGTAAAAAGGAACTCACCCTCGACATTTGAGCAAAGTTTTTTGATAGCACTTCCTAATTGTCCTTTGGCACCGGTTATCAATATCTTAGGTTGCATGATTAAATGGGATTAACGGGATCAAAAACGAAAGGTTTTGGGGCAGTGTCAAACATAGGCCAAATTTTGTCACGATCTGAAACAATCAATTTTTCATGTGGGATTTTCCAATCGATATTGATTTTGGGATCAAAGATATTAATGCCTGCTTCGGCTTGTGGTGCGTAGAAATCATTGGCTTTGTAGGTAACTACAGCTGTGGGGCTTAGCACCGAATAACCGTGGGCAAATCCTTTGGGGATGTAAAGTGCCAAAAAATTATCGGCCGAGAGCTCAATGCTAAAATAGCGGCCAAAAGTCGGAGAGCCTACACGCAAGTCGATAACTACATCGAGAATGGTTCCTTCGGTGACGCGCACCAATTTTGCCTGTGCATGAGGAGGTTGCTGATAATGCAAGCCACGAACCACTCCATAGACCGATTTCGCTTGATTGTCTTGGACAAAGCGGGTGCTGATCCCATTTTCTTCGAATTTACGATGGCTATATGATTCAAAAAAATATCCGCGGTGATCTTTAAAAACATTTGGTTCGATGATCAGAAGTCCCGGAAAATTGGTTTGGCGAACATTCATTTTTTATTGATTAAATTTGGTTTAAGAGTTATTGTATCTCGGTGAGTTTTAATAAATATTGTCCGTATTCGTTATTTTTATATTGATGAGCGATGCTTAAAAGTTGGTCTTTTGAGATAAACCCGTTTTTGTAGGCAATTTCTTCGATACAGGCAATTTTCAGTCCCTGTCGTTTTTCAATGGTAGCCACAAAGTTAGAAGCGTCAAGCAAACTTTCATGGGTTCCGGTGTCGAGCCAAGCAAATCCTCGGCCGAGCAGTTCAACTTTCAGTTTATTTTCCTGAAGATAAAGGCGATTCAGATCGGTGATTTCTAATTCGCCCCGTTTGCTAGGTTTTAGACTTTTGGCTTTTTCAACAACGGTGTTATCGTAAAAATAAAGTCCTGTTACGGCAAAATTGCTTTTGGGTTTTTCAGGTTTTTCTTCGATGCTGAGCACTTTTCCTTGCGCATCAAATTCAACTACACCATATCGTTGCGGGTCTTTAACCCAATAGCCAAATACTACAGCACCCTGAGTTAATGCGGCCGCAGTTTTGAGTTGCGTGGAAAATCCATGGCCATAGAAAATGTTGTCGCCAAGAACGAGACATGCGTTTTCGGTTCCAATAAATTCTTCTCCGATGATAAATGCTTGGGCTAGACCATCGGGTGAAGGTTGAATGGCATATTGAATCGAAAGTCCCAAATGACTTCCATCGCCGAAAAGATCGCTGTAAAGATGAATGTCTTTGGGGGTGCTGATAATCAGTATTTCCCGAATCCCTGAAAGCATGAGAACAGACAAGGGATAATAGATCATCGGTTTGTCGTAAATGGGAATAATTTGTTTCGATATACTTTTTGTTATTGGATAAAGCCGTGTACCGGCTCCGCCTGCCAAGATGATTCCTTTCATATTTTGCTGCGTGTTTGGTTTGCGATTATTGTTTATGCTTTGTATTCCGGTTTAAGAAAAAATATTGTTGACTTTAAATCACTTTTTAGATATTTCGATAAGTCCAATCGTCTAACGAAGATTTTTTCAGCAATTGGTCGAAATACTCGATGGTTTTTTTCAAACCTTGGTCGAGTTTGATTTTTGGTTCCCAGCCGTTCAAATGTTTTTTTGCCAGGGAAATTTCCGGATGCCTCTGAGTTGGATCATCGGAAGCCGGCGGTAAATGGATAATTTTAGAACGGCTTCCGGTCATTTCTATAACTTTGAGAGCTAATTCATTGATGGTGAATTCTTCCGGATTGCCAAGATTGATGGGACCAATAACCGTATCGTCCGTTTTCATCATTCTTATCATTCCTTCAATCAAATCGTCGATGTATTGGAAACTTCTGGTTTGTTCTCCCGAACCGTAGATGGTGATATCCTTATTTTGTAACGCTTGAATGATAAAGTTACTGACCACTCGACCATCGTTAGGATGCATTCGGGGACCATAGGTGTTGAAGATGCGTATTATTTTTATGCGGACATTATTTTGTCGATGATAGTCCATAAATAGTGTTTCGGCGCATCGTTTCCCCTCGTCGTAGCATGAGCGTATGCCTATCGGATTGACATTTCCCCAGTAACTTTCCACTTGTGGATGCACTTCAGGATCACCGTAAATCTCCGATGTGGAAGCTTGCAATATTTTGGCTTTTATGCGTTTGGCGAGTCCAAGCATATTGATGGCTCCCATAACGCTTGTTTTAATGGTTTTTATCGGGTTATATTGATAATGAACTGGAGAAGCTGGACAAGCTAAATTATAGATTTCGTCAACTTCCACAAAATAAGGCGCAGTAATGTCGTGACGCACCAACTCAAACATTGGGTTCTCCTTTAAATGCAAAACATTTCTCTTGTCGCCTGTAAAAAAGTTGTCAAGAGCAACTACTTCATAGTTTTCCGACAGTAACCGCTCGCATAGATGGGATCCGATGAATCCGGCTCCTCCGGTGATTAATACTCTCTTCATATCACTTTATTTTGATTAAGATGGATTGCATGGATCTAGCAAACCTGAAACCATTTTCAATTAATGATTTTTGGATTGATTTGCGTATTTCATGCGTCATTGGGGGCTTTTTTAAAAATTTAAATTTAAAAACAACATAGGGAATGATAAATATATCTAATTGATTGTTAGTTGTTTATAATTTGTTTCGTTTTTTACGTTCAATGGCATCTTCGATGATCAATGTGAAAAATTGACGCATATCAAGCCCTATGGCTCGAACTTGCTGGGGAACAATACTTGCTTCACTCATCCCGGGAACTGTATTGATTTCTAGAAAATAAATCTGGTTCTTATCATTTACAATATAATCAACCCGAACTACGCCTTGGCATTGTAAGCGATCGTATATTTTTGAAGTAAACAATTGGATAGCTTGTGATAACGATTCGGAGATGGGCGCTGGTGTAATTTCTTTCGATTTATTTTGATATTTTGCTTCATAATCGAAAAACTCAGTTTCGGGAATAATTTCTGTTACCGGTAGGGTGATCTGACCAGTGATGTTTTTAAATAATCCACAGGAAAATTCTCTTCCGGGAATAAACTCCTCTATCAGAATAGTATTATTCTCTGAAAATGCTTTTTCCATAGCGATTTTCAGATCATCAGCTTTTTTCACCTTGCTTACTCCGTAGCTACTGCCACTTTCGTTGGGTTTCACAAAAAGCGGTAATCCCAAGGTTTTTATAATGTATTCTTGATCAATGTTTTGATGGCGATGTACCAGAATTCCTTTTGCAAGCAAAACCCCGGTTTCCCGAACCAATTCTTTACAAAAATATTTATTGAATGTTACCGATGAGTTCATTACGCTACCGGTGGTGTAAGGGATATTTAACATTTCAAAATACGCTTGAAGAATTCCATTTTCTCCCGGATCTCCATGAATGGCTATGACCGCACAGTCAAAATGTATCTTTTGATTGTTAATTATAACGCTAAAATCGTTTTTATCGACCGGTAGAAATCCAAATTGCGGATGTTCCAAGCTCCATTCTGTTTTTTTTACCCAAATTTTAAAGGCATTGTATTTATCAGGATCAAGCCATCCGGCGATTTGACTGGTACTGCGAATCGATATATTGGCTTCGGATGAATTTCCTCCTCCCAGAATGGCGATATTGAGTTTATGAGTCATATTCATAAAATTTATTGCAAAACTGCAAGAAATTTAGCAAAAAAGAAAATGTTTAAGGTATATCGCTGTGTTTTTATAGTGCGTGAAGATGACTACAAACTTCCGGTAGGGATATTGTTAAAAATATGTTAAATAAACATTATAAAATCGTTGAGTTTTTTTAATTTTGCCCTGAAAACAGAAGGATTTATGAATTACGATTGATACAATTCATGTAACCGATTAAATTGTTGAGTTGGTTTTTCTTCATGATTTGATTAAAATATTTCGATTTTTCAATCTGTTTTTATCGAATGATTATCAGAACATTTGAAAGGTTTTGCTATGAGGATTTAAATAAAGATATTTGAACACAGCGATGAATCTTTCAATTAAAAAAATAAAATTGGGCGGAAAATAAATTATGGCCATGAGCAAAAACATTGCTTTAGTTCTGTCGAGTGGAGGCTCAAGAGGTTTATCTCAAATTGGTGCCATTCACGTATTGGAAGAGTACGGATTTAAAATTAAATCAGTGGCAGGATCGTCTATTGGGGCACTAATTGGAGGCTTGTATTCTATGGGGCGCATGAACGACTATGCCGAATGGGTTTGTTCATTAAAAAAGAAAGATGTATTAGGCCTGATGGATTTTACTATATCTATCAATGGTTTGCTGAAAGGAGAAAAGGTTTTTGAGCGCATGAAAACCTTTATTCCTGATGTCAATATTGAAGAAATGGCAATTCCCTTTGCGGCTGTTGCTACCGATATCATAACAAGGCAAGAAGTTGTTTTTACTTCAGGAAGTTTTATAGTGCGGTGAGAGCGTCCATTTCTATGCCCGCAGTTTTCACGCCCGTAAAAATCGGGAATTCTATTCTAGTCGATGGCGGCGTAATCAATCCGATTCCTATTGCTCATGTAAAGCGTACTGAGAATGATTTACTTGTGGTTATTAATCTAAATGGCAGATTAAGTGAAAATTCGAAATCTTCATACATCCAAAAAAACGATGAATATGCCAGAGGTTTAAGAAATTCAATTTTAAAGTATTTATCGGATGGAGAAAAGTTTAGTTCTGGATATTATTCTTTATTATCAACATCCTCGTCTATAATGCTACATCGTATTGCTGAATTAACGTTAGAGCATTATAAGCCGGATATTGTGATAGAAATTCCGTCGGATTATGCTCAAACCTTTGATTTTTATAAAGCTGCCGAACTGATTAAATTTGGAAGGGTGCAGGCCGAAGTTGCCTTAAATCGGCAGATGCCAAACTTACAACAGAAGTAAAACGAAAGAGAAAAAATAAGAACGGTGAAACGAACAATACTAAGAAGGAATCAGAAATATCTTGTAGAAAAGGCTGCTTGCCAATGCAACTTTTGGATAATAGAAGTTCGGAAACTTTTACCGAAGATTTTTACTATGGTTTTAACTTCGTCAATAATTTATAGGACTTTTATTAAATTTCAGACATAAAGGTTCTTTCTTGTTAGTTTTTTATCAGTTGAATGATGGTTTTTTCAATGTACAAAGTCAAATTATAATAAAATCTTATCTATGAAAACATTAGCCGCACGTTACAGCACTTACGATGTGCCTCAAAAAGCAATGGAGGCCGGAATTTATCCCTATTTCCGACCAATCTCATCGGAGCAAGATACCGAAGTTTTTATTAACGGGAAAAAAGTTTTAATGTTTGGTTCAAATTGTTATCTTGGGTTGGCTACTCATCCCAAGGTTAAGGAAGCGGCCAGGCAGGCGGTGGAGCAATACGGTACGAGTTGCTCCGGTTCTCGCTTCTTAAACGGCACATTAGACATACATGTTGAACTAGAGGAAAAGCTTGCCCGATTGGTTGGAAAAGAGGAAGCAATCTGTTATAGTACAGGATTTCAAGCTAATTTAGGGACAATAGCCTCGCTAGGAGGACGCGAAGATTATTTGCTGTTAGATGCACAAAATCATGCCTCCATTATTGAAGGAAGCCGACTTTCATTTTCTAAAGTTTTAAAGTTTGCTCACAACGATATGGATTCGTTGGAATCGAAATTGAAAATTTGTAAACCGGAATCTATTAAACTGATCGTTGTTGACGGTGTTTTTTCCATGGAAGGCGATATTGCAAAACTGCCGGATATAGTTTCTCTTGCTAAAAAATATAATGCAAGTATTATGATCGACGATGCTCATAGTTTGGGAGTTTTAGGTAAGCAGGGAAGAGGTACAGCCTCACATTTTAATTTGACCGAAGATGTTGATCTGGTTATGGGAACCTTTTCTAAGTCGTTTGCATCGTTAGGTGGTTTTGTAGCCGGAGATAAAGAAGTTATAAACTTTTTGAAACATAACGCACGATCATTGATTTTCAGCGCAAGCATGACTCCGGCTTCTGTTGCTTCAGTCAGTGCTGCCATTGATATTATGCTCACAGAACCCGAGCGAATCGAAAATCTATGGAAATTAACCAACTACGCACGAAAAGCTTTCCAAGATGCCGGTATAAACACAGGAAAAAGTGAAACGCCTATTATTCCTCTTTACGTGAGAGACAATATGAAAGTGCTGCGCATTGCTCGTAATCTTCTAGACGAAGGTATTTTTGTGAATCCGGTGATACCTCCCGCTGTTCCCAAAGAAGATTCGTTGATACGTTTTTCTCTCATGGCAACTCACACCTTTGAACAGCTCGATTTTGCCATTGATAAAATTGTAAAAACGTTTAAAACACATGAAGTGTTTGCCGTAAAGGTCAAATAAATCATCATTTTTTGGAAGACAAGAAGTTTATGAGTGAGAAAAAGGTAGTTTTGATAACGGGAGTTTCGTCGGGATTTGGAAGAGCTATAGCTCGTGAGCTTTCAAAAAATCACTATCAGGTTTATGGAACAATTCGTCGCCCCTGCGAGCCAATAGAGGGTGTTTCTTTTCTTGAAATGGATGTAACCAATCAGTTGTCGATTAAACCGGCCATTGCAGAATTATTGGCTCGCGAACAACGAATTGATATTTTAATCAACAATGCAGGTATTGGAATTGCCGGCCCCATTGAGTTGACAGAATATTCTGACATTCTTCATCAGTTTGAGGTTAATTTTTTTGGAATGGTACAAGTTATTAAGGAAGTGCTTCCTATAATGCGAAACCAAAAAAGCGGAACCATACTCAATATTAATTCTATCGGGGGATTGATTGGGTTACCATTTCAGGGATTTTATTCGGCTTCAAAATTTGCTATGCAAGGATTTTCAGAAGCCTTATCTTATGAAGTTCGGGATCATAAAATCAACGTTATAACCATTCATCCCGGAGATTTTAATACTCGTTTTACCCAAAATCGAAAAATTTCCGGAAATCAAACTCAAATTCAGAAGTTTTATCCTGTTTTTTTCAACAAAACTTTACCACGAATTGAAAGCGATGAGCAACATGGTTTAAAACCGGAATATCTGGCAAAAAAAATTCTCTCGATTCTAAAGAAAAAATCACCACGTTCGCAATACATAATAGCAATCCCATTACAACGAATGTCGGTTTTCCTACGAAGAGTATTGCCCGACCGAGTTTTTAGAAAAATCATCTATAGATATTACACACATTAAAAACATTGTTTATGGAAATAAAAATTCAGGAGGTAACTACTCTGAGAGATTTGAAGCGGTTTATCGAATTTCCCAACCGATTATATAAAAACAATCCCTATTATGTTCCCCCTTTAATGATGACCGAACTTGAAACTCTTGAACGAACCAAAAATCCGGCATTCGAGTTTTGCGATGTTAAATATTGGTTAGTTTTTCACGACAAGGAGATAGTTGGCAGGATTGCGGGAATAATCAATCATCGCTACAATCAAAAAGTAGGACAAGTGTTAGTGCGTTTTGGGTGGTTTGATTTTATTGAAAATATCGAAGTAGCCTCAATTTTGCTTCAAACGGTAGAACAGTGGGGAAAAGAAAATGGTGCACAAACGATACATGGACCTCTTGGGTTTCTGGAATTTGACCCATCGGGAATATTAGTTGAAGGATTCAATGAAATCCCTACCGCCTACGGAAAATATAATTTCCCTTATTATCCAAAGTTTCTTGAGACTCTTGGCTTTGAAAAAGAAGTTGATTGGATAGAGTATCAGCTTACTTTGCCGGATCGATTGCCGTCGAGATACTCTGAAATGGCACAAAAGGTGGCACAGCGATATAACGTAAGGGCATTATCGTTCCGCTCCAAAAAGGAATTACTTCAATATACCGATCAAATCTTTGATCTTCTTAATGATGAATACGATCGTATCCATGGTTTTTATAAAATGTCGCCCGGACAGATTGAAATGCTAAAAAAACAGTTTGTGCCGTTGCTCCGATTGAAATACGTTGCTGTTGTTGTGGATTCAAACAACAAGGTTATCGGTTTTGGAATCACCATGCCATCATTATCCAAAGCATTGCAAAGAGCCAAAGGAAATCTTTTCCCTTTCGGGATATTCCATCTTTTTAAAGCAATTTATATAAACGATACCATTGATACCTTACTTATTGCAGTGGATGAAAAATACCATAACAAAGGGATCAACGCTTTGCTTTTTTATGAAATTGGCAAAAATGTTTTGGGAAATGGATTCAACAAATTAGAGACAACCCGTCAATTAGAAACCAATGTCAACATTCAGAATCTTTGGAAGAATTTTGAATATAAACTTCATAAGCGTGCCCGCTGTTTTCAAAAGAAAATAATTGACAATCACGGAAATTAAAAAAAATGATGAGAAAATAGTTTTCACCGGTTTTAAACAAACCCCTATAGGGGAAAAGTCTTCTTGGAGACTTTTCCCCTGTTCCTGTTTTTTCAAAAAAAGTTTTTCTAAAAAGAAAAAAATCAGTAACTTTACAAGCAGTTTTTGAAAAAGATTATGGCAGGATTTATCAAAAAACCTAAAAATATACTCGATCTTATATTATACGATCTGACAACCTTTTTCTACGAGGATGATTATGAAGAAATATACAGCGAGGAAATTCTGGACACTTTTTTAATTGATTATCAAAAAAAACTCCCGTGGAATGAGTTTGATGTTTTTGATCGGGTAATATTCAGGGTTTTTACGGAAAAAAGCAATTTAACCGGCACCAATCACATAAACGTTACATTCCTGAGCGAGGCATTGGACATTCCTGTGGAAAAGATTGAAGCAATCTTATATGCCTTAGAAGACCTCTACAAGGCCGATGACGACAAGCGAGGATTATGGCTTGAGGAAGAAAAGAAAAACCTGCTCAACGGCAATGTTTCACGCATGTGGACACTGGGAGAAGAGAAGAATGTTTACAGCGTACGTTTCAAATATGAAAAAGGAAAAGGAGCTTCGCTGCAAATAATGTTTTTTACCAATCTTTTACGCTCGTTAGGGAAGCTTAAATAATTGCCAAAAATATCTCAAATCTGTTTGTTTTTTTGGAGCTCTCTTATTTTTACGTACTTTAAAAAAGTTGCGTGTGCGCTGATTTTGCAAATAATATATCCGTAGTAACCGTCAAGGAATCCTTTTTTCAAAATAAAATCGCGAAAAAACTTCCATTTTGGGAATAACCAAATTTTCAATAAATCAGCCCGTTTCCCTTTTTCGAAATCAGCTTTTGCACCGATAGAAGAAAAAGCATTGGCTTGCTGTTGATGTTGAGAAATGGAAAAATAAGAAAAGTGCAACAAATCGCCTTTAAGAAATTTAACAGAGCATCTGGGCTCCATGATGAAACGATCGTGTGGATTAACACCGCCCCAACGCCCTTTCCGGCTATCCCAAAGACGGAGCTTCCGATCGGGATACCATCCGCAATGCCGTATCCATTGACCACAATAATTCGTTAACCGATTGAAGTAGTAGCCATCAGCGTCCCAATTTTCTTTAACCTTAAGAATTGATTGATAGAGGTTTTCGCTAAGAACTTCATCGGCATCGAGCGATAAAATATGAGGATAGCTGGCAAGTCCAATGACACGATTTTTTTGTTGAATATGACCATCGAAACTATGTTGGAAAAACCGAACACCAAACGACTCGCAAATCTCTTGAGTTCTATCGGTAGAAAAACTGTCGAGAACCACAATCTCGTCGGCTAAACCTTGCACCGATTCAAGGCAACGCCCGATGTTCTTCTCTTCGTTAAAGGTTATAATGACTACTGAAATTTTGACCATATTTTTTTAGGCAAAGGTAAAAAACGTTGTTGAAAAAAATCTTGTTGTTGGGAATATCGATGAAAACGTGTTCGCCTGTGAAAAGTCGGTAAAATAAAAAAGTCTTAGGTAAAATAGCGTGGAATAAAACTAAAAAATGCGTAAATTGCAGCCCGATTTGAAAGGGAAAAAGTGTAAACCGAAATAAAATAGGTTATGGCAAAAGTTATAGCAATTGCTAATCAGAAGGGTGGAGTAGGAAAAACAACCACCGCAATAAATCTTGCCGCCAGCTTGGCAGTGTTAGAAAAAAAAGTTCTATTGATAGATGTTGACCCTCAGGCAAACTCTACCTCCGGTTTAGGATATGATGTGAGAAACATCCAAACAAGCATCTATGAATGTTCTGTTAACGATGTAGATCCTCATCAAGCCTTCCTTGAAACCGAAATCGAAAACCTGAAATTACTTCCCTCAACCATTGATTTTGTTGGTTTTGAGATTGAAATTATGAAAATGGAAGGGCGCGAGTTCTATCTAAAAAAAGTTGTAGATAAAGTTCGCGATGAGTTTGATTATGTTTTGCTCGATTGTATTCCATCTCTAGGAATCATCACCGTCAATGCATTAACGGCTGCAAATTCGGTGCTCATTCCGGTACAATGCGAATATTTTGCTTTAGAAGGGATATCCAAACTTTTAAATACCATCCAAATTCTACAGTCAAAAATCAATCCGACATTAGAAATCGAAGGATTTTTGCTAACCATGTACGATTCTCGCTTACGATTAAGCAATCAAGTAGTAGAAGATGTGAGGGCACATTTTCCGGATATGGTTTTCGAAACCATCATTCAACGGAATGTTAAGCTTAGCGAATCACCAAGCTTCGGAAAGCCAATCATTCTTTACGATGCCAACAGTAGTGGATCGATTAATTATTTAAACCTAGCTAAAGAAATTATTCAGAAAAACGAAACTCATCACGCTTAAAAACAATTCAGAAAAGTAATGAATGCCAATAAACGACCACCGCTTGGAAGAGGTTTGGGTGCGCTTATAGAAGAAGCCCCCAAGGCACATCAGCCGGTACAAAATAAAGCAGTGGCAGAGATCGATCTTGACCTGATTGATGTCAACCCATATCAGCCACGTTCCGCGTTCGACGAAGAAAAGCTCAATGAATTAGCAGCATCGATACGTGAACTTGGTATTATTCAACCCATTACCGTTAGAAAAACCGATAACGGACGTTATCAGATCATTTCGGGCGAACGTCGTAGCCGGGCTGCCCGGATTGCAGGATTAAAGACTATTCCGGCATACGTGCGCGAAGCCAACGATCAGGGAATGCTCGAAATGGCTCTGGTTGAAAACATACAGCGTCAAGACCTGGATCCCATTGAAATTGCTATCTCATATCAGCGACTTATCGACGAGTGTAATATCACTCAGGAACTTCTGAGCGAACGCGTTGGTAAAAGTCGTCAAACCATAGGCCATCATTTAAGATTGTTGCGACTTCCGGCTGAAATTCAAAAGGGATTACGCTATGGAGTCATTACCATGGGACACGCTAAGACACTTATTACCATCGATGATCCTGAACGGCAACTTAATATTTTTGAGCAAATTATACGTAACGATCTTTCAGTGCGGCAAACCGAAGATTTGGTCAGAGATTGGCACCAAAAGAAAACGGTTAATCCCGATCGCAAAGAGCCTGCCGGAGAGATCCAAACTAACGAGGATTCGCTACAGGAAGAATACGACAAACTTCAAGAGAGTTTGACAGGTTATCTGCAAACTCCGGTTGAACTAAAAAGAAACAGCAAAGGGAAAGGGAAAATAATCATCCACTTCAGGAACAATACCGAGTTTGAACGATTGCTAAGCATTTTTGAAAACTTAAAACCGTAGAAGTGATCCGGCATAACCGAATTATTTTGCTGGTTGTTGGGGTTTGTTTTCTGACAGAGGCAATTTCAGGGCAAAAGTTAACCGATACGCTACCCGAGCAGCCAAAAACCAAACCGTGGGTTCCAATGGTTATGTCGATGGTGATTCCCGGAAGCGGACAAATTTACAATAAAACCTATTGGAAGGCACCACTAATTGCAGGCGGAGTGGGTGGTGGGTTGTATGCAACCATGCATTACCAAAAGCTCTATGGTGATTTCCGATCAGCCTACAATTCAAAATTGCTGGCAGTTGAAAATCCATCGCTTTACTACGATTATTATCCTGATTTCACTTTGCAGCAGTTAAGTGATTTTCGAGATCGCTATCAACTTTATGCAAAAATAGGAATGTCTGTCACAACAGCTATTTATTTGGTTAATGTGGTTGATGCATACGCAAGTGCTCAGACAACTAGGACTCCCAGAGCGGCAACACTAATGTCGGCTATTCTACCGGGTTCGGGGCAAATTTTTAACAAAAAATATTGGAAAGCCCCAATAATCTATGGAGGTTTTGCTACGCTTTACTATTTCTCGGAATACAATCACAAGCAATTTATCAAATATCGCGATATGTATAATCAGAAGATTGCCAGTCGGACTAATCCCGATATAGTGGATCCGGCACCGCAATTTTCAGCCGAAGCAATTCGACTTGAGCGTGAAGATTGGCGCCGAAATCGCGATTTGAATTATATCGGTATCGCACTACTATACATCCTTAATGTGATTGATGCAAATGTGGATGCACACTTAATTGATTATGATGTAAGCGATGATTTATCCATGCAGTTTGTTCCCCAGTATGGGATTATGGGAGCTCAATCGACATTCTCTCAGAGATGTTTCGGAGCAAGTTTATCGATTAATTTCTAGTTTTTATCAATTTTTCTTGTATGCAACGTTAAAATGACCTATTTTTAACCGTTGATTATTGAGTTTAACACAATATGAATAACATTTTTTCTCCAATGAAAAAAATTTATATTTTACCGCTATTGTTTACTTTTTTATTGCCTGTAAAGCTATTTTCCAAAGACGAGAATGATACCCTTCGGCTTGATCGTTCCTTTATTGAATCGAAACTAGCACGCGATTTTGATAGTCTTCTAATGTCATTTTATGTTCAGCAAGCATTGCAAGATACTAGTTTCAATGCAACGCCCGACACTACACTCCTTGGAACATATGAGCCCGATACGACCGACGTTACCATTACCTTCGCCGACTCCCTGATTATGCGAAAAATGTCGGAGTTACAGGTTTTGTTTGATGTAGCGTATAATCCAATTGTTAAAGCTTATATAAAAGTTTACACCGAGCGAAAACGAGAGTTGACGCAAATTATATTAGGACTTTCAAAGTATTATTTTCCAATATTCGAGAGTGAACTCGATGCTGCAGGAATGCCATTAGAGCTAAAATATCTCGCCGTGATAGAATCGGCCTTAAATCCAAGGGCGGTATCGCGTGCTGGAGCCACCGGATTGTGGCAGTTTATGTACAGTACAGGTCGATTAATGGGATTGGAGATTAATACTTTTGTTGACCAACGTCGCGATGTCACAGCTTCAACTAAAGCTGCTATCAAATTTCTCAAGCAACTCTATTCGATTTATAACGATTGGTCGTTAGCTCTTGCAGCCTATAATTGCGGACCAGGAAATGTCAATAAAGCTATTCGGCGTTCCAATGGACGAACTAATTATTGGGAAATATACTACCGCTTACCGCGCGAAACACGCAACTATGTCCCCGGATTCATCGCTGTCATGTATGTTATGGAAAATTATCAAGATTTCGGACTTGTGCCTGTTCCGGTGGAATTACCGGTGGCAACCGATACTATTATTATTAATCAACGATTACATCTAGAACAAGTATCTGCGGTTTTAAATCTCCCCATCAACCAACTACGAGATTTGAATCCACAATATCGTCGCGATATTATCCCGGCTTCTCCCACCAAACCATTATCTCTCAGGTTGCCCTTGGATTATTCAGGTAAATTCATTGACTTGCAAGACTCTATTTTCCGTTATAAGGATTCGGTTTATTTTAATCCGGTTGCCTTGTCGGCCGCTCCTGTTCGTCTTAATTCAAAGGGGGGGGCAGTGGGGAACAATTATCGTGAACTATACTATACTGTAGTTTCGGGTGATAATCTCGGATACATCGCAAAATGGTTTAATGTTTCGATTGCTGACCTTCGAGAGTGGAATGGTATTTACAAGAATAATATCAGAGCCGGTCAGCGTCTGTTAATTTATGTTCCAAAGTCGAAATATGCTTATTACCAAGAGTTTAATCAATTGAGTTTTGAAGAAAAACAAGCTAGAGTTGGGATTACGGTTTCATCATCAAGCAAAATATCGACGAACAATAGTACAACGTCGGAAGGGAAATACTTGCTTTATACTGTTCGGAAAGGTGACACTTTATGGGAAATAGCCCGGCGTTACGACGGCGTTACCCAACATGACTTACTTCGACTAAATAACTTACCATCTGAAAAAGCACTGCGCCCGGGAGTTCAATTAAAAATTAAAAAGCTCGATTAGCTTTTCCCATATGTGGAAAAAAGTTCATCCCCGATTGGTTTTCATTACAACACTCACCGTGTTAGTATTGTTGGGGGGAACGACCTTTTTTCTCAATCGTTTGGATGCAACAGCACTGAGATTTCATGTTCCCAATTTATCGAAATTTTGGGCACCAGACACAACCCAACAGACCCACAATCTCGATACGGCTGTCTTAGTTACTTTTTATCAAATTGATAATCCCGAACTAAATGTCGACACATCGATTGTTTCCTCCAAGACAGAAAATCCAGATGTGCCTTCCGATTCAGATACTTTAGGAAAACCGAAAAAGGTGAAAATTGTAGGGCAGGAGCATTTAAAAAACAAGATTTATTCACTTCAATTTCCTCCCAATAACCCCAATCTGTTAGCTCCATTTTATGAGTCGTTGAGGCGCGAAACGGGAAAAAGAACAATACGAATTTTACATTTTGGCGATTCGCAAATCGAAGGAGACCGCATAAGCGGCTATTTGCGGCATCGTTTTCAGGAACGTTTTGGAGGCAGTGGTCCCGGACTTCTAACTTGCAGTCCACCGCTTGCCCAACATGCCACTATCGAACAAAAGGTGGAAGGCTCATGGATTCATGACAATGTAATGAATCCTTCATCGGTAACAAATCATCTGAGTTTTGGAATTATGGGACAAACCAGCGTTTTTACCAACGTTCCCCCTCAACAAGCCGCTATTCACTTTCGTTTGTCCTACCTCTCCTATCCAACCGCTAGGAATTACAACTGGGTAAGGATTTTTTTAGGAAAAAGCAATTATCCCCTTGAAATAAATCTCTATGGTAAAGATTCACTTATTCTGGTTGATTCTTTTGTCCCCGAAGATGAACTGAATGTATTTGGTTTCATGTTAAATAAAACGCCCACCGATATTACCTTTCGATTCAGATCACAACAGTCGCCTAACTTCTATGCCATAGTCCTTGATCAAACAACTGGCGTTACCGTCGATAACATTCCATGGCGTGGGAGTTCCGGTGCACAGTTTTCAAAAATCGACAAGGATTTGCTGCGATATTTTTTCAAACAATTGAATGTTCGGTTTATCATTCTCCAATTTGGAGTGAATGTGGTAAAAAACATTCAGAACAGTTATCGATGGTATGAGGATATTTTGGTGAAGCAACTGGAGCATCTTCGTTCTGCTACGGGCGATACTCCCATTTTGTTAGTGGGAGTTAGCGATATGTCGAGAAAAGTTGATGGTGGTTATGAAAGTTACCCAAATATTCCTGCAATTCGTGATGCCCAAAGAAGGGCAGCCTTTAGAACGGGGTGTGCTTTTTGGGATTGTTATGAAGCCATGGGAGGAAAAAACAGTATGCAGGAATGGGTAAATGCTGACCCGCCACTTGCTAATAAAGATTTTGTCCATTTTAATATGAGAGGAAACAAAATAATTGCACACATGCTCTATCAAGCCATAATGGAACATTATGAATCATCGGTGGTTCAACCATAGTCGAAAATTAATCCGGAAAAGATTGATTGGGTGTTTGGCGTTGCTAATTTTTCAAAACATAGCAACAGCGCAGGATGATCCCTTTTATCTACCAAAGATAACATTTGTGGATCAATTCAAAAATCGAATCTATGATTTTTCCGACGAATTTGCTAAAACATTTTCCCAAGCAATGGTTGATGCTATGATGGGAAATCGAAAAGTCAGAATTATCCATTTTGGTGACAGCCACATACAAGCCGATATTTTTACCGACCATGTTCGGCGATCATTGAGTCGGATGATGCATGGATCTTCAGGTCCAAGAGGGCTGGTTTTTCCTTTCAATTTGGCACAAAGCAATAATCCGTCCAATTACAAAGTAACTTCATCGAATTATTGGGAAACGCGCAAATCAACAAAAGTACTTCAGCCCGACCATTTTGGAATTTTCGGTATTACAATTCAAACCACCGATAGTTTGATTTCATTAGAAATTCAACAAACCGACACAACCCTTGATCCATTTAACCGAATCCAACTTTGGTATGGTCTCGAAGGTTCTGCAACCTTACAGATTGATGGCAGCGAAAAGGGTACACCGTTAACGGAAGCTGCCGATACTATTGCGGAAATTAATTTGTGTGATTATTTACAATGCATCAAAATCGTTATCCAACAGACCGGAACCTTTACCATTTATGGTTTGATGCTAACCAACGACTTACCCGGTGTAGAGTACATCAATATTGGATTGAATGGAGCAACAGCATCATCGTACAATCGCTCCATTAACTTTTCTCGACATTTACAGCGGCTTTCGCCCGATTTTGTTTTTGTTTCTTTAGGCACTAATGATGCCTACAATCCAAATTTCAACGAACATTGGTTTTCCGATGAATTTCGAAAATTTATTACCAACATTAAACAAAGTGCATACCGAGCACCGATATTAATCACTTCACCCAACGATCATCAGAGAAAGGGCTCTTTAATTTTTCAAAAATCAGAACTCGTCCATCAGGTATTGATTGCAACGGCAAAGTCAGAACGTCTTGCTCTATGGGATTTTTATGAAGTCATGGGCGGTGCAGGTTCTATTGATCGCTGGGTTTCAGACAGCCTGGCCTCTGTTGATAAAATTCATTTGAATACACGCGGTTATGGTTTTCAGGCCAGTTTATTTTTTCAGTCGTTATTACTTCTATTTGACGAGTGGATCTCTATATCGAGCGATTAAAATCATTGATTATGAGCGACCTGCTGTGTTCTATATTTACATACGATCCACAAAGCCCAATGTTGTTTACCCGAATTGACTTTTGGATTTTCTTTACTGTAATAACCTTTGTCTTTTCCTTAATTCACAAAAGAATTTCGCTTCGGAATGCATGGCTGGCTTTGGTAAGTATATATTTCTACTATAAAAGCGGAGGTCTTTATTTTGGGTTGCTACTATTTTCAACCATTACGGATTATTATTTTGGGAAAATCATTTATTATTCCCCCAATCCATGGCGTCGAGACAGAGCTGTCTTCATGAGCGTTTTCATCAATCTGTTTGTTTTGGGCTATTTTAAATATACCTATTTCCTTTACGATATTATAAATCAAATATTTAATCTGCAACTGCAGCCGGTTCATTGGCTTGCACTAATATCAAATTCTGTGTTGAATACTACGTTTGATGAAAGCAATATCATTCTTCCTGTAGGAATTTCCTTTTACACATTTCAGACTATAAGCTACACGGTGGATGTGTATCGATATCGGGTTAAACCATTGGATAATATCATCGATTTTGCTTTTTATGTGAGCTTTTTTCCGCAATTAGTGGCTGGTCCCATTGTTCGTGCGGCAGAATTTGTTCCGCAAATTTCCCGAAAATATCGTTTGCGAAAATTTGAGTTTAACTATGCTTTGTTTTTAATTGCTAACGGTTTAATCAAGAAAATAGTTATTTCCGATTACATTTCGGTAAACTTCGTGGATAGGGTTTTTGAAAACCCTATGGACTACACCGGGTTTATGAATTTAATGGCGGTTTATGGCTATGCGATTCAAATATACTGCGATTTTTCGGGTTATACCGATATTGCTATTGGAATTGCTCTGCTGTTGGGATTCCGATTACCTACCAATTTCCGTTCTCCTTATAAAGCAACATCAATCACCGATTTTTGGCGACGTTGGCATATTTCTTTGTCGCGATGGTTGAAAGATTATCTGTACATTTCTTTGGGTGGAAACCGAAAGGGCAAAATCAGAACCTATGTTAATCTTATGCTTACAATGTTGCTCGGGGGCCTTTGGCATGGGGCTCATGTCCGTTTTATCATCTGGGGTGGCATTCATGGGGTAGCTCTTGTGCTTGACAAATTGCGCATGCAATTTTTTCGATTTACCGGGCGGTGGGCTCAGATGGCAGGAATTTTTATCACTTTTCACATTGTATGTCTTTCATGGATTTATTTTCGTTCCCCCGATATGGAGCATGTGAAACAAATGTTCTATCAAATTACCAATCGATTCGAAGGAACTGCAGAAATCCCGATGATACTGGGATATGCTAAACCACTGGCATTAATTGTTTTCGGCTTCATCGTTCATTGGTTACCTGTTCGTTGGAAAAATTTCTATCGAAAATCATTCATTATCTTGCCTTTGGCTGTAAAAGTTTTGTTCTTTGTTTTATTAGCTTTTGTTTTATATCAATTTCAATCTGCGGAGATTCAACCGTTTATTTATTTTCAGTTTTGAGCAAAAAATTATATTGCTAAAATGTAAAAGAATCTACCTTTGTTGCAGATTTAAACAATAGCTAAACATTGTGTGATATTAAAATTAAGAAACCATGAAAGCAATAGTTGTAGGATACAGTGGAACGATTGGAAAACTTGTGTTTAATGCTCTCATTTCGCGTGGACATGATGTAATTGCAGTTGCTCAAAAATCGGGCGATTTTAAAGTTGATATCCGACAATCGGAATCCGTTACCGAACTATTTGAAAAAATTGGACGATTTGATGCTCTGGTGTGTTGCGCCGGAAAAGCTTATTTCGGACCTTTTGAAGAAATGACTTTGGACGACTTCTATACAGGCTTCGATTATAAAGTTATGGGGCAAGTTCATTTAGTGAAAATCGGACTTAATTATATTAATCCCGGAGGTAGTTTCACTTTGACAACCGGAATTACCTGCGACGACCCGATTCCTTATGGAACAGGTTTGGCTATGGCTAATGGAGCTTTAAACGCCTTTGTGAAAAACACAGCCATTAATATTTCTAACGGTGTTCGAATCAATGCAGTTAGCCCCGGATTGCTTAAGAATGCTGTGGAGCGTTTAGGTCAATTTTTCCCAGGACATACTCCGGTTGAACCCTATCGGGTGGTTGACGGTTATATTAAAAGCGTTGAAGGAAAAATTAACGGTGAAATTATTCGGATTTATTAAGATTGTTAGTTGTTTTTAAAGCCTTTTGAATGAAAGACTTAACGGTTGGAAATGAATTCAGACAAATTGTCTGGTTTTCGTTCCCGATGCTGTTGGGAAATTTTTTTCAACAGATTTATAGCTTGGTTGATAGTATTATTGTGGGACATTTTTTAGGAAAAGAAGCTTTAGCCGCAGTTGGAGTTTCCTTTCCGGTACTCTACACTTTGATAGCATTTATTATTGGTCTGGGGAGCGGTGGAACCGTCATTATCAGTCAATACTACGGAGCTAGGAATATG
>DAOTAV010000009.1:0-26380 GCA_035382785.1 Salinivirgaceae bacterium | reverse complement strand
TAAATAATATCAACTCACCTCCATTATTCGAGTTCTAATGACAATTTTGGGATAATTTTATCGCGGCGGAATTCTGAAAGGGTGCGTACCACATTTTCAACCCGCATATCAATCAAATCGGCTAGTTCGCGACGAGAAATCGGAAGAGAAAACGACGGAGAATGGTACACTTCATTGGCAAAATAACAAATTATGAATGCCACACGTCCGCGCAGTTGTCGCATCGAAATTTCAAGTCGCGTGCGTAACATTGTATCGGAAACTTGCGAAATTTTTTGCAATAACACCCGAGAAAAATTACCGTTTGATTCTATCAAATGGATTATATAATCGTAACCAACCATGCAGTATTCACAATCTTCAATAGCAATGATGTTGTATTGATAAACCGATGAAGAGAACACACTTAGCAAACCTACGAAATCGTTGGGTGTGGCAATTCCAATAATTTGTTCTCTTGCGCTTTCCGTCGTTCGTGTAATTTTTGCCAACCCTTTACGAAGAAAAGCAAATCCTTCGATAGGAGCATTCTGCCGAGCAATGAAACTTCCCTTTTTTACTATGGAGAAAGTTCGGTGTTGGGTAAGGTTTTGTAATTGATCGGCATCAAGGTTAGCGAAAACCGATGAGCGAAAACCGCAATCAGTGCAAAACGTCCCATCGCATAAAGGTCTTTGGGAAGATGCGTTGAGTGATTCGTCATTCGAAGGTTTCATCCTTGAAGTTTTTGAAATTGGTTTATCAGTGGCAGTTACATACTTTTTTCTTTGGAAAAATAAAAAAACTACTCGATACAGAAAAAATTATCGGCAGAATAAAAATATTTAAAAAACACATCGAGATATTGATATTTATCAATATTGTTTTTTATCAATGCTTTATGGAAAAGAAAATAAGCAGATCTGCCCTAAATTTGTTAGTGGTAAGATTATGAACGTTAAATAAACTATGAATATGAAAAAGATTGTGATTTTAGGTGCCGGAACTGGTGGAACCATAATGGCAAACAAACTTCGGAAAGCCCTTGATCCAACAGAATGGAAGATTTCTATTGTTGATAAGGATCCAAACCATATTTATCAACCCGGGTTGTTGTTTATCCCATTTGGGACTTACACAAAACACGATGTTGTCAAACCTAAAGCCGGCTTTATCCCTCTTGGAGTTGATTTTATCCTAAGCGAGATCGACCATGTTGCTCCTGAAGGAAATAAAGTTTTTTTTACCAATGGGCAAGTATTGGAATACGATTTTTTGATAGTTGCTACAGGTACACACATTAATCCGCAAGAAACGCCTGGTTTGTTGGGCACTGAATGGCATCGAACAATATTCGATTTTTACACATTAAAAGGTGCTGTTGCTCTTCATAATTTTCTAAAAACTTGGGGAGGTGGAACGTTGGTGATTAATATCGCCGAAATGCCCTTTAAATGTCCGGTGGCACCGCTAGAGTTTGCTTTTCTTGCCGACGAATTTTTTGTAAAAAAAGGCATACGCAACAAAGTAAACATTATCTATTCAACGCCACTTCCTGGAGCGTTCACCAAACCTAAGGCTACCAAAATGTTAGGTGAGCTGCTGAAAGAGAAAAACATCGAGATTGTGCCCGATTTTTATCTTGAACGTGTTGATGCCGAAACAAAAAAAATTATCTCCTATGATGGACGCGAAATCTCCTTTGATTTGCTAACTATTATTCCGGTAAATATGGGCGGAGAATGGGTTGCAAGAAGCGGAATGGGCGATGATTTAAATTACATTCCCACCGATAAACATACATTACGTTCCGAAAAATGGGAAAACATTTTTGTACTGGGCGATGCATCAAACATTCCCACATCCAAGGCAGGATCGGTGGTTCACTTTGCTTCCGAAATCTTGTTTGAAAACTTAATCTCAGCCATTCATGGACAGCCATTACTGGCCAAATTCGATGGCCACGCCAACTGTTATATCGAAACCGGATTTGGCAAAGGTTCGTTAATCGATTTCAATTACGAAACAGAACCACTTCCCGGCGCGTTCCCGCTCCCCGGAATCGGACCTTTTGGCCTTTTGAAAAACACCCAAATAAACCACTACGGAAAAATTCTGTTTCGATGGATGTACTGGCATTTGCTATTAAAAGGCAAAGAGCTACCGATTCAATCGCACATGACCATGGCCGGTAAAGAACTCTAAATCTTAAAGGTATGGAAAATCATTTTCAAACACAAATCGATCAGCTTAACCAAAAATTAGATGCCATTTTGCAAATGTTGCAAAAGCAGCAACAACAAGCGGAAATGGTTGAAGACCTGGTTAATGATATTACAATAATCGGCAACGATGCATTTCAAAACGTTGTAAACGACTTGGCTGTGCAAAATATCCAAGTCGGCAGCGAAGAAATACGATATCTTGTTTATAAAATTTTACGAAATATAAAAACCTTCGGGCAATTGATGGATATGCTCGAAAGTATGATGGATTTAATGAACGATTTAGGTCCTGTGGTACACGATGCCGGAATAGTTTTAACCGAAAAGCTTGCGGAGTTAGATAGGAACGGTACCTTGAGCTACCTGAGACAATTAGGATTGCTCGCTGCTGATATAAAAAATCATATCACCGAAGAAGATATCGTTCGTTTGCGTGAAAATATGCCGGCAATTGGTCAAGTTTTCAGAAATTTTACACAACCTAACATCGTAAAAGCGCTAAGTGAGCTATCTCAATCGATTGCCACCATTTCAATAGATGAAAAAACCGATACAAAATCGCTCTTTGCGCTTGTGCGTCAACTCAACCAGCCAGAAGTTCGCCGGGTACTATCGGTGACATTGCGAATTATGGCCGAAATAGGAAAAGCAAAACAATAATTAACCCTAAAATTCAATATCTATGGCAGAAAAAATTTATGCAGGAAAAAGTGTATCGGTAACCGACGATGGTTATCTGACCGACCCAAATCAATGGACAAAAGAAATTGCCATTGAAATTGCGAAAGAAGAAGGAATTGAACTCACTGACAAGCATTTTGCTCTTATTGAGTTTATTCGCGAAAAAACATTAAAAGGCGAACCCCTCACTATCCGAACTGTTGGCAAGTCGGGTATTGTTGACACTAAAGGATTTTACGAATTGTTCCCCGGTGCACCTTTGAAAAAAGCAAGCCGCATTGCCGGAATTTCAAAACCAACAAGTTGTGTATAATTATTTAAAAACCCTACTGTTATGACAACTGCACAAAATCATCCCATAAAAAAAGTAATGATAATTTGCGCAAAAGCAAATCTCGAAGATGTGTATGCAGCGTTGGTGTTGGCTAATGGCGCTGTAATGGAAGGTATTGAGGCAAAATTGTTTTTCACCTTCTTTGGACTCGATGCCATTACCAAAAAACGTATGAATAGTTTACATACCGCTACGGTAGGAAATCCCGGATTGCGAATGCCCGGAGGTTTGCCTTTTCCCACTTTGATTGGGATTCTGCCGGGAGTTGAGGCCGGCGTTTCAGCTATGATGAAAAATAAAATGGAAAAACTTGACATTCCTCCTGTTGATGAATTCCTTGAGCTAATAACCGCCGGAGGGGGTGAGATTTATGCTTGTAAACTGGCCGTTGAAATGTTCGGATTAACAAAAGACGATTTCAGTGGTCATGTGAAAGATATTATCACGGTTGGGCAGTTTTACGAATTAGCAGCCGGAGAAGGAACGCAGATTATTTTTACGTAAGCTGAATTTATTAACAACCATGCCGGATCCTATCAAGGAGCCGGCATTTGTTGTTTTTGCATTAGAGGAAATGTTTCAAAGATAATTCTTCGATAGACATAATGGCAAATTTGATTTGAAATGTAAAAACAACAATTCCTTCTCAATAATTTCGTCAAGTTTTCGTTTTTTATAAAGAAATGGTCGAAATTTTCTGTATCTTTGTCATGAAAAATTAAGCCTATGGTAAAACGCAAGACAAATCAGGAGAAAAACCCGTCACAAATTCAATCGGAAAAGCAATTTTCGTTGATTCTACACAACGATGATGTTAATACCTTTGACTTTGTCATCAAAACGTTGGTTGAAGTTTGCCATCACAACGAAATTCAAGCCGAGCAATGTGCGATAATTGCTCATTATAAAGGGAAATGCGATGTTTTCAGCGGAACGTTATCCCAAATCGAACCAATGTTTTCGGGCATGATTGTTAAAGGATTAACAGTGACTATGGAGGAATTGTGATGTCGTGGTTTTTGATAATATTCCTGTTAATTATTGGTTTGTTGCTTTTGCTTCTTGAAGTGTTGGTGATCCCCGGAACATCGATAGCTGGAATTTTTGGTTTTCTGTCCATGGTTGTAGGGGTATGGATGGCATTTACATCTTACGGTACTGCTTCCGGTCTGATAACTCTAGGGTCGGTGCTGGTAATTTCGATTGTGACTTTTATTTTGGCGTTTCGAAGTAAAACTTGGGATAGAATATCTCTTAAAACTTCCATCGATTCAAAAATTGACACTTTCGATGATATTTTACCCAAAGCGGGAGAGACTGCTGTAGCCATAAGCCGATTAAATCCGATTGGTAAAGTTGAATATGACGGGAAAGAATATGAAGCTCGTTCAATATCGGGTTATATTGAAGAAAAATCCAGTGTAATAATTGTTGCTATTGAATCAAATAAACTTATTGTTAAACACCAAAATTAAAAACTATGGAAATGTCGATTTTGATTATAATCCTATTTCTCTCCATTATTGGGTTGTGGATAATATTCTATTTTATTCCGGTAGGCTTGTGGTTTAGTGCCTTGGTATCCGGAGTGCGTATCCCATTGATACAGTTAATATTAATGCGATGGAGAAAAGTTCCTCCTGCAACCATTGTACGTGCAATGATTGAAGCAACCAAAGCCGGTATTTCTGTTAATCGCAACGAACTGGAAGCACATTACTTAGCCGGAGGACATGTTGAGAGGGTAATTCATGCTCTTGTTTCCGCCAACAAGGCAAATATCGATTTGAATTTTAAAAATGCCACAGCCATTGACCTTGCCGGACGTGATGTATTTGAAGCTGTACAAATGTCGGTCAATCCTAAAGTGATTAACACTCCTCCGGTAGCTGCAGTTGCTAAAGACGGTATTCAATTAATTTGTAAAGCTCGAGTTACGGTAAGAGCAAATATTAAACAACTGGTTGGTGGAGCAGGCGAAGAGACCGTTCTTGCTCGCGTAGGTGAAGGAATTGTGAGCTCGATAGGTTCGGCTGAATCGCATAAACAGGTACTTGAAAATCCGGATTCCATTTCGCGGGTTGTACTTCAAAAAGGACTTGATGCCGGAACAGCCTTTGAAATTCTTTCCATTGATATAGCCGATATTGATGTGGGAAAAAACATTGGAGCATCGCTACTAATGGACCAAGCAGAAGCCGATAAAAACATAGCACAAGCAAAAGCCGAGGAACGCAGGGCAATGGCAGTTGCCTTGGAACAAGAAAATCGTGCCTTAGCACAGGAAATGCGTGCCCGTGTTATTGAAGCCGAAGCCGAAATACCAAGAGCCATTGCAGAAGCATTTCGTAAAGGAAACCTTGGAATCATGGATTATTATCGCCTGAAGAATATCGATGCCGATACGCGAATGCGCGACAGCTTATCGAGAGATATTCATGAACAAGAAAAAGAATAAACCTTACTTAATTATGACGTTGGTCGGTCGGAGTTTTATTTTGACCGACCTATTGTTTTTTTATTAGATAATGGTTTATCAAAATAAATGAAATTTTGATGCAAAACGTTGTGTTGGAAAATGTTGAAATAGTTGATATGGCCGCAGAAGGCAATGCTATTGCGCGCGTTGAAGGTAGAGTTGTTTTTGTGCCATGGGTTGCTCCCGGCGATGTTGTCGATATTCAAATTACACGACGTAAACACAACTACGCAGAGGGTAGAGCCATAAACTTTCATCGTAAGAGCCCTTTTCGCGAAGAACCTTTTTGTAAACATTTTGGAACCTGTGGGGGGTGCCGTTGGCAACATCTATCCTATGAAAAGCAACTTGCCTTTAAACAACAGCAAGTGATAGATGCAATGCAACGGATAGGAAAGGTTGATTTCCCTACACCTCAACCTATAGCCGGAGCAGAAAATATAAAGTATTATCGGAATAAACTCGAATTTACGTTTTCCGACAGTCGTTGGATACTTCCTGATGAGCCCTATATTGAAAATCGCTCTGATCGCGAAGCCCTTGGGTTTCACATACCCGGGCGTTTTGATAAAGTGTTGGATATAAAAGAGTGTTTTTTGCAACACCCCTTATCGAATCAAATTCGTTTGGCAGTTAAAGATTATTGCCTAAAAAATGGACTTTCTTTTCAAAACATCCGCAATCATCAGGGAAAGATGCGAAACCTGATTATTCGAAACAGCAACACCGGTGAGTGGATGGTTATCGTGGTATTTGGGAAAGAGGCAAGTAGGGACCAACAAGAGAAGTTACTCCAATTTATTCACAATCAATTTCCCGAGATAACAAGTTTGTGGTTTGTTGTGAATTCTAAAGTGAACGACTCTATTAGTGATTTAGAACCAAAACTTTTTTATGGAAAAGAATACCTGGTTGAAAAAATGATGCACCTTGAATATCATATTGGGCCAAAATCATTTTATCAAACCAATTCGCAACAAGCGCAAATACTTTACCGCGTCGTGTATGATTTTTCACAGTTGACAGGATCGGAGTTGGTATTTGATTTGTACACCGGAACAGGAACAATAGCAAATATGTTGGCTTTAAATGCAAAAAGGGTTTATGGAATTGAATATATTGAAGAAGCAATAATTGATGCAAGAAAAAATTCCATGATGAATGGCGTCCAAAACACAATCTTTATAGCCGGCGATATGAAAGATATTTTAACAGAGGAATTTATTCATCAACATGGCGTCCCCGATGTATTGGTTACAGATCCACCTCGTTCCGGAATGCATCCCGATGTGGTTCTGACTATTTTGAAGGCAAATCCCAAGCGAATTGTGTACGTAAGCTGTAATCCTGCCACCCAAGCACGCGATGTTGCAATTTTGGATGCTAAATACCGTATTGCTGGGATGCAGACCGTTGATATGTTTCCCCACACACATCATGTTGAAAATGTATTATTGTTAGAGCATAAATAACCAAAAATATTTTTAGCAATGATAGATACAATAAACGTTATCGAAAGTCTTGTCGTGTCGAACGATGCCTTTATTCAGTTAACAGAGTCGGAAATAGAAATCATTAAAAAGAATCATCGTTGTTTGTTTTTTGAGAAAGGGCAAATCATTTTCTCAGAAAACGAAACACCTGAGGGGCTTTTGTGTTTGATTGAAGGGAAGGTAAAGATTTATCAGGAAGGCGTTGGAGGACGGGAACAAATTCTACGTATGGCTAAACCACGCGGATTCATCGGGTATAGAGCTCTTTTTGCCGAGGAATGTTATGCTGCTTCTGCCCGTGCCATTGAAGATTCAATGGTGTGTGAGATACCAAAAAGTATAATTTTTCAACTACTTGAAAAAAATATTCGTTTTACCCGTAAGATGATTTATCTGATGGCAAAGGAACTTGGCGTCGCCAATCAACGCACCGTTGCTTTAACACAAAAGCATATTCGGGGACGTTTGGCCGAATCGCTTCTTTTCCTAAAAGAAACTTATGGACTTGAGGATGACGGAAAAACAATCAGGGCATACCTCTCTCGACAAGATATTGCAGGTTTATCAAACATGACAACCTCAAATGCCATCAGGACATTGTCGGCATTCGTATCGGAAGGTGTAGTTGATGTTCATGGTCGTAGAATTCGTATTCGAGATATGAACAAACTGATAAAAATAAGCAATATGGGATAAACGAGAAAACCATAAAAAATACAGAAGCCATTTTCAGAATCAATTACTGAAAATGGCTTTTTTGATCGCTTTTCTCCAAAAAATAGGTCTGTACAATGATGCGAAATCTAGTGTATAGATGGTGACTCAATACTGAGCGATTGAAGAAATTTCAAAGTGTTAATATGGTCGGCATAATCGTCGATTTTGGGGAATTGAGCTTCCCCGAAAGGAATCCATTTCGGGTTAATGGATGGTTTCCCAACAACGCATTGTAACATGGGGTCGAGAGCTTTAAGCGATTTTTCCACGTTTGCAAGAGTTTGGTAAGGTTCGAAGTGTACAACAGTCATAGGAGAACTGAGGCGAGTGTCGCGGGCGAAAATTACAGGACCGCATTCTAAAAAATGCTGACCCTTGGTTATCATGATTGCTCGTTGGAAGCGTAAACTGTCACTCCAATCTGAATGTTGGTTCATCCATGTGTATTTTTCTAGAGCACCTTTCAATCGGTTGAGGATATTTTCATTGGATAAATACACTTTGGCAATTGACCGACAGCCCATCCCAAAGTAGAGACAGATATCTTTTGCCAAGTTGTCGAGTTCTTCGTCAGTTTCGTTTCCAACAAGCACAGCTATACTAAATCGCGACCCACGAAGAAGGTTCGGAATCACTTCGTATCGATAGCTGAAATAGCGAATGGTATTATTTGTTCCACTGGCGATGAAGGCTTCAATATCTGCAGGGAAATCTTCAACAAATTGAATGTGTTTGTTCAGGTCACGATATTTTTTTATCATATACGACGCCATGACCGGTAGGAGAATCGAATCTTTTCCTGATAGTTTGACAATGGCTTTATTTCCTGAAATTAGCACCGACATAAAATCGTGAAATCCGACCAAAGGAATATTCCCGGCCATCACAATGCCAACCTTGCGGGGTTTGGGATTGTCAGTGATCTGATTTTCTGCAGCCCATTGTTCAAGCGTTTCCTGATTGAGCCATTTTTGGATTCCTGCAAGAGCAGAAAATACGAAAGGGCTAACAAACCAAACGTTGTGTTTTTGGCTATCGCGTATTGCTGTGCTAATTTCCGGGAATTGAACAATTTTTACCTCTTCGGGGGCATCTAAAAATCGTTTTAGAACATCCCCAAGGTAGCTTAAGGCTTCGATGGTTTTTTTTAAGTGTAACATGGCCTGATTTTTTGATTGGGTTATAGTGTGGTGATTCGATTATAAATATAGCAATAGAATATGGATAGCATAAGGGTAATTTTACCTAATTTAATCGTTTGATGCGTAATTTTGTTTTTGATTGAAAATTTCAAAGATAAAAATGCAATTTTTGCCTGGACCAATTCGCAAAATCATGTTAAGAATTTGTATTTTCGAAGGTACAACCAAAGTATTACTTGTTTTCTTTGGCTTTATATTTGCCTGAGAGGGGAAAAAGCAGATAGGATGAAGTGGTATTGGAAATTTTGTTTGGCAAGTTTTTTATTTTGTCTTAATTGTCATTACATATTTAGTAATGTTTTGATAATCAATAACAATAGACGCTCAGTTTATGCTGTACCTGCATCGGAAAAAGTGAAGATTGATGGTCTTGCAATGGAGTTGTTTTGGAAAAATGCGCCAATTGCTGATAACTTTATTCAGTATCTCCCATTCAACGGAAATTCTGTATTTAGGAGTACTGAAGTGAGATTGGCTTACGACAATACCGCATTGTACGTTTTTGCACACTTGTACGATAATACGGACAGTATTTCATATCGGCTGAGCAAGCGCGATGAGACAAATCAAGCTGATTTTTTCGGTATCTTGATTGATCCGTTTGACGATGGTTTAGGTAGTTTTGCATTTTTTGTTACGGTAGCCGGAGTGCAATTGGATGCTCAGATTAACGGTTCCGGCGATGATTATACTTGGGAAGCTGTATGGAAAAGTGAAACCAAAATTGTCGATGATGGTTGGGTTGTTGAGATGGCAATTCCTTATTCGGCATTACGTTTCCCCAAGAAAGAGATTCAGGAATGGGGAGTGAACTTTACTCGGTACATTACACGATATCGGGAAAGACATTATTGGAATTTTGTTGATGTTAATATTCCCGGTGTTCACAAACAAATGGGGCGTTTGCTTGGAATTCAAAATGTGGAACCACCTTTGAGATTATCTCTCTTCCCTTATTTTAGCGCATATTACGACCGTTATAAAGGAGAATCAGCATATGTGGTGAAAGGAGGGGCAGACCTGAAATATGGAATTAATGAGAGTTTTACTTTGGATGTTATGCTCATTCCTGATTTCGGACAAGTGGCATCCGACCGTGAAGTATTGAATCTTGGCCCTTATGAAACCTATTATATTGAAAATCGAGACTTTTTTAAAGAGGGGACAGAATTGTTTAAGCGAGCCGATTTGTTCCATTCCCGACGAATTGGCGGCCGACCGGTAAAATATTTGCGAGTTCCTCTTGATTCAACTGAAATATTAGTTGATAATCCGGCAACAGTTCAACTAATCAATGCAACGAAACTCACTGGTAAAACGAAGAATGGCTTTTCTTTGGGGCTTCTTAATGCAGTGACTGCTCCGTCTTATGCCACGATAGAAGACACATCGACAGGAATTCGGCGACGTTGGGAAACCCAAGCTTTGACAAATCAAAGCGTAGCCGTGGTGGAGCAATCGCTACCGTTTAACAGTTATATGAGTTTGATTAATACCAATCTGGTGAGAGCTGATGGTTATTATGCCAATGCGACCGGAATTGATTTTTATCTTGAACGAGGGAAACTCCATGGTTTATCGGGGCATGCCGCCTACACATATCGCGATGTGGAAGAAAATGGCTTGGGATACATTTATCGGCTGAATTTTTCAAAAATAAGAGGTAAATTACGTTATGGATTAACTCATCGCACAGAAAGCGAATATTTTAATCCAAATGATATGGGATTTTCGTATGTTGGGAATAAAAATATCGAACAGTTAAACATAGGTTATTATCAGAATAAACCCTGGAAAAACATTCTCAATTGGAGAATAAATCTAAACTACACCTATAACACCTTAGCCGATTTTTCAAAGTTCAAATCAATGTATCTTGGCTACAGTGGAATGATGACTTTTAATAATTATCTGTCCATTGGCTTCAATGGTACCTATAAGCCGGTGTATGGTTTTGATTACGACGAACCTCGTATTCCCGGGAAAAAATATCGAACCCCATCGAGTTATGATTTAACATGCTGGATTTCAACCGATTATCGAAAAAAAATAGCGTTAGATATCCAGGTCGGGCAATGGCAATCTTTTGATGATGATCCATGGGGGTATTGGGGAAGTATTTCTCCAAGGTTTTCGATCGGAGATAAATTGCTGATGATCCTTAACTTCTCCAACAACTACAATATTAAAGATTTAGGTTATGTAGGAATTATAAACCAACCTGATACGATTGTATTTGGTCGGCGTGATTTCAAAAAAACAGTGACAGGTATTGAATTAAATTACATTTTAAATCCACGAAGTTCTCTCTCTCTTGAAGTTGATCATAACTGGAGCCGCGTGGAATATTTTAATTTCCTAAGGTTGGAAGATGACGGAAGGCTTACTTTGCTGCCTGATGGACAGTTTTCCACTCCGAATATCAACCGGAATTTTTTCAATCTGGATTTATCTTACGTTTGGCATTTTGCTCCCGGCAGCATAGTTTCCTTAGTATGGAAAAACAATCTATCGACTAAAACCAATAATATTGATCTTTCCTATAGCGAGAATGTGAAAAACCTATTTAGAGAACAGGCTCAAAACTCATTAAGTATCAGGGTAATCTATTATTTAGATTATCAACAGTTGAAAGGAAGGAGCTGAAATATTTCCATTAATTTTTGAATAAAATTAACCAATTGCGGAACGATTTTCTTTTCGATTGAGATTTTGTTAGTCAAATTTCCGTTGCGTTGAATAGGGTAATTTTGTATTTTCGTCCAATCGATGCAATGGTCGTTAAGTTATGATCTGGATCTCAAAAATTTGGGGAATAGTAATTCCGATTCTTTTTCTTACCACTTCCATAGTAAGAAGTTCTGCACAGCCTATTGATGGATGGATAAACGACCAACAGCAATATTTTTCGATTAAAAATATTCAGCGGGGAATAATTCGGCTGACAGCTGATTCATTAGTACAGGCGGGAGTTCCCCTTTCCTCAATTACACCTCAAAATCTGCAACTATTTTTTCGTGGAATCGAGATTCCGATACATGTTGAAGGTGAAAACCTAGGCACAGTTCAATACATTGAGTTTGTAGGTCAGCCCAACGATGGATGGTTTGATACAGGGTTGTATGTAAATCCAAGATTACAGGCAAATCCTTATGTTAGTTTTTTCAACGATACAGCCACCTATTTTTTAACATGGAATAATAGTATCGCCAATAGACGTTATCAGAATCCATCAATAACCGGGGGAAGTTCTCAGCTCAATCAAGGCTTCAGAACTTCTACTTATTATTCAGCCGATCGGTTTTATTCTGATGAAATTGGGCCACTGTTTGGTGGCGCCGAGGGGTGGTTTTCTTTACCTGAAATTACTCTTGGGTCAACAACTAACCGAACTTTGACGCTGGAAGGCAATTCAGGAAACGGAGATATTGTTTTGGAGGTATTGGTTTGCGGATTGAATAATGAGCCCTCTTTATCGGGGTATAATCATCATCTACGAATAAAAATAGGTTCAACTATTTTACTCGACACGCTTTTTCGAGGGCGGGAACAAATTAAGAGGCAGTTTTCAATCGCGGCTTCGCAATTTGGGAACACTTTGACAATTGGTTTTGAGAGTGTCAACGACTTAGGCATTGCTTCCGACCGTATGGGGATTGCCTATATCAAAGCCGATTACCCGGCAACCTTCTCTCTTTCTGCAGGAAAGCAATATCAGTTCAAAATCCCGGCTTCATCTGAAAATCGTTGGATTGTCTTTACAGGATTGACTGCCCAAACTCCTCCAATAGTTTATGAAACTCAAAACCGGTGGCGTTTTGTACCGGTTTTTTCCTCCTCAGGTTGGGTTTTAACCTTGCCTCCATCGTCGGAAGAATTGTCTCTTTTTGTAACAACAACCCCGATTTCACTTTCGTATCAATGCATTAAACCTTCATCGATGCTTCTTAGCCGATTTCCATCGGATTTTATTATTGTAACACATCCAAGTCTTTTGTCGGCTGTGGAACCTTATGCTCATTACCGTAATGCTTTGATGGTGAATATTGAAACTCTCTATAATCGTTACGCCTATGGAATTCGGTTTCATCCTTTGGCTATACGTTATTTCTTACGCGATTATATTACGGCGGGATACGGAACTCCACAATATTTATTTTTGATTGGAAAAGGTATCAATCAAGTTAATTTGAAGACAACTCCATCATTGGCAGCTCAAAACCTAATCCCCGTGGGTGGTTCTCCTCCCAGCGATATGCTTATCACCAACAGGCTGACATCCAATGCCGATATTCCGGAAATTGTTGTTGGCCGATTGAGTGCCCTTTCGTTGAATCATGTAACCAATTATTTCAATAAGGTTAAGGAACACGAGCAACGACAGACTTCCATGGGGGCTAAAAATGCTTTGCTTTTTGGTGGAGGAAACAATGCTGCCGAACAAAACGCTTTTGCCGCGTTTTTAAACGGATATCGCACCATCATCAACGATACCTTGCTGGGTGGATTTTCAAGTACTTTTTTGAAAAACAGTTCGGCTCCACTGGTAACCACTCAATCCGATAGCGTCCGCTCTTTGCTCGAGAAGGGACCATTGTCGCTAACCTTTTTTGGTCACGCATGGTCGGGTGGGTTTGATCAAAATATTGACGAACCGCAGAATTTTAACAACCAAGGAAAATATCCGCTCATTATAGCCAATTCTTGTTATTCGGGGAATGTTTTCGATCCCGGAAGTGAAACCATCAGCGAAAAGTGGGTTCTTATTCCACAAAAAGGAGCCATAGGATTTTTAGCAAGTACAAATTTAGGCTATCCAACATTTCTTGATCGCTACACAAGAGAATTTTATCGCAACTTGCTCACCGTTTATTATGGACAAAGTTACGGTAAAGCGATGTTGGAAACTACCAAATACTTATTACAAAACCAACCTTCGATTTATACCACAAGTACTTGTCTTGAGTTTTTGCTTCACGGCGATCCTTCGTTGCATCCTGTAGTGGGGCAGAAACCCGATCCGGCTTTATTCCCCGCGGCTATTAAAGTTCGACCGGCGGTTATTACCACTGCCATCGATTCGTTTGCGGTGCAAATTATTGTTTCTAATCCCGGAAAAGCATTAAACAAACCTCTCTCAGTATTTGCCGAAAGAGTTTTACCTAACGGGGAACGTCAGGAAAAAATCGCATCCTTGGAAAAACTTTTCTATTCTGACACGCTTGAAATTTATTTCCCAACCGATCGATTGAATGCACCCGGGTTGAATCGAGTAACCGTAACCCTTGATCATTTGAGCGAAATTGAAGAACTTAATGAGGGAAATAATACCCAATCCATTACATTTGCAATTAAGTCAACCGATATATATCCTGTTTTTCCGTTACCCAACGCTATTGAGCCACAATCGCCTGAAAGGTTGAAAGCTTCAACCGGCGACCCTTTTGCTGCAGAAGTTCAATATGTTTTTCAAATTGACACCACCGTTCGGTTTAACTCGTTTTGGAAAAAAACAGGAGTTGTTCAATCCCCCGGAGGGGTAGTGGAATGGCAATTACCTGCATCGCTTAATCCTAACCAACCTTATTTTTGGAGAGTTGGAACTTACAAAACCAATGAGTCAGAAATTGAATGGCAAAATTCCACTTTTATTGTACAACCCGGCAAAGAAGGTTGGATGCAGCAAGGGTTAGGACAGTTGGAGACCGATGAATTCCAGTTTATCGAAATCGACCCTGATGGACGTTGGAGTTTTTCTATTACACCAAGAACGATAAAATGTATCAACTACGGTTCTTATGTCGGGACAAACGCTTCCTACATCAATTACGATATCGATGGTAACGGAGACTATGGTTCCTGCGGAGGTCAGGCTGCCATTGTTGTGGTGGTTGTGGATCCATTAACGCTATTGCCATGGACATCCGACCGTCAAAACTTCGGTCATGTTGACTATCCAAAGTGCCCGCCTCGAACACGCCCAAACCGCTATTTCACTTTCCCGGCGAATGAATCCGCAAGGATAAATTTGCGTAATTTTCTTTTGCAAATTCCTAATGGAAACTATATTCTGGCCTATTCGGTAGGCAATGCCCAGTTTGAAACTTGGAGTAATGCGGATTATCTTGCTTTTGAAAATCTTGGTGCCACAAGGATACGTACCGTTCCAAACAACTATCCGTATATTTTCTTTACACGAAAAGGATATCCCGATCAGACTGAAGAAGTAATAGGCCAAACAGCCATCGATGTGATAACCTTTGAGCGTCAGATTCAATCAAATTTCTATTATGGAAGAGTAATGTCAACCTTTGCAGGCCCATCTCAACGATGGGAAAAAATCTCATGGGAACCTAAAAGAAACCAAATCTCCAACACAGATAGTCTTTGGGTAAATATTTACGGAACCGGAGGCAGTTATAGAGATACTCTTCTTTTAACTTTGCATTATCCTGATACTGTGGTTAACATACAACATTTTACTAATTTAGGCCTTCCCTTTCTAAAATTAGAATATTACACTTACGATTTTGTGCAAAAAACTCCCGTTGAACTAAAAAGCTGGAAAGTGGAATACACGCCTTATCCTGAATTAGCCATCAATCCAAAAAATGGTTTTTATTTTCACTCGAGCATTATCGATGAAGGCGACAGTCTAGCGTTTGCTGTGGGAATTGCAAATATTTCACGGCATAAAGCCCAATCTATAGTTTGCGACTATTCATTTCAAAATCAAAATGGAACGGTTTGGGAAACTAAAACTAAAACTATTGATTCCATAGCCTCAGGGAGTTTTTATCTCGATACAATTACTTTTGACACAAGAAACCGCAGAGGAAATGCTATTTTGATTCCTCGCATTAATTATCCCGATTTAAAATCACAAACTTTTCCGGAGTATTTCACATTTAATAATATCGCAGTATTGCCCATAACTATCAAAACCGATAATTCGCAACCCTTGCTAATCGTAAAATTTGATGGCAGAACCATCATGAATCGTGAGATTGTGAGCAGTCGGCCGGAGATATTGATTGAACTTCAAGACAAAAATCCCTTTTTGCCTTTATCAGACACCGGCGCAATTGAAATATGGTTGACAACACCAGAGCAAAAGTCTTCAACAAGGATTTCGATTCAGGATGGAATTGCCTCCGGCACTATGGAATGGCATCCGGCTACTTCTGCCGAAAATCGGTGCCGCCTTGTTTGGCGACCCGTGTTTGCCATAGATGGAATTTATGAGCTGACGGTCTCAGGACTCGATGCTACGGGTAATTCTGCCGGGAATAAGCCTTATCGAGTGCAATTTGAAGTTATAAACAGAAGTACTATTACCCGATTGTTGAATTACCCAAATCCATTCTCCACTTCAACGCGCTTTGTATTTACTCTTACCGGATCGAAAATTCCCGATGAATTGCGCATTCAGATTTATAGTGTCAGCGGTCGTTTGGTTCGCGAAATTACATTAGAGGAACTAGGTCCGATTCGTATTGGTGAAAATATCACCCAATTTGCTTGGGATGGAACCGATCAGTACGGCGATCGGCTGGCTAATGGAGTTTATTTCTATCGTGTAATTACTAAAATCGACGGCATAGGTCTGGAAAACCGCGAAAGTAAAGCCGACTCGTTTTTTATCAAAGAATTCGGGAAATTGTACTTAATGAAATAAATTTGCAATCAAAAATCAAAAATTCGCATTCACAGTATGGATCCCAT
The DNA here is from genome assembly GCA_035382785.1 of Salinivirgaceae bacterium. Classification (GTDB taxonomy): domain Bacteria; phylum Bacteroidota; class Bacteroidia; order Bacteroidales; family Salinivirgaceae; genus JAAYQU01. The sequence continues at coordinate 9,545 of DAOTAV010000009.1, read as the reverse complement.
TAGCCTTGAACAACTTTTTGAAGAAAAGAATCCCGCCTTAGCCAAAAAGATGCCAAGGGTGGCCTATTGGCTACTAAAGCGTATTTTGCATCTGAAAGAGATTAACGAATTTTTGCTGAAAAACGGTGATCGAAGTGGAATTGACAGCGTCAGGACACTGCTGAGTGAGTTGAACGTTTCCTACACAGTCCATGGCCTTGAGAAAATCAAGAAAAATCATCGGTATCAATTTGCCGGCAATCATCCGCTGGGAGCTTTTGACGGAGTTACCTTGCTCGATGTCGTTTACACCCATGTGGGTGAACCACGTTTTTTAGTGAACGATGTTCTTTTGGAGCTGAAAATTTTCGATCCGTTTTTTGTACCGATTAATGCTTACGGAAGCGCTTCAAAAAGTAATGCACGATTGATTGATGAAGCCTATGCCTCCGACAAACAAATTTTAATTTTCCCTTCAGGAATGGCCTCTCGAAAGATTAAAGGAAAAATTACCGATCTGGAGTGGAAAAAAAGTTTTGTTCAGAAATCTATTGAGCATCAGCGCGATATAGTGCCGTTCTATTTCCAGGGAAGAAATTCATCGTGGTTTTACAATCTTTCCAATTGGCGTAAGCGTTTAGGAATCAAAGCCAATATTGAGATGCTATACTTGCCATCAGAAATGTATAAGCAGGCAGGCAACCATTATAACATATATTTTGGAGATCCGATTCCTTGGCAAGATCTAAAAAACACCAAAAGTGTTCGTGAGTGGGTCGACGAAATACGAAAACGGGTTTATGCTATGGAGCCATAAAAAAAAATTACGATATTTGTTGCACAACATTGCCATTTATGGAAAAACTGATTGATCCCATACCGGTGAGCATTTTGGAATCTGAATTAACTCCCGATAAATTTGTCAGACCAACCAATTATGGAAATAACCAGATTTATATTTTCAATCATCATAATGCCCCTTATTTGACCCTTGAAGTAGGCCGTTTGCGTGAATTGACATTTCGGGCCGCGGGCGGTGGAACCGGCAAAAGCTGCGATCTGGATTCGTTTGACTTGCAGGATGTACCTTACAATCAATTAGTTGTTTGGTCGCCTGAGGATAAGATGATAATCGGGGGGTATCGATTTTTAATTGGTAGGAAAGCATCCCTTGATGCTTTAGGAAATATCCGAATGGCAACCTACAAGCTATTTAACTTCTCTGATAAGTTTATCAAAGAATATTTACCCTATACCATCGAACTTGGTCGTTCATTTGTTCATCCCGATTTTCAGTCGATACAGAGTCGGAGGAAAAGCATTTTCGCGCTCGATAATCTTTGGGATGGATTAGGAGCCATTGTGGTAGAGAATCTTGAGATGCGATATTTTTTCGGGAAGGTAACCATGTATCCCCATTATAATAAGGAGGCTCGCAATATTTTGCTTTACTTTATTCAAAAACATTTTCCCGATCCAGATAACTTGTTAACGCTCATTGAGCCTCTTGAACTAAATATCGACTATGAACGATACGATAAGATTTTTACGGGTAAGAATTACGAACAAAACAAACGGATATTAAACGCGGAATTAAGAAAATTAGAATCGGTGGTTCCTCCTTTGATCAATGCATACATGAACCTTTCCCCTACGATGCGAACCTTTGGCACCTCATTAAACCGTGAGTTTGGGAATGTAGAAGAAACTGCTATTTTAATTAAAATCGCCGATATTTATCCATCAAAAATCGATCGGCACGTTACTTCTTATTTAAAGTATAAGGAGTCGATCACCAAACCATAACGAGTTTCCACAAAATAACCGTGAACCATTTCAGCCCACGGATACCTAGGAATGAGGTTAAACTCTCAAATTTTACTATCTTTGGGGCTAAATTTTTTGTATTATGCTACATCAAAATCACCGTCCGTTAATTTTTGTATCTAACGACGACGGTTTTTATGCCGGAGGAATTCGAGCTCTGATTGAGATTGTTGAAAAGTATGGCGATGTTATCGCAGTAGCTCCGGAGAGTGCCGAGTCGGGAATGTCACATGCCATTACCATTAAACGACCTTTAAGGCTTAAACACGTTTATTCCAAACCAGGAGTTGAAATGTGGAAATGCAATGGAACACCGGTAGATTGTGTTAAACTTGGGTTAAACCAAGTAGTCCCCCGCAAACCCGATATCATGGTAAGTGGAATAAACCATGGAAGCAACGCATCTATCAGCGTAATTTACAGCGGCACTATGGGAGCCGCTATAGAGGCGTGTTTAAACGGGATTCCATCCATAGGATTTTCTTTACTTGATCATTCTGCTGATGCCAATTTTGAACCTTCCAAACCATTTGTTGAGAGAGTTTTCTCGCAAATTCTTATCAACAAACTACCCGAATATATTTGCTTAAACGTTAACATTCCCAACGTTCCTTTAGAGCAAATTCGCGGAATTAAAGTTTGCCGACAAACCCATGGTGTATGGAAAGAAGAATTTGAAAAACGTATCGATCCGCATGGTGGAGAATATTATTGGTTGACCGGAAATTTTAAGAATTTTGAAGTAGGAAATCCTGAAACCGATGAATGGGCTTTGGAAAATAACTATGTGGCTGTGGTGCCGATTCATGCCGATTTTACAGCCTATCAGTCACTCAATGGTTTAAGATATTTGCAACATGAGTCAACCAAAACGTCGCAATAACAACTTCTACCTTGGTTTTTTGGGAGGTACGGTCATTGCAGCTATTTCAATGGCAATCTTTATTCTTTCCTATTGGAAATACATTCGAAGTTTTGAAAACCTTCGTTTCTTTCTGAATCAAGGAAGAATGTTTTCATCGCTGCTTAGTTTGAGTGCTTTGCCTACACTCTTTTTGTTTTATTATTTTATACGTACCGAGCGCTACCGATCGGCTTACGGAATGATTGCAATGATGATATGTTTCGGGATAATTGTACTAATTCTTCGTTCCGGGGAAATTTTTACATGATTTTGTTGGTGAAACGTTTTCAGCGATAGTTATGTTGTCAACAAAAACAATCGGGGCATTGATAAAAATACAATTCCAACCAATGAGTAAAGGATAGCGATGAATTTGTTTACCGGGAAATCCGTATAATTAAGAAAAATTTGACCAATGAAATATTACATTATAGCCGGTGAAGCTTCAGGCGATATGCATGCTGCCAATTTGGTGAAATCTCTGCGCCAAATCGATTCTGATGCTACAATACGCGGTTGGGGCGGCGATTTGATGGAGAAAGCAGGAGTGCAACTCGTAAAACACTATCGCGATACTGCATTCATGGGCTACTGGAATGTGGCGAAAAACCTAAACAAGATATTGAGCAACCTGCGATTGTGTCAAAACGATATTCAATCGTGGAATCCTGATGTTGTGATTTTGGTTGATTATCCCGGATTTAATCTTAAAATTGCGGAATTTGCCAAAAAACATGGTTATAAGGTAGTTTATTACATTCCCCCAAAACTTTGGGCATGGAAAAAACATCGTATCAAAACCATTCGGAAATCCGTTGATTTAATTCTGTCGATTCTGCCTTTTGAAGAAGCATTTTACCGTGAATTGGGGATTACTGTACAATACGTTGGAAATCCAACGGTTGATAATATCGAAACGACCTTGAACCGCAATGAGTTAAGTAGTGAATTCATTACTAAAAATAGTTTATCGGGAAAACCCATCATTGCTTTGCTTCCCGGAAGTCGCATGCAAGAAATCCGTCAATTGTTGCCGGTAATGGTTTCAGTTCAACAATTTTATTCGGAGTATGAATTTGTGATTGCAGGAGCGCCGGGAATTGCTCCTCAATTTTATCATGGAATTTTAAAAGGAATAAAACTGCCAATTATCTTCAACGACACCTATCAACTTGTTTTTCATAGTCATGCGGCACTGGTTGCAAGTGGGACAGCAACCCTCGAAACCGCTTTGATAGGAACTCCGCAGGTGGTTTGTTACAAAATGGGCGGTGGATTTTTCACCTATTGGTTTGGGAAACTTGTGCTGCGGTCAATTAAATATATTTCGCTGGTGAATTTGATATTAAACAAATTGGCAGTTGTAGAGTTACTGCAACATCAGGTCAATACCAAAGCTCTTTCTTATGAGCTAGGTCGTATTTGTAAAGGCGAAACTCGTGTTAAAATGATTGAAGACTATCGAAATTTGCAGCAAATTTTAGGTTCATCCGGGGCATCTACAAAAGCTGCCCAAATAATTGTTAATTTTGTAAATGATTCACAGTAAGAAAAATGATACAATGATTCATAAAACATCCGAAAAACGTTTAGTCTTACTTATTACCGCCTTGACCATTTTTCAAGTTGTTTGTTCACAAGAGGTAAAAGTTGGACTATTTCGGAACGTTCAGCTACGAACAGTAGTCTTTAAAGTGTTAGAGGGTGAGTATTCAGTGAAAAACAAAGATTCGTTAGCCTTGATTCTCAAACCTTCCGATATTTTGTTTGTAACTTCAATAGGAGACCGTGTAAGCATTTGGAACTCTGCAAATCATTTAGGAATGCATTCCGAAATCTTTATAACCGGATCTCAAACGTCACGCATGAGTGTTGAACCGGTCTTCCCATACATTACGGCTCGAAATTATTTCGGAGATTTTCGTCTCTTGGTTGATACAGCCATGCGATTAACTCTGATCAACGTGGTTCCGATTCATGAGTATATAGTTGGGGTAGTGGAAGCAGAATCGGGGGTCAAAGCTCATCCTGAATTTTATAAGGCTCAAGCTATCATTTGTCGCACCTATTTGCTAAATCATTTACAGCGACACAAAGATGAAGGTTTTTCTGTTTGTGATGAGGTGCATTGTCAAGTTTATAAAGGTTATGGCATTCAACACGAACCCATATTGAAGGCTGTGCAAGAAACCAACGGCTATGTAATTGTGGATCAACAGGGAATGTTGATCACGGCAGCATTTCATGCAAACAGCGGAGGAGAAACCGTTAATAGTGAAAACGTTTGGAGTACTTATTTGCCCTATTTAAGAGGGAAGCAAGATCCCTATTATGACAAACTTTCTCACAGTTCATGGGAAAAGCGAATTTCAGCTGAAGAATGGAAAAACTTTCTTCAAACCTATAATATCCCATGGGATGTAAATATTAAATTTGAATATCAACAGCCAAAACGTGAAAGGTTTATGATTATAAATAACCAGCCGTTGTTGTTAACCGAAATCCGCTCTTATTTTGGCTTAAAATCGACGTTTTTTTCCATAATACAAAAGGATAGGGAAGTTATTTTTAAAGGTCGAGGTTATGGTCATGGGGTGGGAATGTCGCAGGAAAGTGCCATGAAAATGGCTCAAAAAGGGATGAGTTTTGCCGAGATCATTAACTTTTTCTATTCGGATGTTCGTATTGTCGATATATTTCAGACCACATATCTACAGAATATGATTTTTGAAAATCAATAAATCTATGATAAAATTTAAATTGTTCCATCTTCCTCGTCCAAAGCAGTTTAACTACATTCCCAGGTATTATGACCCGGAAAAAGACCGATTAGAACAGCGAAAAAAGGAGATAGCCCGGGAGAGGGGTGAATATGTTGCCGGAGCCGGAATCCATGGTGCGTTCCGACAAAGACTAAAGAGCAAACGAGCTTCCGACCGAAATTCTATGATTCGGTTGATAGTAATTATTTCTGCTTTACTTTTACTATTCTATTGGTTGCTGATGAGGTAACAAAAAGCCCGGAAGATCCGGGCTTTTTGTTTATTTGAGTCCACTTCTTTGCAGTAATGCATCAATGGTTGGCTCCTGTCCACGGAAGGCGACATATAGCTTCATTGGATGCTGTGTTCCCCCTTTAGAAAGAATGGATTTGCGGAAACGACTTGCTGTATTTTTATCGAAGATACCATTTTGTTGGAAAACAGAAAACGCATCGGCATCCAGAACTTCAGCCCACTTATAACCGTAATATCCGGCTGCATAACCTCCGGCAAAAAGGTGACCAAAAGTTGTACTCATGCAGCTACCATCAACATCCGGGAACATTTCGAATTTTTCCATAGCTTTTGTGGTGAAAGTTTCTACATCTGTTTTCAAGGGTTCTTTGATGGTGTGCCATGCTAAGTCAAGAGCGGCAAAACTGACTTGTCGGTCGCTCATGTATCCTGCCTGAAAATTATCGAGGGCCTTTAATTTATCGATAAATTCTGCCGGAATGGGCTCTCCGGTTTGGTAGTGACGGGCAAATGAGTCGAGCCACTCTTTTTCAACCGCCCAGTTTTCCATAATTTGTGACGGAAGTTCTACAAAATCGCGATAAACCGATGTCCCGGCTAAGCTTTCGTATTTAACGTCCGACAGCATTCCGTGTAATGCATGCCCAAATTCGTGTAGAAATGTTTTAACTTCATCGAAAGTTAATAGCGATGGTTTGGTATCGGTAGGTTTGGTAAAGTTACAAACAATAGAAATGAGTGGACGTATATCGTTGCCTTTATATTTGTATTGTTCGCGGAATGAAGTCATCCATGCTCCGCTGCTCTTTGATGCCCGTGGGTGAAAATCAAGGTAGAGAACAGCCATAAAACGATCGTTTTCGTCAAACACTTCGTAGGCTTTTACATCGGGGTGATAAACCGAAATGTTTGGGTTTTCGATAAATTTTAAACCATAAAGCCGATTTGTCAAAGAGAAAACGCCTTCCTGCACTCTGGAGAGTTCAAAATAGGGCTTAATCATTTCGTTGTCAATGCTATATTTCTCTTTTTTCAGTTTTTCAGAATAGTACGACCAATCCCATCGTTGCATGGTTTCATTAAACCCAAGTTTTTTAGCATATGCCTCAAGTTCTTTTTTCTCTTTCAAAGCAAACTTATGTCCTGCTTCAAATAACTGATCAAGAAACGATTGTACACGCGATACCGATTCGGCCATTCGTTCTTCCAATACATAGTCTGCATAGGTTGTATAGCCCAGCATGCGAGCTCGCTGCAGACGTTTTTCAACTATTTGTTTGACAATTTCTTTGTTGTCGTGTTCGTTGCCGCGATTGGCTCGTGAAACAAATGCTTTGTACATTTTTTCACGTAATTCGCGTTTGTCGGAATATTGCATGAATGGCAAATAGCTTGGGTATTGCAGAGTAAAAACCCAACCTTCCAAATTACGTTCTTTGGCTTCTTGAGCTCCCATTTCAACTACACTTTCCGGTAATCCCGCTAAATCGTCCTGATTTGTGATGTGAAGCATGAAATCGTTGGTTTCTGCTAATTCATTTTCATTAAATTGAAGAGAAAGTTTTGCCAGATCTTTATTAAGCTCCTTAAATTCACTACGCAGTTCAGGGGCAAGGTTGGCTCCATTTCGTACAAACCCTTTGTACGATTTTTCCAGAAGCATACGATCTTCATCGTCGAGATTTAGGGTGTCGCGCTGCGCATATACTGCCTTAATACGCTCAAAAAGTTTTTCGTTCAAGCTGATGTCGTTGCTGTATTCGGTAACCAAAGGAGAAATTTCACGAGCAGTTGCTTGCATTTCCGGAGAGGTTTCGGCTTCGTTTAGGTTGAAAAAGAGATTTAATATCTGACCGAGTTTTTTGCCGGAATACTCTAGAGCTAATATCGTGTTTTCGAAGGTAGGAGGTTCGGAATTATTTACGATGGCATCAATTTCACGTTTCCCTTCTTCGATGGCAATTTTTACCGCCGGAAGGTAGTGTTCAACTTTTATTTCTTGAAAATTTGGAGTTTGATGGATTCCTGTAAATTCTTTTAACAAGGGATTGTTTTCATCTATTTTTTGCTGACATCCCGATAAGGCAGCAAAAACGGCTATTCCAAGCATAATTTTTAGTGGTTTAAATTTCATATCGTTCTTATTTAAGTTCATGTGTTCTCCGGTTCATCAAATCAAGTACCAATATAGTTAATCATTTAATATTCAGCGGTGTATTGGTTGTGAGAGAAAATCATGGTTGTTCGAAATTGAACATTTTATCGCTTTCTTTTCGAACAGTTCAATAAATGTAAAAAAAGTTTTGGCCATGAATCAATAGAGTAAAAAAAAGTGTTACCTTTGCACCGGGTAAGTCTTACACGACCAGCTCCTGCTGAACCCCCCCAGGTCTGGAAGGAAGCAAGGGTAGGCGGTTGTAGCGGTGCGATGTAAGGGGCTTACCCACTTTTTTATTTTTCATTATGATAAACGTGAACAAATCCCCGCAGCGGTTCAATCGATGAATCGACGGGAGTTATCACGTAAAAATATACTCCCGGAGCTACCAATTCGCCGGCGTTATTTCTTCCATCCCAGGTTAGTTGTGTGCCTTTAAGGTTTGGCTTGTAAACCAAACTGCCCCAACGATCGTAAATTTCCAAAGTGTAGGTAATATTTCCGGGACTTTCAACAATAAAGAGGTCATTGACGCCGTCTTGATTTGGGGTGAAAATATTGGGAGCTTTAAAAACGTTTACTGTAGTCACTGTAGTATCAATTTGCACACGACATCCTCCGTCGTCTTCCACAATCAGTGAAACATTATGTGAATCTGTTGTAGTAAAAGTGTAAAAATAATGTGCATTTTGGGGTGAGAAAGATGATGTGGAAGTATCAACAATCCATTGGTATTTATATGGCGCAAGCGATAAAGGGTTAGTTACGTTTGCTGATGCATTCAGAATCATGGTTGCTGAAGGGTGAAATCTGAAGGATCGAGATACATACGATTCTAAAAGTTGTGATACTTGGATGTTGAGAGTTTCAGTTCGCACTAATCCGCCTGCAAAAGTTGCGGTTGCGGTTATGGTTTTTGTACCGGGGCTGGAATATTGAACCTGAAAAATTGCATTACCGCTTCCTGAGCCGGTTGCAGGGGATGCATCGTTGCCGAAATTCCATTGGATGCTGATGGGAAACGGTGACTGTGCCCAATTAACACTTATAGTTTCGCCCAAACACGATTTAGGTTTATTAGCCTGAATGCTTTGGCTAATTGATTCAACAGCATAAATGCAAAGTATAGCGATGAAAATTATTTTCTGGTTCATATCGTGTGATTTCTTATGCTAATCGTTATTGCAAACTTACTATTTTTTTTCAAAGATTTTCTGTAATTTGCTTACTAATTTTTTTTGACCATTCGGTATCGGGGAAGAAAGTAATAACGATTACTTTCAGCGAAGTGTAAATAGGAATGGCAATAATCATGGCGGGAATTCCCCAGACATATCCTGCCATGGAGATAACAAAGAAAATCTCAAGTGGATGAGCTTTCACTGTTTTCGAGAAAATTAAGGTTTGGAGAAATACATTGTCTATGATTTGTGTGATTATGAAAATCGAAGCGCACAAGATCAATTGATTAACAATTTGCGGAAATTCAAGCATTTGAGCCCCTAATAAAGCTGTGATGAGCATTCCGAAAAGAAGTCCTAAAATTGGACCAATGTAAGGAATAACATTCAATAAAGCTCCCACCATCGCAATCAATAAAATTTGGTTTGTCTTGAGTTGGGTGAATAGCAGCCCGATAAACAGTAAAGAGAAAATGATT
>DAOTAV010000008.1:0-26418 GCA_035382785.1 Salinivirgaceae bacterium | reverse complement strand
GAATTGAGAATCAATCCATCATATATCGATATGCTTGAGGAATACTCGGCTAAACGGAAAAACAAAAACCCCAATGATCGAGACACGCTGATATTTGTAAAGCAAAAAATTGACTCAGCTAAATGGTTTATTGATGCCATAAAGCAGCGTCAAGATACTTTGCTGGTGACCATGGAGGCAATCGTAAACTATCAGAAAGAGTATTTCCTCACCGGCGATGAGCGAAAAATCAGACCCATGATTCTTAAAGATATTGCCGATATTACCGGTCTTGATATTTCTACCATTTCACGTGTTGCCAATTCAAAATACGTTCAAACCGAATTTGGGATTTTATCGTTAAAATCATTCTTTTCTGAATCGATGGCAACCGAAAGTGGAGAGGAAGTTTCTACGCGTGAAATAAAAAATATTCTTCAAGAATGTATCGACAACGAAGATAAACGCAAACCACTTACAGACGAAAAGCTAACCGAAATACTATGCGAAAAAGGCTACAACATTGCACGTAGAACCGTAGCAAAGTATAGAGAGCAGTTGAATATCCCGGTAGCTCGTCTTCGTAAGCAGATCTAATTCCCATAAAGCGATAAAAAAGCTATATCATCAGAACTTAATTAATGTCAACGCCGATATTCGTTTAACGTAATTTCAAGCGATCTTTAATGTAAACCCAAATCAATTCATGAAGAATTTATCGCAAGCCTTATCAATTCTTTTCCACCCACTATGGATGCCACTTTTAGGTACTTTTCTTTTGTTGAATTATACTGAATATTTTGCACTTTATTCAAAAGATGCCCATCGGGTAATTTATGTTATTGTGGCCACAAGCACGTTAGGCCTTCCACTAATGATGCTTCCCATTTACTTGTACAGAAAAAAGATCAAATCATTGGAACTCAATGAGCGGTCGGAGCGGATTATTCCATTGCTCATCATGACAATTTTTTATTACTTTTCGTTTCACACCTTAAGCAATTTAAATGCTCCAGTATTGTTAAGAGAATTTATTCTGGGAGTATTTTTCTCAACTTTAGTTGCTACAATCGTAACCGTAAAAACAAAAATCTCTTTACATTCCATCGGTTTAGGCGGTGTGACTGCTTTGTTGGTTTTTATTCCGCTTTATGAAAGTGGCAACACCGAGATATTGTTGATGCAAGCCATTCTAATTTCGGGATTTGTTTTTTCGGCAAGAATGTTTCTTCAAAAACATACATTATCTGAAATGTTATTTGGATATTTCCTCGGATTTTTAACCATGATGTTAACCATGGTATTGTTCTAACTTATGAAATCAAAATATGTCAAAATCAAAAAAAACATCAAAACACAATCAAAATATTTCTTCAGCAGAAATCTATGATCGGATACTGAAATTTCTGAACGATAACGTAGGAAAGTCATACAATTATAAACAAATAGGTCGAGCTATCGGTCTATGGGAAGGTCAATATCGCGACAAGATTGTTGAGATACTGGAAAGCCTAGTAAAAAGTTCTTTGGTTGAATATCAAGATCGAGGCAAATACATTGTAAAGATTAAAGAGCGAGAAGTTGAGGGAATAATCCAAATCCCACGACGAGGGCCGGCAACTCTTGTTACGGATCAAGGAGAAGAATTTTCGGTTCCTTATTCCAATCTTAATAAATCTCTTCCTGGCGATCGTGTTAAGGCATTTGTTTATGCGGGACATAAGTACAAAGCTCCGGAGGTGGAAATTATTCAAATTATCAAGCGAGCTAAGGAAAATTTTGTTGGAGTTATTGAAGTTTCACAAAACTTCGCATTTTTAGTACCCGACAACAATGCTCTTCCGGTTGATATATTTATTCCTAAAGAAGAAGTTCTACGCACTAAAGCCAAAAGTGGACAAAAAGTAGTTGTAAAAATTAAAGATTGGCCTGAAAACGCCCACAATCCAATTGGCGAAATTGTAAAAGTACTGGGACAACCGGGTGAGCACAATGTTGAAATGCATGCTATTCTTTACGAATTCAACTTGCCCTATGAATTTCCCCCAAAAGTTGAAAAAGAAGCCAACGCCATACCGGAAGAGATACCTGAAGAGGAAATTGCTCGTCGACGTGATTTTAGAAATGTATTGACTTTCACCATCGACCCGGAAGATGCTAAAGATTTTGATGATGCTATATCAATACAAAAAACAGAAAAAGGGTTATGGGAAATTGGTGTCCACATTGCTGATGTGACTCATTATGTAAAACCCGGTTCGGAGCTTGACAAAGAGGCATTCGCCAGGGCAACCAGCGTGTATTTGGTCGATCGGGTTGTGCCGATGCTTCCGGAACGATTATCCAATGGAATATGCTCGTTACAACCCAACACCGACAAACTTACCTATTCAGCAGTCTTCACTATGACCGATAATGCAGAGGTTGTTGATTATTGGATTGGAAGAACCATAATAAACTCTAATCGCCGTTTCACCTATGACGAAGCGCAGGAGCGCATCGAAAGAGGTGAAGGTGACCTATCCCAGGAGTTGAACATTTGTCATCGCTTGGCTCAAATACTTCGTAAAAATCGACTCGCAAGCGGAGCAATTAATTTTGAGCGAAGCGAAGTAAAGTTTAAACTCGACGAAAAAGGAGCACCCATTGGGGTATATTTAAAAGAGAGTAAAGAAGCCAATCAGTTAATCGAAGAGTTTATGTTGTTGGCTAATCGATATATAGCACAGCATATTTTGGTGCTATCGCGAGACGGACAGCTTAAAACCTTTGTATATCGAGTTCACGACAAACCCAATCTGGAAAAGTTAGCACGCTTTGCACGTTTTATACAACGTTTTGGACAAAAAATCGATATTACCGATAACATCTCCCTTTCGCGCTCCATCAATACACTTTTAGACAATAGTCAGGGAACTGCCTGGCAAAATGTTGTGGAGACATTAGCGGTTCGAACCATGGCACGCGCAGAATATTCCGCCAAAAATATCGGTCACTATGGACTTGCATTTGACCATTACACCCATTTTACAAGCCCCATACGCCGTTATCCCGACATGATGGTGCATCGACTTCTAACTCGATATATGGAAGGTCAAAAGTCACTTTCTTTTAAACAGGTTGACGATGAATGTAAACACTGCTCCGAGCGGGAAGTATTGGCTACATCAGCAGAACGCGCCAGTATTAAATACAAGCAGGTGGAATATTTGAAGGATAGGATCGGTGAAGAATTTGATGGTGTTATTTCAGGAGTTACCAATTGGGGGCTCTATGTCGAGCTTGAAGGAAATGCCAGTGAGGGTATAGTGTCGCTTCAAACTCTTCACGACGATTATTACATTTTTGATGAAGACGAATATTGTCTGATCGGACAACGAAACCGTAAGGTGTTTCGCTTAGGCGACACAGTCAGGATTCGTGTTGTAAACGCCAATCTACTGAAAAAGCAACTCGATTTTGAAATGATTGAAAATTTTACTCAACACAAAAAATCCGATTTTGACCATATCAACACAAACGTCTCACGTGGAGAAAAATTGACAGGTCGGAAGCCTAAGAACAAGATATCTAAAATTAAAGAAAAATCACGTAAAAGAAGAAGATAATAAATATTATGGAAATTTTTCGAGATAAAAATTCTTTGATAACCCATATCAAATCAATAAAAGACAGTGGAAAAACTATTGGGTTTGTTCCAACCATGGGAGCTTTACACGAGGGTCATTTATCGTTGATACGCACTGCCCAACAAGAAATCGATGTTGTAGTGGTGAGTATTTTTGTGAATCCCACACAATTTAACAACAAAGAAGATCTTCGGTTATATCCTAGAAAAGAGGCCAGTGATTTAGAAAAGCTCCAAGCCATTCAATGCGATGTGGTTTTTGTCCCCGACGAACAAGAAATGTATCCTGAACCGGATACACGAGAGTTCGATCTTGGCCACTTTGCCCATGTGATGGAGGGCAAGTTTCGACCCGGACATTTCAACGGTGTGGTTCAAATCGTCACCAAACTATTCGACGTAGTTCAACCCCACAAAGCTTATTTTGGACAAAAAGATTTTCAGCAACTAGCTATAATTCAATATATTACTAAAAAGTTGGGGTATTCAATAGAAATAGTCCCCGTTCCAACTGTTCGGGAATCCGACGGGTTAGCCATGAGTTCTCGCAATGAGCGGTTGACTCCGGAACAACGAGCTATAGCTCCGTTGATATATAAAACACTGCAAAATGCAGTTTTAAAGCAGAAATCTCTATCGGTTTCGGAGTTGGAACTTTGGGTTACGGAACAAATAAATCAGCTTCCATTCCTTCGAGTTGAATATTTTCAGGTGGTGAATTCCGAAACGCTGCTTCCGATCAATAACTGGCATGAAAAATGTAAGATAATAGGTTGCATTGCTGTATTTTGTGGAGATGTGCGTTTAATCGACAACATTTTTTTTTAATTAACTTTGCAACCAATTCAGATTTTATGTTCATAGAAGTAGTAAAATCAAAAATTCATCACGTCAAAGTCACTGAGGCAAACCTTCATTATGTGGGCAGTATTACCATCGACGAAGCCTTGATGGAAGCAGCTAACATTATCGAAAACGAGAAGGTTCAGGTTGTGAATCTAAACAATGGAGAGCGTCTCGACACCTACGTAATTAAAGGCGAGCGGAATTCGGGGGTGCTGTGTCTTAACGGTCCGGCTGCTCGAAAAGCCCAAGTGGGAGATACTGTGATAGTTATATCATACGCCACGATGGATTTTGAAGAGGCAAAAAACTTTAAGCCAACAGTGATATTTCCCGATTCACAAACCAATCAGCTTTTATAGTGAAGAGGAAACTTACACAAACCTTTAAATTTCTTTTTTTTATAAGCCTTGGAATCTTTCTTTTCTGGAAGGTTTATAAAGATCAGCCCGTTGAAGAGTTGATAGATGCTGCCACTAAGATCAATTATTTGTGGATATTCTTTGCAGTCATCATAGGTCTCTTAAGTCATGTAATCCGAGCAATTCGTTGGGCCTATATTTTTGAGTCGATGGAAAAACCACAGAAGCCATCCTTGCTTTATCATTCGGTAATGATTGGTTATCTGGCAAATTTTGCTTTTCCCCGAATGGGAGAATTGACTCGTGCAGCGGTGGTAAAGAAATACGGAAATGTACCATTTTCAACCGCGTTTGGAACCATTATCACCGAACGAATTGTTGATATGGTTGTATTGGGTGCCCTTACTGTTGTGGGGTTTTTGTTTCAACCACAATTTTTTAAAACTTTCATAAGCAATAACCCCGGAGTTTCAGAGAAAGTTGCGGCAATTTTCACATGGCAAACCTTGGTAATTGCAGTCTTTCTGATTCTTTCTGCGGGTATTATTTTGGGCATAGTAGTAAAAAAGATAGGTGTTTATAAGGGATTGATGGGAAAATTTTTCGAAAAACTAAAAACCCTTCGCGACGGCCTTTTTTCTATTATGACGTTGAAACGTCCAACGCAATACATAATTCTTTCGCTCCTGATATGGGGATTGTATTTCCTAGGAATGTTGATTGTCAAACCCGCCTTTGCATCGCTGGGAATGAATGTTCTGACCACCACCCAAATTTTGGCAGTTTTCCTTATGGGAAGCTACGCTATGCTAGCTCCTGTTCAAGGGGGAATTGGAGCATATCACTTTATGGTGATTGTATCGTTGGTGATATTCGGAATCGACGATGCAACCGCCCGTTTATTTGCACTCGTGGTTCATGGTGTCAATGTGGTTGTCATTGTTTTGGGGGGGCTAATAAGTCTGATTGTTTTGAACTATTCCGAAACCGGATTTTATCAGATATCAACTCAAAGCAAAATAGAACATAAACAGGTTGAATTATGAAACATTTAGAAATTATCCAATCAAAAATTCATACCATAGATACGATACAGCCGCTATTAGCCATGTGGCGCTTCAAATCGGAGAAGATTGTTTTTTCCAACGGATGTTTCGACATATTGCACCGAGGACATGTGGAATATTTATCTAAAGCAGCCGATTTGGGGAAACACCTTATAATTGGTTTAAACACAGATGCTTCGATAAAGCGAATCAAAGGCCCATCGCGTCCGGTTCAGGATGAAAACGCACGCAGCATAGTTCTGGCATCGCTTCGTTTTGTGGATGCTGTTATTTTGTTTGATGAAGATACTCCTTATAATTTGATTGCTGCCGTGAAACCTGACATTTTGGTCAAGGGCAGCGATTACAAACCCGAAGAGATTGTCGGTTATGATATTGTAACCAAGAATGGAGGGGAAGTTGTCACCATCGATTTGGTGGAGGGATATTCAACCACAAATATTGTCAACCGATTGTCGAAGGGATAATTTATTGTTTTAATAATCCCAATAGTGATTGAAAATGGAAGTACGCAATCCGAACAAAATCATTTGTTGTTTTGTTGGATTGTCCACGTCTCCGTGGTTGCGTAACAAATAACCCGCATATAAATTCAGGTTGTAGGCAGGGTTTATGAGATAGGAAACAGTTACTTCCACATGCTTTAAGATTTTTTCTTTAGCTTGAAAAAATCGATTGTTGTATTCCTGTGCATAAGTGGAATAGGGAAGAAACAAATCGTTCCCATAATTTAGGCCGGCGGTATCTGAACCATGCCTGGCGTAAATGTTTTTAATTTCGATAAAAAAACGATTGAAATTATATCGAAGAATCGTTACCGATTCGGCAAAATTTGCTCCTAATGGATGTGCCAGGGGTTGATTGTAATGGGCATAATTGTTAACAGGGAAAGTGTGAGAGTACATAAATGGTCGTGCCAGATTAATTTCCGTTTGAAAGTCGAGATGCTTTATCCGAAAAATATCAAATGTTTTAATTCCGGCTTGAATAGCCCATTTGTTGGCATACCAACCGGTTTGGTTTCGGAGTTCATCGATTTTAAATTCATCGAATGCAATTTGTCCGTAAAGAGCAGTGTTTTTAAAAAGTGTGATTTTGCCGGCAGCACCAACCATCATATTGTCCGGAGAACCCACCGACCATTCAACCGGACGTAGATAAATCACCGGATTTGCATATTGAAAATCGAAACCTCGATATCCCAAGGAATCGCGATCTTGCCAAATTACCGATTCAAACAAAGATATGTTAAGCCACGATGTAACGTTATAACTCAGGTATTGAAAGGCTCCCCATTTTTTTGTGTTTGCAGCAATGTCGGGTAAACGTCCGCGCAAATGTTGAAATTGAGCCCAAAGATTGACATATTTTATTCGCCAAAAATCGGTGGTAATTTTTACATAAGGATAATTGAATGAGTTATCGCTCAAAATTAAAGAGCGATATCCGTCGCCAAAAAAGTTTTTTCCCGATCCTAATTGAAAGGTAAAATATTTCGATGGAGAATAGGATACGTATGCTTCAGAAAAATAGTAATCGTAACCGTTGGGATTATCGTCGTAGGGCTTGGCGATTCCTTGTCCCGGAATTACTCTTTGAGTCAATTGTTGAATTTGCAAGGTCCGGAAATCGTTAAATATCGATTGATTCTCCGTAAATAATGTTCCCACAGCAATTTGTTTTCCAAGGGAAATTGTCACGTTTGCACCGCGGGTATTTATCCACGAATAGTCATCGTAATCATTGTCACGTGCGAGTTCGAAATTGATTATAGGGTCAATAGTCAATTTTACATCGTTTTTCTCGAAATCAATGAAATGTTTTTTAAAGACCCATCGAGCAAACTTATTATCTGAATTTAAAGGATAAAGAGTATCACGAGACACAATGGTGTCGGTTTGATGAGAAAGATACGGTTTAACGCCGGTGTGAAAACGATACTCTTTTTGATAAAGATAGCGATCAATATTTTGGTATGGGTTGTTAATAAGGGTGTTGTGTGGGGCTTGTGCTTTAAGGCTTTGAGATAAAACAGCAGCCAAAAACAACGTAAAAAACGATTTTGGATAGGTAATCATGTGTTTAATTGCTGTTTCAAAAGATGTTTGCCTTTGAAATGATTAATAATGTTGGGTATGGTGACCACAAAAAGTGCAAAAATCAAAATGACAGCTGCAAATGTTTTTGCTCTAAATTCTTGAAAGATTAATGCAATTCCAATTAAGAAAATTTGACCTGAAGCAATGATCAAGGTTGCTTTAGTGTGCGATAAACCTAAGTCAACTAATAGATGGTGAACATGACGTTTGTCGGCTTGAAAAGGACTTCTTTTCCGGTATATCCGAATGATAAAAACTTTGAGCATATCAGCTAGTGGAATGGCTATAAAACCAATGGCAACCACCGGAGATAAACGTACCGGAATCGGATGCGTATAATTTCCACCACGTTCGATAAAGTAAACGGTAATAAAAGCGGTAATAAATCCCAACATTAAAGAACCAGTGTCTCCCATAAAAATTTTTGCAGGAGTGAAATTAAACCTAAGAAATCCTAACACCGCTCCGAGTAAGGATGTTATGAGTATTAGGTATTGATAAGTCACCGGGTTTTTCTCAAACCAAAACCATAAGCCAAAAGCGCAAAGCGAAACGGAGGTCAGAGTTCCGCAAAGCCCATTGATTCCATCAATCAGGTTATACGCATTGATGATTACTAAAAAAACAAAAATAGTGAAAAGAATGCTTAATAGAGGATGGATGGTTGTGATTCCAAAGATGCCGTAGAAACTGGTTATGCGAATGTTCCCCAAAATCACAGGGATTGCAATGGCGAGGGTTAACCCCATAAACTTTGTTCCTGCTGAAATGGCCGAAACATCATCTTTCATTCCGATAAAAAAGATCAAGATGGCTGAAAATAAAAAATATTGCATGTTGGGGAATTCGGCAAAATTGCTAAAAAGAATAAACGACAAAATGAAGCCCATAAAAATACCCAGGCCGCCTAAATTTGGGACAATTCCTCTATGTGAGCTTCGTTCATTGGGTTTAGCTACGAGTCCTTTGGCAAAAGCTAATTGCACAATGATAGGTATCACCAACGAGGTTATGATAAAGGCTGTGCTGAATGCCGAGAATAATAAAACAATAGCTTTCATGATACAACAAAAATACTAATACAATTGAGCAGCCGATAATCATTCATTAAAAAAAAAAATATTTTCATCAAAATCGTATAAAATATTTTTCGGGTGAGGGTAAATTCTTGAATAAACGTTTGGGCAATTTGTTGTTTGGAAAGGCAATGGCAAGAAGCGTCAGAAAAAGAATTTTTATATCAACCCACAACGACATGTTTTGTTGATACCAAAGTTCTAATTCTCCTTTGTACGGAGCCACAATACGTTCGTATGCTTCAACCTCTCGCCCCTTGTATTGATTTAACACAGCTTCTTCATCGCGAAAAACCACAGACCCAATTCCCGTTAACCCGGGTTTAATGTCGTAAACTTTCTCTTGGATTTGAGACGGATAACGTAAGAAATCTTTCTCCATCAAAGGTCTTGGCCCGACAAGCGACATATCACCAATCAAAATGTTAAGGAATTGAGGAATCTCGTTGATTTTGGTTTTTCTTAAAAAGCGGCCAAAAGGTAAAACCCGTGGATCGTTTTTGAGAGTAATGCTTCCGGTTCCTAAATTTGGACTATTTTTCAACATCGTGGCAAACTTGATGATGTTGAATTGACGATTTTTGTATCCGATTCTTTTTTGAAGATAAAACACCTTATGTTCGCCGGTTAACAAAAGTATGATGATAACCGGAATGAGAAAGGGCATCAAAATTAACAGGGCGGTAAATGAAAATAGAATATCAAAAAAACGTTTAAATATCGGATACATAATTTTACATTTTTGAATCTAGACCTTTGCCGGTTTCATGATGAGAAAAGTTTGGCAAATATTGTTTTAATACTTCAACGACGTCTGATTTAGTAATGCTGGTTGAGAGGAAAAGTTTATTTAATTGATTGATGATTTTTTCAATTTCAGAAATAGGTCTTGGTTTTTTATTGACAACCACTCCCAGCGATTGAAAACGATTCAGGTCAAGGAGTTCATCATCCACAAAAAATTCTTCGTAAGGTTTTTCGCCGGAGGTGTCGGAGTCGAAGAGATAAATCGGATATTTATTAGAATTTTGGAGTTGATCTTGGGCTTTTATTCGGGCTTCTTCTTCCGAAGTACAGATGTCGGGAGTGTAACCTAAGTGTTGAAGTAAATCAATAGCAATGGTTTCAAACGAAATCATATCCTTATCGGGGTCAAGTTTTGGGAAAAATATTTCACCCGAATTGCCAAGCAACGATGCAATAAGGCATAGCTCCCCCGATTCACGCGGGGAGACAAAGAAACGTCGTATGTTTCGCGGACACGACCAAGGTTGTTTTTTCGAAAGTCGCTCAAGAAATCCGGCTGGAAGCGAGCCGTTGGAAAATGCCACATTAGCAAAGCGAGCCGTGGTGATAGGAACGGTTGATGAGTACGAGATTAACAACTCTTCCATCAGTTTTTTGCTTGCGCCCATAATGTTCACCGGGTTGGCCGCTTTATCGGTTGAAACGCAAAAGAAATGTTCTACCGGTGTTTCAGAAATTTGTTGAATCAGTTTAAATGTCCGGAAAACGTTGTTTTCTATCATGGCTTCAATCGAGAAAACATCTTTTTCGCTACGAACATGTTTATGGGCTGCAAAATTCGATACAATATGAAAAGGCCCGTGAAAATCGAGAATCTTTTTAAAAACCGGGTCTGAAAAATTCACCGGATAGGTGATAAATGTCTCCGGAATGTGATAATCAAGCGAGCTACGTAAATCTCGAACCAACTCTGTTAGACCGTTTTCGTTGATATCAACCACTACCAATTTTCTCGGCTTATATTTCAGAAGAGCTTTAATATACCACGATCCAATGGTTCCGGCTCCACCGATGACCAATACGTTTTTTTCGTTAATATTTTCGGAAAGCTGAATATTAAATTGCTTTAAATCCGGAGCCAAAAGGCTTTCCTTGCGATGTGTAATATGGGTTTGTATGAAGTTCTCAAGTTGGTCGAATGGAATCATAGGTTTTTAAATATTTTTCGTGATAGGTCGAGATTAACAAGAGCGATTTTTACGATAACCTTCAATTATTGGGCTGCTTGGAATGTTCACAACACGATCGGCAAACCATTCCGCATTGTGTAGATTTGTGTGCCGACAATGTTTAAACATGGGCAATCGAGTCATCATTTCCCAAAGTGGTCGGGTCATAACGTTTTGATTATTTGAAAATTCTAGAAATTCGTCTCGCTCTTTGCGATTGTTGAATAGGATGGCATTGAGCCAATAATTTGATTTTGAATTAGCCGGCTCAGAAAAAAAGCGATAAGGGGTTTGTGCAAAGAATTGTTGGTAAGCGTGAGCGATAGCTCGTTTTTTTTCTAACAATAATGGCAGTTGTTCAATTTGTGCACAACCTAATGCTGCTTGAATGTTTGTGAGTCGATAGTTGTAGCCAATTTCATCGTGTACAAATTCCCATCGGTGGGGAACTTTGGCTTGCGTGGTGAGATGTTTTGCTCTACGGGCAAGCTTTTCGTTGTTGGTTAGAATCATTCCCCCACCACCGGTGGTGATGATTTTGTTGCCGTTGAAGCTTAAAATGCCCATAATTCCAAAAGTTCCAGTATGTTGATTGTTGTAGTAACTTCCAAGGCTTTCCGCAGCATCTTCAACGCAAGGAATGTTGTGTTTTGCACATAAGGCAACCAACCTGTCAATTTTCACCGGAAAACCAAAGGTGTGCATGGGCACAACGGCTGCTATTCGCTTGCTAGTTTCAATTTCGTAGCATTGCCCATCCTTTCCGATATAGGTTTTTTGCAATAAAAATTCTTCGAGTGAATCAACCGAAATACCCATGGTTTCGGGGTCAACATCAACAAAAAAGGGTTCGGCGCCGGTGTATGAAATTGCATTTGCAGTGGCGATAAACGTCAATGGTTGTGTAATCACAATGTCGCCGGGTTTTACACTTGCAAGTAGCAGCGCAATGTGTAGTGCGGCTGTTCCGTTCATTGCTGCCACCGCATATTGGGCACCGGTGAAATCGGCACAGGCTTTTTCAAATCGGTTAACAAACTCACCCACGCTCGAAACAAAGTTTGTGTCGATACATTCTAACAAATACTGTTTCTCATTTCCTATAAAACGGGGTTCGTGTAGGGGAATAAATTCAGTAGGTTCGTTAAACGTGTTCCGAATGAATTGGATAATTTTTTGAAAATCGTGATTCATACAATATGCAATAAAAGGATTAATCACCCCCTAGCCACTGCCAAATTAGACCGATATATTCATGATAGATACGCTCCATGTTCACCATGTTCTGACTTGAAACTAAAAGAAATGTTCTCCAGTCGGACGAATTGCTTTTAAAAATGTAATTAGTAGGAGCCGGAATGGGGTGTTGAATGCCAAAAGATTGGAAATAGCGGATCGCACGGGGCATATGGATGGCATCGGTAACCAAAATCAGTGGAATGTGAGAATCGTATTTTTTTGTGTACTGAAGAGCTTCGTTTTTTGTGTTGTGGGCTGTTGAAATGGTATCAATTCGAGTTGAGTCGATTCCTAAGCTTAAGGCTGATTTCATAAGTGTTTCTGCATGGCTAACCGGGTCTTTTCCGGGATATCCCGAAAAAATGATCGTACTTAGATGATTTTGTCGCATAAGTCGAATTCCTTCCAAAAGCCGACCTTGAGAGATTGGATTTAAATGTCCGGTAACCGGTAACCATGTTGCCGATGTGTGTCCGCCTCCTAAAACCAGAATGTTGATTCGTCGATTTTTTAAACTGTCGGGAAGTTCAATTAACGGTTGATACTGTTTTTCTAAAACGTTTATGAAGGGACGAGAAGTGAAAGTTAATGAATTGATTAATAAAAATACAATGGCAAATAATATTATAAATGTTGAGGC
The DNA here is from genome assembly GCA_035382785.1 of Salinivirgaceae bacterium. Classification (GTDB taxonomy): domain Bacteria; phylum Bacteroidota; class Bacteroidia; order Bacteroidales; family Salinivirgaceae; genus JAAYQU01. The sequence goes on along the minus strand of DAOTAV010000008.1, from coordinate 13,509 downwards.
TCGCTTTCGTTGAAATAAGCGCAAAACAGAGTAAAATATCAAGAGAAGAAAAAAAAGTTGTAATGGATTTTTAATTATTTCGGCAACTATTCGCATCTCAAAAATTAAATTTATCGATTAGGATAAAATAGGCAAATTTCATGTATTCCATTAACACCATTTGACGGCTGTATTTTTCAAGCCACCATTGTTGAGGAATAAAGCGCTTATCGTTGGTGGGTTGGTAAATAAATCGGAAATCAGTATTTAGCTTTTTGTTGAAATACTCAAGCAAAAACTGTATCCGACGCATGTGGTAGGGGCTTGAAACAACTATTACTTTTTGAATTCCGGGGATTGTTTTCAGCTGATTTAAAAATTGATAGGCCTCTTCGGCTGTGTTTTGAACCGGTTGGTGGAAACATACAATACTACTATCAGGTACTTTTAGCATCCGAAGAATGTTCTGAGTTGGGGTTGTTTTATTGGAGTTATTATAAATGGAAAAAAAATAGATTTTGGGCGCATAACCGGTGCGATATAGATTAGCAGCAAATTCTGTGCGGTATGAATCTCCCAAAAAAAGAGCAATGGCGTCGGCTTTTTCTATAGGAGTTTCCACACGCAAAAACCTGCCCGGGTAGATAGCAAGCAGAAGAAAAAGGGAATAAACAAAAACTACTATTTTAAAAACGCGCTTCATTCTACGACAAAGGTAAAAAGAATCGATTTATTGAGCAGCGAGCTTTTCACAATAAATTGTTAAAATGGAATATCGGGAAGGTTTTTAAACCATCGTCGATGAAGTTGGTTTTGAGGGAATGGTAACGACCACGCTGTAAGTAGGATTATTTTTAGGTCGGTAATCATGGATAGATTTTCCTGATACCACATTTCAAGTTTTGCTTTGGTTGGGAAAATAATCGTTGTGTAGATCGTTGTTGGATCACCGCCCAATTTTTGCACAATGGAGGCTTCGTCGCGAAAAATCAATGAGCTTATTCCGGTGATTCCCGGTTTTTGGTTGTAGATCCGATATCGAATTTCGGGATCAAAACGCATCCATCCTTTTCGTACCATGGGGCGTGGACCAACAAACGACATTTGTCCGCATAGAACGTTAAACAATTGAGGGAGTTCGTTGATCTTGGTGAATCGGAGAATTCTTCCTACCGGTAAAACCCGGGGATCGTTTGAGAGGGTAATGGTACCGGTTCCCATTTTAGGACTATCCTTCAGCATGGTTACAAATTTCCAGATTTTGAAGGGCTTGTTTCTATGGCCAATTCTCGTTTGAAAATAGAACACCCGATGCTCCCCGGTTAAAAGAAGAAGGATAATGATAAGTAACAGTAACGGAGAAAGTAAAACTATTGCAAGAAAGGAAAAAGTGATATCGAACAATCGTTTTCCAAATTTCTGATACATTAGAGTTAAATTTATTGAGCCGTGTAACCCCCATCAATGAAGAGTACAGTTCCGGTTATCCACCGTGAAGCCGCTGAAAGAAGAAAAACGCATCCATTGGCGACATCCTCCACCGAACCGATTCCTAATGGATGTTTGGCTTTTACTTTTTCGAACAATTCCGGATCTTGGCTGTAAAAGCTTCCTGCTGAGAGAGGTGTTTCAACCACACCCGGTGCAATGGCATTCACGCGTATGTTTTTTTTTGCTAATTCTATCGATAACGACTTTACCATGCCATGGATAGCACCTTTTGACATTGCATACATCGATTTAGCGCTTTCGCCCACACTGCCCATTACCGATGAAATTAATACAATGCTTGCTCCTTTGTTTGAAAAAAGTCCGTTTTTTACCAAAAGACGAATAAGCTCATAGCCCCCATAAACGTTTACATCCATCAGTTGTTTTACTTTTTCGGGGGTAGAAAAAGTTAATGGAAGAGTAGCCGAAATTCCGGCCGAATGAACTAATCCATCCAGCGTTACATCCATTTTTTTTAACTCTGCAATGGTTGATTCGATTGCTTTCGGATCGGAAAGATCAAGCGAAACAATTCGGTTGTCGTTAGGTGAAATTGTTTGGCAGTTAGTTTCCTCGAGTTTTTCTGTGTTCCGAGCCAAAAGAATTATTTTTGCTCCCTGTTGGCTTGCGCTAATGGAACATTGCCGCCCGATTCCTGAAGAGGCGCCGGTTATCAAAATTGTCTTGCCCTCAAGGCTAAATGGGTTCATACTTCTACAATTTCGCTAATCTTACATTCATTGAGGGTTAGAACAGCCGATGCCCACGACATCCCAACCCCAAAGGCACTGAGAAGTAATGTTTTGGGTTGGTCAATCTTATCCCGAAGCTCACTAATGATGGTAATTGGAACCGAAACTGATGAGGTGTTACCAAATTTCGAAATGGTGGAAGGAACCTTTTGGGGATCTAATTTTAGTTTCTTAACAAGATAGTTATTCATGTAAATATTAGCCTGATGGAATACAAAATAATCTATCTGGTCAACGCTTTTTTGCGAAAATTGAAGAATGTTCTTAAAATCATTGGGAACTTCGCGGATAACGAAATTAAAGACATCGGCACCGTTCATATAGCCATGCTCTTCAGAACGAATATTTCCATACTCATCGACAACTTTTTCGGTCACAGTTTCTTTAGAGCTTATTTTTCGATATCCGCCGGCCGGAATCATTATCAAGTCGTGACGCGAGCCGTCTGAATTCATTGAGAACCAGCTGTCGCCATATTTTTCATTGCGTTCAATTAGAGCAGCTACTCCGGCATCGCCAAAAAGGAAGGCGGTATTTCTGTCTTTGGGTGAATATACTTTTGATCGTGTTTCACCGTCGAGTACTAGGGCTTTCCGGAGATTGCTTTGTTGCATAAGGCTATAAGCAACGCTTAATCCGTAGATAAATGCAGAACAACCTAAATTTATGTCTAGGGCAATGGTATTGCTTGATAACTTTAGCCGGTCTTGTAAGAGGAAGGATGTTGCCGGCATTCGATAATCGGGGGTTTGTGATATAAACAGTAAAAGATCGATTTCATTTCGATCAATGTTATTGTCGGAGAACAGTTTTTCGGCAGCAGCGTAACATAGATCCGACGATGTTGTATTTTCATCGGTGAAACGACGTTCATAAATCCCGGTTTTCTCAACAATTTCCTTTACTTGATCAGCAGGAAAGTGTTGGGTATATTCGAGATTTTTAATTACTCTTTTGGGCACAGCTCCAGCCATAGATGATATGCCAACACCCCGAAATTGAATATTTGCCATAAACCTTAGGTTAAGCTTGTTTACGACGTTTTATTTCTTCCCACAAATCGTTTAATGTTTGCAATTTACGAAAATCGGGGGTTTCAATGATTACCCCGTATTCTTCGTCGAGCATGGCAACAACCGATAGGTAGGCCAAAGAGTCCCATTCGGGATAATCTCTAAACTTATCGTTTAGATTTAAATCACGGTCACTGATCTCTAAAGTGGCTTTAAATTTTTCTATGAATTCCTTTTCCATAGCAAGAGAGTTTTTACTGTAAAACAATTATCAATGAAATAAGTTCTCACTTCGTTTCGATGATTTTAGCAGGGTTGCCATGATATGTTTTCCCATCAACGGTATTTCTCATTACAACGCTTCCGGCACCAATTCGGGTTTGATTTCCGATGTTGATTTGCTGTAATACAGTGGCACGCGTTCCAAAGTAGTTTTGGTCGCCTACAGTAACTTCGCCGGAAAGACGAGTTTCCGGTTGAAAAACATTGTAATTTCCTACTACAACATCGTGTCCAAATGTTATTCCTCCATTTAGAATGTTAAAGTTACCTAAACGCACGTTGCAACTAAATCGGCAGTTAAAGGTAATAATGTTTCCCACACCCATAGAAAAAGAACTTTCATCGAAAAAAAGAACATTGGGAGCAATGAGGTTTGGGAAGAAAATGTTTGGGTTAGTGATTTTTCCCGGAATGCTTTTCAATTTTTGAGTTAAAGCAACACCAATCACTAAACCAAGAGGTGTAGGCCATGAATTATATTCATCAGAATCGCCAAGAACCTTTCCATACCGAAGGACAGTTCCTTTGGGGATCGAATAATCAAAATATCCGATGAATCGATAGGTTGGTTTTACCTTGTTAATGTGGTTTATCAAACAGGCTAATTCATGTCCAAAACCTCCGGCGCCCACAATTGCAATATCAATCATAGAATTAAATATTAAAATGTGAGGTTATAATTTTATAAATATGTTCGGTTGTATAATTCTCCAGTAAAAAACGATAGCCATTTTCTCCCATCCATGCGATTTTTTCCCGATTTCGATTGAGTTCATCGAGGTTTTGGCAAAATCCATCCAGATCGCCGCTGACAGACCATAGGCCAAAATGATTGGCAGAAGCAATTTCGCCCATATCGGTGGCTCGGTCGGTGGCTAATAATACAGGCTTTTTCAATTCAAGATAATTCAACAATCGCGATGGGAAGTTGGGAATGGTGAAATCAGGATTTAATAAAATCAAACCAATGTCGGATGCAAAAACTAATCGATCGTATTTTTCGCGAGGCAGGAAATCAAAAAAGAGAGCATTGATGGGAGAGTGTTTTTCAAAGAATTGTTTCACTTTTATAGCTTCAGTACCGTTTCCGCACACAATAAAAAAAACATCCAGACGATTTAAGTAGTGCTGCAGGATTTTTAGTAAAAAATTGATTCCCTGTGGTTTCCCAAGATTCCCGCCAGAGATTACCACTAAAGCGTTAGTTGGGATATTGTGTGTAGCTCTGATAGTGTTTTTATCCCAATCTGTTGGAATTGGCATTGGTTCAATGGCGTTGGGGCATATTTCTATTTTCTCAGGGTTCAGCGTTGGATTATGTTGTATCAGATAGCTTTTATTTTTGGGACTCATGCAACCAATGTAGTCGGATATTGCATATAGCTGCTTTTCTTTGTATCGGAAATAATGATATAACGGATTTTGTTTCGAAAGAATCTTTAAATCAACAGCATTTTGTGGGAAGATATCTTTCAGCAAAAGATAGGTTGTTGTTTTCGATTGTTTCTTCACTTTTCTTATAGTGTCGGTAAGGGTGATGGGTGGAGTTGAATAGAGAATCAAATCGAATGTGATATTTTTAAGGTGCTTCCGTATGGCTCGCCTATAGAGATAGCCAATTATCAATGTTCCAATGCCTTTTTCAAGAAAGTTTGCTTTTGTAATATTTGGAGTCCATACTTTCAATAGATGAACATTTTCATTACCGGTAAGATTTGTTTTTGTGTGAGTGCGCCGTTCGGCCGGTGAAACAATGTAAATATCATGACCTTTCAAAGCAAAAGTTCGTAACAGATCGGGATAAATTCCCCGATTTTTTAGACTACTTGCAGCAGAAGATAGAGAAAGGAAAAGAATTTTCATTTAATTTTTCGTCAGAATTTTTTTTAATGCTGTATAACATTTATCCCTTCGACCAAAATAATAAAAACGGATAGCGTTTTTGCTTAGTAATTATCATTATTTCTACCTAAAAGTTTTTCGTAAATCTCAATGTATTTGTTGATTTGGATATTTGGGTTAAAACAGGTTTCTGCTCTTTGACGGCACGCATCTTTATAGAATTCTTTTCCTCTGGATAAAACCGTTTCTACAGCCTTGGCAAGGGAGTTGATATCGCCTTTAGGGACAACAATTCCGGTTTTTTCATCGATTGCTTCCGGCGATCCTCCTGTTTGATAAGTTATTACGGGGGTGCCGCAAGCTAAGGCTTCTACATTTACGTTGGGGAAATTGTCCATATAGGTTGGATTCACAAAAACCTCAGCTTGTGAATAGAATAAAGCTAACTTTTGAATATTTTCAGTTCGTTCAATACCCCAAATTCCCTCGGGTAGGTCTTTTATTTGATTCTTTTTAAGACCAATTAATATTATCCCAACGTTGTTCGGTAGAAGATTACGTAATTTAATAAAGTCATCCAACCCTTTTCTTTTATTCCAAATATTTGAAACCCCAAGGATATACTTATCCCATTTCATGTTGCCATCCCAAAGCTTTGGTACATCTGTTTCTGATGGTTTAAAAACATTCAAATCGATGCTAGTATGAATGACAGTGGTTGGATATATATTTAAAAAAGATTCTGATAAATTATTATACAACCAATGACTTGTTGGTACGATAGTTATGCGTTTTATGCCTGAAAAGACAGATTTTTTTAGCTGAAAATTTCGAGTGCTATTGTCCAAAATCCAACTGCTAGGATATCCATGTTTGTTAGGGCATTTGTAACAGACTGTTTTCCATCGATAGCAATTAACTCCGTCGAAATAGCTGCAGTGTCCGGTAAATGACCAACAATCATGGATATTCCAAACAACAGGTTTTTCGGAAATTTTTAAATAGTCGAAAAGTTTTCCCACATGAATATAGTAACCATGAAGATTGTGTAGATGGATTATATCGGGATCAATGTTTTTGATTTTTTTAATTAAGATTTCGGTCGATTTTTTTGAGGCGAAGCCATGGTTATCAAATATTCGGGTTTGTATTCCATGTAAATATCGATCTAATTTATTTCCTATCTTTATGATGTTAGAATTAGAAGGACGAATGATTTGTCCTGCAATGTAACTTTCCCATCCCGCATTTTTTAACTGAAAACCAATTTCTTCAGCAATTCTGCCGGTGCTTCCTGTGTTAACTGTTGTATTGATTTGAAGGATTTTCATATAGTAAAGAGTTTGTAAATTTAACACCAATTTCATTTATATCAAACCGAGAACAAATTTTAGAAGCCTCTAAACCCATTTCTTGTCTGATGTTTGGATTATCAATCAATATTTGAAGATATTTTGCAAAAGAGAGATCATCAAAAACAGGAACTAGAAATCCATTAACCCCATGGATAATCATTTCAGAAGGCCCGGCAATGCAATCATAACTTACTACAGGAATACCTGCCGATAATGCTTCTCCCACTACATTTGGAAAGCCTTCTGAACTAGAAGTAAATGCAAAAATACTTGCTTTAAAATACCATTCTTCTATGTTTTTTACATAGCCTAACAGCTCCACTCGATCTTTCAGATTTAGCTCTTCAATTTGTTGTTGAAGTTTCTCCATATTTTTTTGTTTTTGTGCATCCCCTCCAATTATTACCAGTTTCCATTGTGGAGCATCAAGATTACTAAATATTTTTATAAGTCTATCGTGGTGTTTGGTTTCAATAAGTCTTCCTATGCTTAAAATAATATTTTCTTTCTCAATAGGCTTATTACTGTTTGGTTGTATTTTCTTTATAGGGTTGGGGATTACCAAAAGTTTTTCTTTGGGGAGAAATCGGGTGTAAATCTCTTTAGCTTTGTTTGTTTGTACAATTACAAATTTTGCTCTTTTATAAAGAACTTTTCTTAATAGCTCATCGATGGGTTTTAATCTTTTAAGAGGAGAACATCTATCGGACACAACCACAGGAATGTTTATCCCAATCGTCGCTAAAAGAATAAAATTGTTCCAAAGCTCGCCAAAACTTAATATTGCGACCGGAGATATTTTGCTAATTTTTCTTCGAATAAAAAAGAGTGTTTTTAAAGTGTACCAGGTTCTAAACTTATTGTTAAACTTAAAGTTTGGTTTATGAAGGGTGACATTAGAAGGGATAGGATAAAAAATCTCATTAGCACGACCGTATAAGATCAAATGAACATCATATTCATTGTTTTGAGACAAATAGTTAGCATATTCACTCATTACTCTTTCCATACCACCGGGGTGCAGTGTGGGAACTACCAAACAAATTTTTATTTGTTTCATATCAAAGGTTTAATAAATCTTCAACCATCCAAGCGTATGGATTGATAGACCCAGGGTGCCAGACAAGATTTTTGTCGTAATAGCCATAATCGCATTCACCTTCATCCACTCTAAATGCATAACCGATTTCTGCTATGAGATATGTTTCGTTGAAAGGTATTAAATCTATAGCCAGGGTTTGCATTTTAAGGGAGTTAGCAATCTTAAACCCGATCTCTATAGCTTTGATTGGGATTTTTGATCCATCGTAATCAATATTTCCTGCCCCAGATGCTCTAAAGTCATTTTTTCTTACAAAACGTTTCATGGCATAGCACCGATCACCAATAAATTGGAGTCTAAGGTCATATTCACAATTGGGTATAAAGTCCTGAAAATACACATATCCTTTCTCTCTGCCCTTTGCCCGTTCAATTTTATATGGTATGATAATGTGTGTTAATGGTTTAAGAACCTCCAACAAAGAATTTTTTTTCTGAGAATATTTACGGAGTTGTTCTTTAAAACTTCGAATTGGATCGAGTTGTCGAAACCCCCGCCCGAAAGCCTTATTGATTAATCGAACAGCATCTTTTTTCGTTCGAACTAATCTTACATTTGAACCTCCTGCCCCAACCCTTAATTTAAAAACGGCAGGAAAATGATAGGAATTAGCCCAGTTTAAAGCTTCTTGTCGTGTAAAAAACGCATAGGTTGGAACCAAGGGCAATTTTAAAGCTTCAAGTAGATATTTTTGCCCCAATTTATCATCAAAACACCAGTTAGACATCCAGTTAGGATAAACCTTTTTACCGGATTGCTCCAACGAAAACAAAAGTTGCTTGGCAAAAAGCACATCTTTGGGGTTAAAATGGTGAAAATGCCACATGAAAGCATCGCAATCCTCCAATTGCTTTATGATATCATTGCTATAGGCATTCACTATTTTATAGGGTATTTTTTGCTTTTCGCAATAATCAACCCATCCCTCGCTGTAGGATCCTTTATTGTGGTGTATTCCTATTTTCATATTCTTCGTTTTTATTAGTTTTATTGATTAGTTTTCCTAATTCAACACTGTTAAGAAACTCGACATCCGGCCAACGGTTTATTATTTCGTTTAAAAGTCTGTCTAATAACTTAAGTGAATTATCTCTATTGGATTGGTCAATAAATCCAACATAATTCAGTCGGTGAGTGGAAACAATCGCCGGTCTTTTTAAACAAAAGGCAAGGTTAATTTCGTTTAAACAAGAATTAACCCAATCTTTCCAAGGGCTTGTTGATGGCTCAAAAGAAGCATTCCTTACAAGATAGATTTGATTCTTTGGGTTTAGCTCTCCTGTAATATGTCTTACTTTAATAAATCCGTTATAATTACCTTTGGGAATAAGCTGATAATAGCTTCCCTGAATAAATCTGACAAAATTTTTGGAAAGAATGTTTTCAATTTCATCGTACCAAACATAATTTCCCGCAATAAATGATTCTGATTTATATCCGAACAGTTTTTCAAAAAGGATTAATCCTTCTTCAACAATTTGAATTTTCGACAATTTATCGTCTTCATTTTCAAACTCAAAGGGTACAACATAGTTGTTTCCTTGATCGATATTGTTAAGATGAAAAATTCCGGGCATACCCAAATCAAAAGCATACCGAGCTTCGGTTACATTTTTGCGTAAATCGTTTAAAAACCTATGAACATTCAAATGCTCCCGGCCGTGACTTTGAAAGTAGAACAACTTTTCACTCAACGCTTTCTTCCAAATTTCCCAATTTCGTGCGTGTTTTGGATATCGTTGAAATGTTTCGGTGACTAATTCATAATGGTATTCTTGAAAATCGGTCGCACGGATTTTATCAAAGTTGGGGTTAGCCACCAGGCAATTGACGGTAAAAACAGGGTTTTGTCCCTTTTGATTTTGTTTCGAAGCTAAAAGGTCAAGAAGAAAAGTTAAATCGTCTTCGCTTTCCAGCGAATCGTATTTTGTATAAATGGATCTATCAACAGGATATCCATCCCGAAGACATTTGATGAATATTTCTTTTGAGGGCATCCGTATGCTTCCCCAATCGTCGCTTTCGAACACAATAATCTTACGGTTGGTTTTCCAACCTTTTAAATTTCTCAAAATGATTTTAGTGGAATTCCAAACGTTATTCGGAGATACCATTTTTTTCTTCTGTAAATAGTTGACCAAGCTCCACACTTGTCATAAACTCAACATCGGGCCAGCGTTTGACAATTTGTTTTAATAGCAATTTTAGTTGGGCAAGACCGTTATCTCGATTTTTTATCTCTAATGAACCTATATAATTAACCCTATGAGTGCTGATGGTTGCCGGTTTTTTAAGTTTGAATGCCCATTGAATGTCATTTAAACAAGAATCGACCCAGTCGCGATTAATACTAGCAGACGGTTCAAAACCGGCATTTCTTGATAACGAAATTAATCCGTGTTTACTTTTTTTACCTAACCAATGAATTTTATATTTGAACTTGCCATTTCCTTGTGGTTCTTTCTGAAGTTTATTCAATGTAAGGTATTTGATTCCATGTTGAACAAGGACGTTTTCTAATTCCCAATTAAAAGGGCCGTTTGGAGGCACAAAAAAACTGGGTTTATAACCAAGTAGTTCAGAAAAGAGCCGAATACCGTCAGCAATAATTGTCTTTTGTTGTTCGATATCGGCTAATGAGTCAACAGCAAAGGCCTCCAGATATTCGTGGTTTATACGTGGTGAAGATATTCCCCATAATCTTTGGTTAAAAGCTAACAAAGTTACTTCATTACCATTTTTCAAATCGTTTAGCCAACGAATTACATTAAGGTGCTCCCGTCCATGATATTGTGGAAAAAATAATCGGTCTTCCATTCCTTTTTGCCATAGGGAATAGACCCTGTCGTGGTTTGGATAGCGTTTTAATGTGGCGGTGAAGGGTTCATAGAAATATTCAGTGAAATGATTTTGTTCTATTTTTTCAAAATCAGGATTTGCTACAACGCAAACAGCCGTAAAGACCGGGTTTTTCCCATTTTTGTCTGACACTGACGATAATACCTCGAACAAACATTCAAGGTCGTCGTTATTTTCGAGTGAATCAAGACGGTTGAACTGTGACTGATCGACCGAAATCCCATGTTTTAAGAGGGTTTCGTAAGCGGCTTTTGATGGCATTCGTATCGAACCCCAATCGTCGCTTTCAAATACAACAATTTTGCGATTGGTTGTCCATCCAATCGAGTTGGAAATTATTTTTTTTAGTATCATCGAAAATCTCGTAATAGAACTGTTAAAGGACAATTGCAATTTATTTTATTTCAACACAATAAAACAAGTCTATTTATTTGTGCTTTTAATTATTTCGGACAGGAAAAGAAACAAAAGTTCCGATTGTTTGTGTACATTGAAATGTTCGAGAGCAACGTTTTTCCCATTTATTCCAACAACTTTTGCCAAACTTGGGTTGCTCAGGGCTCTATCCATTGCTTCGGCAAATGACGATACGTTTCCCGGTTTTGCCAAAAAGGCTGAATAATTGTCTTCAAGGTATCGGGGGATTTCCCCAACAGCAGTTACACACACCGGATTGGAAGTCATAAGGTATTCTCCTAATTTTGTTGGGAATCCGCCACTTGCCTGGTATGATTCCGGTCGTGCCAAGGCTAGTAAATTTGCATTTTTGAGAATACTAATAACTTGATCATTCGATTGATTATACAAGTAGTGGATTCTGTCGTTTAAGTTTAACTGATCAATCAATTTTTTTTGTTCGACAACGTCGTAATGATAAAATCCGGCTAAAACTAAATGAAATTGCGGGTATTGCGGAGATATTTTGGCAAAAGCTTTAATTAATATATCAATTCCATCTTTTTGATTGTTTAAAGCTCCCGCATAGGCAATATAGGGTTGCTTGATATTGCAAATATCAACAGAATTGTCGTCAAAGCGGCTTGGATCAACCGTCATGGGTAGATGCATAAATAAGGCCTTAGGATTAGCAAGAGCTTGATAATGTTTGAGAAGCGTTTCCGTCATGGGGAGAACGATATCAATCTTTTGCAATGCTTTGATTAACGCTTGGCTTTCTTTCTCCGCTCTTTTTTTCTGTATCGCTGTAATTGAATTGTCGTAGAGATGTAAATCGTTGTATTCGTTTAATTCAATAATGGTTTTTGCCCGGATAGGTGTCTTTAACTTATTGAAAGTTTGAAGAATTTCATAATTAAAAGTTAACCTGATAAAATCGTATTTCTTTTTCAAATGGTGTCTTATCAATAACGTGGTTATCGGATTTAATATCGGGCCAAGAAAATATTTGTTTATACGACGAAGCCAAATGTTCGATTTTACTGAATAGGCAAGATATTTAAACTGAATGTTGCTTAGTTTATGATTTTTATGATTGTGAAATTCAGAAAGATTTTGGTATTCGGCGGTTACCAAAACAGTGATATTTACCCCTTTTACAGCAAGGTATTTTAAAAGCCCTGAATATCTATTAGCAGAAGCTGACGATTCAACGAATGGGTTGGAGGAACGTATGAACAAAAGTTTTATTCCAGACATTTGACTTTACTAAAATAATCTTCCCATGTAGCCATCCCGCAAATTGTAAGCGTTGTTCCGGCAAAGGTAAATAATAGTGGATAAATTCCGGAGAATGAACCTATAATCAATGATGTAACGGAGGAAAGTGTCAGTATGTTAAAGTTAAATTCATCGTGTTTTGAAGTAAGATATTTTCGAGTTTTTAGAGCAATCATGATAAAAATAAGAGAGGTGAGAGTGCCAAACAATAGTCCGAGGGTTCGGGGCAATTCCAAAAAAATATTGTGGGAGTGATAGGCAAATTCTTGTTCTTTTTTATTCTCGTCTTTTTCGAGCAATATTTTAGGGATTGTTTGGGGTATGCCCCATGTGTAGTCTTTTAATGTATTAATGGCACCCGACCACAAAGGACTTCGGTCTTCAAATATTTTCATTCTGGCGCGATTGAGTAGCATTTCAACCGATTTTATTTCACTCATTCTCACCTTTTTATACTCCCTATAGTCTTTCTCTTTGTAGCTAGTAATAGCATAGATCATAAACAAAAAGATTAGAAGGAATATTGGGACTCCTGTTAAAAAGCTAATTTGTTTGTAACGCCCCAAAAAATAGATACGCGATAAATAATAGCAAAATAATGACGTAAGAAGTAGTGTAAATGTAGTTTCAGTAAATAGGAAAAGATAAATCAGAATAATCCATAAAAAAAAATTCATAATAAATTTTCGATTCCCGGCTAATCTGTTACGCCCGGCAAGATAAGCTGCAACTAGTGGAATTGAGCTAAAAATTAATCGTATTACGGGAACTTTATATTCAAAAACCTGAATTATTTGAAATCCCAATACTAATAAGAGCATTACAATAATTGCTTGGGTCTTTTGAGGTGTAATGGTTGGGGCAACAATTATTCCGTAAAAGAATGAAAAAAAAGATAAATAGAGTTGAAATTGGTCAATCGAATTACCGATTCCCATTTGATAAAGAGTAAAATTCTGATAAACTTTATAAACAATGAACGGTAATGGAATTATGAGAGCAAGAAATAGAATATGAACACCAATTTTGTGTAGCTTTTTGAAATTCAATAAAGAAATCAACAAAAAGCCTAGGTAAACGATATAGGCATTTGAAATGAAACTTACAATGATGCTTAAAGCAGGAATTGCGAATGCATCTTTAGAAAAAACAAGGTA
>DAOTAV010000007.1:0-28801 GCA_035382785.1 Salinivirgaceae bacterium | reverse complement strand
AAAGCCCCAAGGGTTGTAGAAGTAGGAGAGAGGTTCCAGCTGATATACGTGATGAATGACAAAACCGATGCTCCGCAAATTGATATTCCAGAATCGTTGCGAGTGATTTATGGTCCCAGTGTTTCACAAAGTACAAGCATGCAAATTATTAACGGGCAAGTCTCATCAAGTTTTACGTTAACCTATACATATTTACTTGTTGCTGAGAAAGAAGGCATTTACGATATTCAACCCGCATCAGTTAATTACAAAGGAAAAACCTACACTTCCAATGCTGTGAATATCGAAGTGGTGAAAGGTTCCTCTTCGGTTACACAAAACCCACAAGCACAACAACAACAAAATCAGCCTTCGGCAAGAACAAAACCTGTCAATGGTGAAGGCGACTTTTTCGTTAGAGTTTTAGTTGATAAAACTTCAGTTTATCAGGGAGAAGCTTTGGTTGCAACTTTGAAGCTTTATACCACATTGGAATTAAATAGCTTTGAAAAAGTTGAACTTCCCAAGTTTGTTGGATTTTTCAAAGAAGAGATAGAAACAACAACGCAAATCCAGCTCCAGAGGGAAAATGTCAACGGGCGAATCTACCAAACCGGTGTGATTGCCAAATATCTGCTTTTCCCGCAGAGAAGTGGCACAATAGAAATCGATCCGATGAACGTTGAAGTGATTGTCACAGAGCGGACACGTCCTATCGATCCATTTGAAGCCTTTTTTGGTGGTAATGTTCGCCGTTACAAGGTAGGCAACAAAAGTCCGGTTGTGACTATCAATGTAAAACCGCTTCCGGAACCCAAACCAACCGATTTTACCGGTGGAGTAGGACTATTGCGCCTTGATGCTTCTGTCAGCAAAAATCAATTGAATGTTAACGATGCTATCAATTTCAAAATCCGATATTCCGGAAACGGAAACATCAAGTTTCTCGATAATCCAACAATAAAATTTCCCAAAGAGTTTGAAGTTTACGATCCTAAAAAGGATGTAAATGTAAAAATCACTCAGAATGGTGCTACCGGTGTTATTCTATGGGATTATTTGCTTATCCCGCGTGCGCCCGGGAAATTTTCTATTCCCGAAATAGTTATTAGCTATTTCGATCTAGATAGCAAAACCTATAAAAAGTTATCGTCCGGACCTTTCGAAGTTGTTGTTGAAGGTACTGCTGCCGACGCATCCGGATACTCATCGAAACAATCCGGTTTTTATCGTCAAAATATTGAAGACATCAGTACCGACATTCGCTTTATCCAAACCGGGAATCTCGATTTGCATGCGAAAGGCAACTATTTTTTTGGAACTCCCATGTTCTGGACTCTTTACTTGCTTCCGTTGGTTTCGTTTGTAATCTTTTGGCTGTTGCGCATAAAACAAATAATGGATCAAAGCGATATGGTAAAATTACGTACCAGACGCGCTTCCCAAATGTCGAGAAAACGGTTAAAAGCAGCTGAAAAATACGTTAAAGACAATAAAGATGCCCAAGTTTACGACGAAGTGCTTAGGGCGTTATGGCAATATTTAGCCGATAAGTTAATTATTGAACAATCGCGGTTAACTAGAGATGAGATTCTGCAGCAACTCAAAAACCGTAATATTGATGAGGCACTTATCGAAAAAGTTATTGAAGTTGCTGACCAATGTGAAATGGCTCGCTATGCTCCGACAGCGATGAAAAAACCTGCCTCAGAGGTATATCAACAGGCGGTCGATTTGTTAGTTCAACTTGAAAAGGCTTTAAAATAATAATTGCAATGAAACAGGTCAGAAATATAATTCTATTCATCATTCTCTCCACTTTAACAGGCAATGCCCAAGAGCATCTTATGCCCTTTATCGATTCTGCCAAAGTTGCTTACACTTCGGGGGATTTTGCTAAGGCGGCACACTTATATCTACGAGTTGCCGAACATGGATATGAGTCGTCTCAACTTTACTACAACATCGGGAATTGTTATTATAAACAAATGCAAATAGCTTCTGCTATTTACTTTTACCAAAAAGCTCTTAAACTTGATCCATCGTTTGAGGATGCCAAATACAATTTAAAGCTTGCCCAAGAACTGATTGTTGATAAGATTGAGGCTGTATCTCCACCGTTCTACAAGCGTTGGTATAAATCAATTTACACAGCTCTTCCTCCTAACACTTGGGCTGTGTTGACGGTTATCTTCTTTGTTGTTTTTATAATTGGGATGTTCATCCTGTTTTCACCAATAAACATGGTTTTACGTCGAATAGCCATTCCGATTAGTATCTTTGCATTGATATTCAGTATTTTAATTTTTGCTATTGCTTCCTCTTCCTATAATTATGTTGTAAATAAAAACCTTGGCGTAATAATGGAGCCTACAGTTTTTGTAAGAAGTACCCCCAGTGAAGAGGGAACACCGCTATTTACTATTCATGAAGGTTTAACCGTAAAAATTACAAATTTTATCGATGGTTGGTATCAAATCCGATTGGATGATGGAAGAGTAGGATGGTTGCCTCAGAATACATTGGAAGAAGTTTGACGGTTAATTATGAACAAAAACAAGTAAAAACGGTTTTCCTTTCTTGGGATAAACCGTTTTTTTGTAGTTTTGAAAAATCAATTAAGCTATTATGTTCGACAACTTTATTTTCAAAGGATACGGTGCAAGTCATGGAAAGTATCGAGTGACCAACGCCGATTTATTTAGAGCTGTTAAAGAAAATATTCTAACCGGCTTTAACGAAGAAATAATTCTACACAGTAAAAACTACCAAACCTACAAAAGCGAATATCCTGAAGTTTCACCTTTCGATTATTTTGTGTCTTATAAAATGGGTTTTGAAAACCGGTTTCATGTGTCACCTTGGCCTCCAACAAAGGAGCGAGAAAAGAATTCGTCAACATCTCTCGATTTGTTGATAAAAGCAATTGAAAACGCAATTGATGACGCCGGTATAAGCCCTGACGAAATCGATGGTTGGATTGTAAGTACCGTGTCGCCTCATGAACAAGCTCCAGGAATTGCTGCTACGGCTAAGGCATATTTTGTTGGTCCTTTGAATCGTTCAACAACGATGACACTAACTAGTGGTTGTGCAGGTTTTAACAAAGGAATTCGTAGAGCTATTGATCATTTTATTAGCAATCCAAAGGCCAACACAATTTTGGTTGCTCATACAGAAACCATGTCGCGTTTCTTAACCCAAAAGAACGATTTTGTCTCACATGCAACTTTTGGTGATGCAGCTTCAGCTGTAATAATAACCAGAACCAAAAGCGAAAAAAAACAAGGAATCCTTGCGCAGGTAAATTATCAGGATCCTTTGATGATTGATTCTGTAGGGGTTGATAAAGATTGGAATCTTTACATGGACGGTATTTGGGTGAAAAACCGCGCCGTTGAGAACATATCGAATGTAATTAAGGAGATACTTTCAACAACAGGGTTATCTGTTGACGATATTGATCTTTTAGTTCCGCACCAGACCGGTAATGTAATACTGCATGCTGTAGCCGAAAAATTCAACTTTCCTTTAGAAAAGCTATATCAAGGTGCTCAACGCTATTACGGGAATGTCTCTGGAGCTACTATCCCCATCGCTCTAACAATGTTACATAAGCAAGGTGCATTAAAACCGGGAATGAAAATTTTATGCCCCACTGCCGGCGTTGGAGGAGAATTTGGTGCTTTTCTTTATGAAGTTCCACAAGCCATAGAGAATAAAAAAGTACAATATTTACCTTTAACAAATACCACCATTTTTATTCTCCATGCCGATTCGTTATTTGGTTTTACTCTTATTCAACGTCTATTATCGCTTGGCGCATCGGTTTTTGCACAAGTTAATAACGAGAATGAGTGGTCACTGTTATTGTATAATTTATCAATCGATAACAACAACATACATATTATATTCCATTCATTGACAGATTTGAAAAGCGTAGATGAGTTAAAAATTGCTATGGAAGGTAAGAATTTTGATGTTTTGATAAATCTATTTTCTACAAACCAAACAATTTATAGCATTTCGAATGCAGAAACAGCGATAAAAGAGTCTGAGATCAACCAACAACTCTCTAGAATCTTTTTATCGAATATTAAATCTCTTGTTTTATGTTTAGGGCATCCGATAGAAATGGTTGATGAACACTCATCGATTATAAAAGAGATTTTTCATGGATGGCACGGATTGATGGGTAGCATGGCCGGAGAAGCTGCAAGTAAAGGCATTCGAACTATTTGGTATATTCCGGCGGTGTATGAAAAAATGGTTGCTTATATGGAATCTTCGTTACTGAGTTTATGTAAACAGGCATTCAATCAAAAAAATTCCGGAAACTTAAGCGACCTATCGGATAGGATTGCTCGTTCCATTTATTGTGTTAAAGTAGCAAACACAATCGATCATTATCAGGGACCAATGATTATGCGTCTTGAGAAATCGCCTGAAAATTCTTGTCACTAATGGTTATCGAATAAATTATTTTTAAGAGAAAACCATATCGAACACACCTACTAGCTCAAGTCCGCTCAATAATGTCATGAGCAGTAAAATAGCTGTAAGAATTTTCATATTGAAACTTCGGGCGTATTTGCTGGCAATGTAAGCTCCAATGGCCTGTCCTAGCGAAAGAGCGACAGCAACTTCCCAGTCAACCATGTTGTATAGTAAAAATATGGCTAAGGACAAAGGAGTGTAAATAAGCATGATTAAAAGTTTCACGGCATGTGCTCGAATGAGTTCGTATCGGATTCCGATTACCAAAGCAGCGATAAGGAAAACCCCAACACCTGCCTGAATAAATCCGCCATAAAAGCCGATTAGAAAAAAGATAAAAAACTGTGTTTTCGATTTAATTTTATGGAGTTGGGTATTGGTGCTATTTTTTATCCAAATAGAAGGTTTGCTTAACATTAAAAAAAACATTACGATTAGAAGACCTCCAATAATCGGATTTAAGATTTCTTTATCAATTTGGACAACAGTGAAAGTTCCGACAATAGCTCCTAATAAAGATGCAACGATGATGGGCAAGTTGGTCCGAAAGGATACTAAGTTTTGCTTGTTGAAATTGCGTACTGCAACAAGGTTTTGAACCAAAATCGCCACTCGGTTTGTGCCATTGGCAACGTTGGGTTCAAGACCCAAAAAAATTAACAATGGTAAGACAACCATACTTCCGCTGGCCGCAAGTACATTGATAAAACCGGCAAAAACACCCACTAGTGCAATTAACAGTAACTCAAGTGTATTCATAAAAAAGGGCAATCATAAGATGATTGCCCTGCAAATGTACAATTTATCAAGATTATTTCCTCACTTACCAAGCAAAAATTGGGCGAGTACTCATCATATCGTGGACTTGTTGTTTTACTTGACTGATAACCTGTTCGTTATCAATATTTGAAATAACTTTGTCGATGAGTTCAACAATGATATCCATTTCAGATTCTTTCAATCCGCGTGATGTGATGGCTGCGGTGCCGACCCTGAACCCTGAAGTAAGGAATGGTGAGCGGCTATCGAAAGGAACCATATTTTTATTAACGGTAATATCGGCTTTTACTAGAGTGTTTTCGACTTGTTTTCCGGTAATTTCGGGGAATTTGGTGCGTAAATCAATGAGCATCAAATGATTGTCTGTGCCGCCGCTAATAATTTTATATCCACGTTTAATAAACGCTTGAGCCATTTCAGCTGCGTTTTTCTTAACTTGCATTTGGTAGATTTTGTATTCGGGTTGAAGCGCTTCACCAAAAGCAACAGCTTTTGCGGCTATAACATGTTCTAACGGGCCACCTTGTACTCCGGGGAAAACCGCTGAATCGATGAGCGACGACATACTTCTGATTTCGCCTTTGGGGGTTTTCTTTCCAAATGGATTTTCGAAATCTTTTCCCATCAGGATAATTCCACCGCGAGGTCCACGAAGGGTTTTATGCGTTGTTGATGTTACAATGTGGGCATATTTGACAGGATTTTCAAGCAGTCCGGCAGCAATCAACCCTGCAGGGTGTGCCATATCTACCATAAAAATTGCTCCAATTTTGTCGGCGATGGCACGCATTCGTGCGTAATCCCATTCGCGAGAATAGGCAGAGGCTCCACCCACAATTAGTTTAGGTTTTTCTTTGATGGCTAATTCTTCCATTGCATCATAGTCAATCCGTCCGTCTGATTCTTTAACACCATAGGAAATGGCACGATACATGATGCCCGAGAAGTTAACCGGTGATCCATGGGAAAGATGACCTCCATGGGCTAAATCAAGACCCATGAACGTATCGCCAGGATTGAGAACGGTCATAAATACTGCCATGTTGGCTTGTGCGCCGGAATGCGGTTGTACGTTAGCATATTCAGCGCCATAAAGTTCTTTAAGTCGGTCAATAGCAAGCTGTTCGGTTTTATCAACGTGTTGACAACCACCATAGTAACGTTTGCCGGGATATCCTTCGGCATACTTGTTGGTCATGCACGATCCCATGGCTTCCATCACTTGTTCGCTAACAAAATTTTCTGAAGCGATAAGTTCAATACCGTTTTTTTGGCGTTGAAATTCTTTGTTGATGATATCAAATACCAAAGTGTCTCTTTTCATACAATTCTGTTTTTAATAGGTTTATGAGGTTTGTATTGATTTACTTTTTACCGATTACTTTACCAATAATGTATTCTTCAGGGACAAGCCCCCATGTACGTGAGTCGTAGAATCGATCACGGTTGTCGCTAAAAACAAGATAATAATTTTTTTTCACCACGTAGCTGTTAGTTAGTTGTCCATTGATATAGATTTCATTGTTGATAGTTACATCCAATTTGTTGTTTTCATACTTCGAAATGAGTTCGTCGTAACCTTCAAGAGTTCGGAATGTTAAAAATATGGTTAAATTTTTGCCTGGAACCTGAAAGTCAGGATAAGTGTTCCAATGGTTCCATGTCCAATAGGTTCCATATGGCCAAATTTTTAAATAGCGTCCTGGAACATTGGAACGTACAAAACGGATATAACTTACCAAACTGTCTTCTTCTATAATTTTTGCTTTTTCTGCTGTCATCGGGGCTTCCCAAATATCCATTGGCATTTCTTCGAAATTATAGATTTTGAAATATTTTTCGTTGAGGTTGCTTTTTCGTCCTTCGTTGATGACTTCTTTCAGGTTGTATTTGGCAAAAAATGTTGAATCGAGCTTTACACCTTCTTTTGCTACAATTCGATAGCCATGTTGGACAGTGGAAGGATCTTCAAAGATTTCCTGATTAATGTAGATGCTCCTGTTTTTTAACGCAAAAATATCCAACGGAAGAGCTATCACACGGGCAATAATACGATCACGGGCGTATAAAGGACGATCGTTTTGCGATGGGTCGATCATATAAACCAGATCTCCTCGTTGTATTTTTGAAAATCCGGGAAGTTTATATCCTAAAAAATAATCACCAAATGCAAATTTATTGATCCACACTCTTTCTCCATTCATTATGGTGGCTTCCATAGTGTTATCTGGCATCCGAAATAGGGTTATGCCGTTGATGGCTATTAGTATTAGAAGTAAAACTAATGTTGAAATAACTTTGATTTTAACTGATTTTTTCATGTTTTCTAGTATTCTTAACGTAATAGCTTTCTCGTATTTGCTTCTACCTTAAGGCGGAATTTTAGTTTATTAGTCGAAAAACTCTATTCCATCGGATATTTGCTGGAAACGATTTGTCTTTATCCAGTGAAAACCATAGAAATACGGCTTTACCAACAATATGATCTTCAGGAACAAAACCCCAAAATCTGCTGTCTTGTGAATTGTGACGACTATCCCCCATCATCCAGTAATAGTTTTGTGCAAAGGTATAGGTTTTGGTCTCTTGTCCATCGATATAAATTTTATTATCAATAATTTCTAATTTGTGATTTTCATAAAGTGAAATAATTCGGCGATAGAGCGGCAAATTGTTGAGCGAGAGATTAATGGTTTGGTTTTTCATCGGAATAACAATAGGACCGAAATTATCTTCATTCCATGGGAAAGCTGAATTGTGTGGGAAGATATATGTTGATTCATCTTCGTGGTTGATTACGCGTACAACAGAGTCAACCATCGGCATATTTTTCAAGGCTTCAACGTTTTTTTGAGTAAGTGGTAAAACCATCACTCCCGGAGAACGATAGGAGGAAGCTATATCTTCGTTACTAATGTCTAATTTTTTTAATATTTGAGGGTTAATTCTGTTGCCGGAGAAGTAAACCAGATATTTATATTGCAATCCTTTAATCTCGGGTTGCTGTTGTCCGTTTGTAAATAGGATTCCATCAATGATTTGCAATGTGTCGCCCGGAAGTCCTACGCAACGTTTGATGTAATTCTCGCGTTTATCAACCGGACGAACGTGGATAGTATAATTTTTCCATAGGAATTTTCGTGCGATATTTTCATAATATTCAATAGGATTGTGGATATTACGCTGTTTATCTTCCATTTGCATTAAATAGCTCTCGTTACGTATTATTTGGTAATAACTTTGGTTTTGATGTTCAACCACAACGGTATCGCCTTCCGGGAAGTTAAATACCACCGGATCGAAACGATGAATTGGTTGTAAACCGGGCATCCGTTCGTATTCCCATTGGACAACATCGGAAAACGATTTTGTTTTTGTCGTGAACGGCATGGTGTGATGTACAAATGGCACAGCAATAGGAGTGATAGGCTTTCTCGGACCGTAATGGTATTTACTGACAAATAGATAATCGCCTACTAGTAAGGATTTTTCCATTGAGCTGGTTGGGATAGTATATAATTCAATAAAGAAAGTGCGAATGATCATAGCGGCTATCACTGCAAAAATTAGGGCATCAATCCATTCAATAATTTTGGGTTGTTTGGCGACACCCTTTTTTTTCCAGAATGCCCAGTGTACTTTTTTGGTAATGTAAATATCAAAAACTATAGGAACACCGATCAACCACCAATAGTTATCGAGCCAAATAACAAATAGGAGGTAGCAGATGATGGCTGACCCGAATTTAAACCAACGATTTCGAAAGATGTTTGTTAAGGCTTGAAGATATTTTTTCATAATTTCATGATTTTCGAATATGATTTTTGCAATTTGTGTTAAAGTTTTAATAACGGAGTTTTGTTTGGATTATTTTTAATTGCTTGATCCATAATAAATCACAACGTTAAAACATCGGCGAACGTATAAAAGCCTTTTTTGCCATAGAGGAATCGGGCGGCTTCCAGGGCACCTTTGGCAAATGCCTTGCGATCGGAAGCTTGATGTTCGATGAGAATCTTTTCTTCCCCCGATTCGATAAGCAGTTGATGTGTGCCTACCACTTCTTCAATTCTATTGGCTGAAATATTTATGGTCTTTTGATTTGAGCTTTCGCCTAATGTCCAATCGGTATATCTATTATGGTTGTCGATGATTGTATGTGCGAGAGTTATTGCGGTTCCGCTGGGTTTGTCTTTTTTTTGAATGTGATGAGTTTCAGATATCGATATTGAATATTCAGGAAATAGATTTAATATTTTGGCAATATCTTTTGCCAGTCTAAACACTAGGTTCATTCCTACGCTGAAATTTGATGCGTAAAGAAAACTTCCGTTGGTTTCATCCACTTTTCTATGAATAGTATCGAGATGTTGATACCATCCGGTGGTTCCTGTAACAACCGGGATATGTAAATCAAGTAATTTAGAAATATTATTCAAAGCTGCTTCCGGCGTTGTAAACTCAATGGCTACTTCAGCATTGTTTATTGCCTGTGGGGTGATGCTGTTATTGAAAATTGGGTCGATGATGGACACCACTTCAAAATCACTGGTGGACGCAATGGATTCAATAAGTTTCCCCATTTTTCCATACCCGATAATGGCAAGTTTTATTTTCATTCTTACAATGTGGATTTATGCCACAAATTTAAGAAACTCCCTTGAATGAGCGATATAAATTGATATTTTTATCAAACTCTTTCGGGGGTTTTCAAGAATTTATTCGGTGGGAATTTTCCGAATCCAAGCTTGCGGGAATCCTGATTGTTGAATGAGTGGTAAGGCTTTTTCAGCATCGGTTTTTGTTTTAAATCCAGCTACAAAATACCGGTACAAATTGTCGCTGCCTTTTATCATGCTGATTTCTTCAACAGTTTGCCCAATGTCAAAAAGATCTTTGGGATTTTTTAGTGCCATCAGTTGAATGGCATAATCTCCTTTTACAGGGATTTGAGTGATAAATGCTTTGGGATAGCTTTTCTGGATTTGTTCGAGGTATGGTTGTGCATCTTCCCGCGTTTCGTATAGGCCGGTAGCGTAAATGAAATATCCATTGGGTGAATAGAAAATATTAAGATCTCCGATTGCAGCAATATCTTTTATTGTTAACGGAATTTCCAGTGCCATTAATTGTATGGTGAATTTTCCCTTCGATGGTTGTTCTGGAAGTTTTTCCATTATTGTTGCAGGTTTTGCTTCTATGACCGGTTTGGGCATCTCTTTTTTTGTATTTGTTGTCTCTGGCTTTGTTGTATTACTTTTTTGTATTGTTGTTTTGGTCTCTGACTGGTTAACAGATGTCTTTATAGGTGTTTCTTGTGGTTCCTTTGGTACGGTTTGAGTGGCTTTTGGTTTTTCGGGCTGTTGGGGGCTTAACGACGATTCCGTTTTGGGAGGCTCCTCTGATTTTGAAACTTGAGCCACGACAGTAGGTTTTAGCGATTTTAGATTCGCTTCAATTTCGTATTTAACACCGGAAGATTGTTCTGTGAGTTCAAATTTTTTGCTGAAAGGTTCAATTCCGTTTCCCATTATTGTAATTGAATAGGTTCCAAATGGGAATTCTCCCAGGTTTTGAATGGATTGGTAAGGCATTGGGTCAATTACCTTTAATAAATTTCCATTGCTGTCATTAATTTGAATCATCATGCGCTCATTGGGTGAAATTGCCGGATCAAATGATAGGTTTGCTATTACCGGAATTCCCTTAAAAACAGTTACTTTATAAATATCCATCAAACCGAGACCATTGGGTAAATTCAGACTTAAAACGGCTTGGTTTTGACTTATGGGATAATAAAATTTGTTGTTATAGGCATTATTTAAAGGAAACTCTAAGTGTGCAGGCGGGTTTGGAGAATCGATTTCCCATACGAAGATGTCGGCTCCTCCAAAATTATCATGCCCTTCGGAACTGAAATACAGAGTTTTTTCGTCGGGAGATAAAAAAACAAATTCTTCGTTGAATTCCGTATTAACAATATTTCCAAGGTTTCTTGGCTTTTCCCATTTACCTTTCTCATTCAATTTAGAAACATAAATGTCAAACCCTCCGATTCCTTCCGGTCGATTACTGGTGAAATACATAGTTTTTCCGTCGCGTGTCAAGGCTACTGATGATTGATCGTACCCGCTATTGATGGGTTTGCCAACTTTTTTCACAGGAGTCCATGCACCATCAATAAATTCAGTATAAACAATGGTTGATGGGAGGTTATCGTCAATCAGCCAAAGTTTTTTCCCGTCGTAGGAGATAAATGCTGTCCGATGGGCACCTGCGTAAATATCCCACGTGATATTTTCCGGCTGTCGCCAAATTCCTTTATTATTCGTTGAAATAAAAATATTAAGTCCATCGTCGAGAGGATTGCAATAGGCAATGGTGTTTCCATCACCCGAGATTACTGGGAAAAGATTTGGGCGATTAGTATTAAGCTCGGTTAAATTTTCAATTTTTATCGTCGATGAAAAATCAATGCGATTTTTCATGTAAGGAATATTTTTTATATGATGTTTTACAAGAGGAATTAACTCATCGTCGGAAAAGGTTTTTTCAATGAATGAATTAAAGGCATTGATAGCCTTATCCCATTCATTAACAACCAGATAACATCTTCCGAGAAAGTAGAGAGCTTCAGCCGGGGCTCTTAACTCTTTAACCGACGTCTGATTATAGGTACCGTCCTTAGCTATATTTTGTACTGCTTGTTCTAATAGTTCAATTGCGCGTGGAATATTCTCTTCCGCTAGAAAATAGGCTACTGCGGCTAAATATTTGAAATTATCGCTATTGGGCAGAATTTTGAGTATTTTTTCATAAGTCTCTGCTGATTGTGTGTAACGATATTCATAGAGCGCCAACAACGCTTCGTCGTTCAAATCTTTTATAACACTCCATTTTTGAGCATTGATTATCAGTATATTAAAAAGGAAAAATAGAAGTATTGCATTTCGTTTTTTCATCGAAAAAAGTTTATTTTACGTCCCCCAAACATAAAGATACATAATAAAGAAGTTATACCAAACTTTTTTCGTTTTTTTTTGATGTAAGCTACTAAAATGGAGACAATTGATATTATCCCCAAAAAACGCGAGCGATGAATCAACGTAAAATTTTATTTAATCGTGCAAACGCTCTTGTTGGATTTTCGCTCTGGTATAGGATACTATATACTGTATCAACAATAGGCATATTTGCTTTATAGGTTTGATTCAACTCATAAATACATCGTGTTGCATAGTATCCTTCTGCTACCATTAGCATTTCCGCTTGAGCTGCTCTTACTGTGTGTCCTTTCCCGATCAAACTTCCAAAGGTACGGTTTCTACTGAATTGCGAATATGCTGTTACAAGTAAATCGCCTAAGTAGGCTGAAGCTTTTATATCGCGTTCCTGCGGTATTAAAACTTTGAGAAATTGTTCCATTTCTTGAGCTGCATTGGCAACTAACACTGCCAGATAATTATCACCGAATCGGAGACCGTGACTTATTCCGGCGGCAACAGCATAGATATTTTTAAGAACTCCGGCATATTCAGTGCCTTCAAGGTCTTCGGTGACCACTGTTTCAATAAAACGATTATGAAAACATGTAGTGATATAATTTGTGAACTCTAAGTTTTTCCCTGCAAAGGTTAGGTAGGATAGGCGCTCTTGGGCAACTTCTTCCGCATGCGAAGGACCGGTTAGGGCAACGATTTGAGTTTTTTTTACGTTAAAATATTTTTGAAGGTATTCGGAAACCAAAATATTTTCCCCGGGAATTAAACCTTTAACAGCACTTACAAAATATTTTCGATCGATTTGCACTGAGATATTTTCGAGCGAATCTCGCAGAAAAGCGGAGGGAATGGCTAAAATCAAAATCTGACAATTTTCCGACACAAAATCTACATCGCTGCTCAATTCAACTAAGTCGGTGTTGATATCAACCGATGTCAAATACTTAGGATTGTTCTTATAGGTTTGAATATAATCGAGGGTTTCGGGATTACGAATATACCAGTGAACTCCAATATTGTTGGTTTGGAGAATTTTAATAATTGCAGTTGCCCAACTTCCCGATCCTAAAACACCTATTTTCAGATTGTTCATTTTTCGATGAAGTTTTTATAAGTAAGGTCGTTGAAAAAATTCAGCGACCTTGCTTAATGCGATTTATTCCACCACCATGTTTGTAGTTGAACGTAAAATAACGTTAGATTTTTCTCCGTTGTACTCGCTTGTGAAATCAATAGTTGCAATAATATTCGATTGCGTTACATGACCTTTTTCCATATCGAACAATAGATAACCGTTGATTAAACCTTGATTCATAGTAATAGATCCTTCTTCTGGGAGTTCACCAAGATTAAAAAATATTGTTCCCTTGGGTTCAACTAGAACCTTTTTCTTATCTTTTGAAATCATTTTTACTTGGTAGCTTGTGAAGGTTTTCACAGGAATTCCTTGAATTGATAGTTCAACAGTGTCAGTGTTGGAGATGATATCGCCGGCTTTAATTTCACCTTCGGAAGTTGGAAAGAAGCTCGATGTTGCAAAATTATTGAGTTGTTGGTCAATAAGTTCTTGGATATAAGGGAACTGCATTCCAAAAACCTCAGCGAATGAATCTATATTTTGAGAAAGAATCTTTCCCTTGTTTATCTGAAATATCGCCGGGACGTTAAGAATTTTCTTGATAAACTCGGCAGTTTCTTTGTTGGTGGTATCTTTTGAATTCTCTGAATCAAAATCAATATTTTGATCGGCTGAATGAATTTTCATCCGGGTAATTTTATACGTCAACTCTGAAGTTTCATTATTGCCCTTTCCGGTTACTTTATAGTTCCCTTCTGAGTAATATGTCATAGGGATATTTTTCCCTTCAACTTCCAGCTCCATGATTGTTTCAATTTGATTGGTTACACTCTTGCCGTTATTCAAATTATAGGCTAATTGAACACTTTCAGATGTTGAAGATTTCAACGAAGCTTCATTGGTTTGGGCGTCAATGATAAGATCCGGGTCTTGGTTAAATTTTGCTTTTTTGCAATTTGTGACAACAAGCACTGTTACTGCCATTGTGAAAATCGAAAAGAATTTTTTCATTGGATAAATTTTTTGTGTTTGTTCAGAAAATAGTGATATTTATATCATGCAAAGGTAACGGTTTTTTATAAATTCGTATCCTTCGATTTAAAACTTGTAATTTACCGATGAAAACTGCGATACACAATCTAATGCTTCTGATATCCTTATTTCTGCTGATGATGGGAAATTTAGCCCAAAACTCATACGGACAAAAACCGGAGAATTTGGAGATAATTCAAAAACCCAGTGTAGATACGGCTTTAGGCTGGAAGTGGAGCAGTTTATCGTCGCTCAGTATGAACAATACGAAATTGTCGAATTGGGCAGCCGGGGGCGAAGAGTCGTTTGCTATCAACGGTATATTTTCCATTACAGCACGATTTCGGTCAATCAACAACTCATGGTTTAATTCTTTAGATTTAGGATATGGCTTAATTAAAAAGTCGAATTTCAAGAGTTTTCAAAAAACTGACGATAAGATTGATTTTTTGACCAAATTTGGACACAAAGCTTATAAAGGATTCTACTACACCATTGTTTTTAATTTCAAAACTCAATTTTCTCCCGGATATAAATATCCAAACGATTCGGTCAGTATATCCGATTTTTTATCACCTGCATTCTTTGTAAACGCCCTTGGAATGGACTACAAACCCAATGATAATTTAAGTATTTTGGCAGCTCCTTTTACTTCAAAAATTACTTACGTCAGAAATCAACGCCTGGCCGATGCCGGAGCTTTTGGTGTTAAACCTGCCCGGTACGATTCTATTGATGGAAATTATGTGAAAGTTGTTGATGGAGAGTTGTGGAAAAAAGAGGTTGGTGGTTACATTCGATTGTTGTATCAAAAAAATAAATTTGAAGCCGATTGGTTGAAAAATTTTGGAATTTCTTTAAAATGTGATTTGTTTTCTAATTATTTGAATACTCCTCAGAATATTGATGTTTCTATGGAAACACAAGTTATGTATAAATTTAACAAACTCCTTTCAATCAGTTGGGTTACTGCTTTAATCTACGACGACGATGTGAGAATTAAAGATGCTTCAGGAAATCTTGCCGGTCCAAAAATTCAGTGGAAGAGTATTACCGGAATCGGAATTTCCTATAAATTTTAGTGCTTTGGTCTTATATAGCAAACCATCCCTGGACAAGGTGATTTTTTCAGGAAGGAATGTCCAAAATCAATAAAAACGGTTAATTCCGGATTGGTAGATACTTTAATATAATATCCGTTAAGTGTACGGGAAATATCTTTTACGGAAGTTTTTATCGAATTATGTTGGTAATCGGTTGTAATGTCTATCTTCGATGGATGAATTATGAACGGCGATGAACTAATATCAATTTTAAAAACATCGATAGTTTCTTGACCAAATTTATCACACGATTCGAAAAAATTGAAGTATCCAAACATTTGTGCAACAAAGTTG
Source organism: Salinivirgaceae bacterium (assembly GCA_035382785.1). Classification (GTDB taxonomy): domain Bacteria; phylum Bacteroidota; class Bacteroidia; order Bacteroidales; family Salinivirgaceae; genus JAAYQU01. The sequence goes on along the minus strand of DAOTAV010000007.1, from coordinate 13,037 downwards.
TTTTTGGGATGATTCACCACATCATCCATAATTCCTTGTTGAATAATAGCTCCCGAATTCATAATTATCAAATAGTTGGCAAGTCGAAAGGTTTCTTCTACGTTATGAGTAATATGGATAATAGTTTTGCCTGTTTCGTGAATTTTACGGAGTAACTCAATTAAGTTTTCTTTGCTTTCAACATCAATCGACGATAAAGGTTCGTCAAGAAACACAATTTCGGTATCGGAGGCAATGACTCTCGCCAGTGCAACACGTTGTGTTTCGCCTCCACTAAGAGCGTTGGGATATTTTTTTAATAAATTGCCGGTTTGAGTGGCATTGATTGCTTTCTCTAATCGGTTTGCTCTCTCTTTTTTCGAAAGTTTTTGGAAATGTAGCGGGAATTCAATGTTTTGCTTTACTGAAAGATGTGGAAACAAATTGTTGTTTTGAAAAATAACACTGATAACAGGTTTTTCAGCCGATCTTTGAAAAAGAGAAGCTCCGTTCCAAGTTATTTCTCCAAAATCGGGTTTAATTATTCCGCATAAAAGATTAAGAAGTGTTGTTTTACCCGACCCTGATTGTCCTAAAATCATGGCATAGGAACCAGGTGGGACTGTTAGGTTAGCATTATCAATGCAAAAGTTATCAAGTTTCTTCGAAAGGTTCTTAACTGTTAGCATAAGAATTTTGGGCGATTTTTCGCAATAAAACAAAAACAATCAAGCAAATAGTAATAAATATCACAGCTATAGGTTGGGCGTAGGTTAAGCCGTAACTTGTAAAACGTTCGTAAATTAATACTGGTGTGGTGGTGGGGTGATAGGATACAATAACTACCGCTCCGAACTCGCTCATTCCACGCGCAAACATTTGAATGATACCGTTGAGAATGTAGCGCCAATTTAGAGGCAATGAGATTCGAAAAAAAACATCAGTAGATGAAGCTCCCATCAATTTTGCCTGTTGTTCGTATCTGACGGGAATGCCGGCAAAACCTTCTCTTGCTGTATTAATCAAATAAGGAACGCTAACAAAGGACATAGCTAAACCTATAGCAATCGGCGAATCCAACAAGGGGATCCCAATTTTTTGAGCGAATTGTCCTACCATCGTTTGCCTCGATATGATTCCAAGTAATGCTATGCCTGCGGCTGAGTGCGGAATTACGATGGGAATGTTTATCATGCCTAACAAAAAATTCTTCCCGATGAATTTCTTGCGTGCCAGAAAATAAGCAGTGGGTATGGCTAAAATGCTAAATATAAGCGTTGTAATTGCCGCAGTGCTCAAGGTTAATCCAATGCTGTCGGCAACTTGATTATCTTTTATCGTTTCATGTAGTGTCGGAAAATTAACAGATGCAAACAATCCAATAATAGGAGCAATCAGGAACATTAGCATTAATCCGGATAACAATAATGCAACAGATTTTCCAAGGTTCATCTCTTTAGCCATTTTCGCAAAAGTAACCACATGGCTGTCATTTTCCAAAAAAAAATAAGTTGAGTGTATCGATTTTTACTGCTGAACCTTTACTTTTGCTCACCTTAAGAATACTTGAATCCGAGCACCTATGATATTAGAATTAGACTATCCGGCTCTTTCTTTGTTTTTCATGGCAATATTTTCCTTTGTGGCAGGATTTATCGATTCAGTAGCGGGTGGAGGTGGGTTGATTCAACTTCCGGCGTTGCTTATCACAGTTCCCAATGCTGAAATTCCCGTACTGTTTGGGACCAATAAAATTGCCGGTTTATCGGGAACCTCAATGGCCGCATGGCAATATGCTAAAAAGATTCGTTTTCAATATGGTTTTTTATTTGTAATGTCGGCTTTCACAGCAATAGCTTCATTCTGGGGAGCGCAAACTCTTCATCTTATCGACAAATCGCTTCTTAAGCCTCTTATTTTGGTGGTTTTAATTATAATTGCCATTTACACGTTTGTTAAAAAAGATTTAGGGCAAAAACAAACTAAAAACTTATCGAATAAGGAAAAATATTTTTGGGGTATTATTCTCGGAATTGTGATAGGATTTTATGACGGATTTTTTGGTCCGGGGACGGGTAGTTTTCTTATGATCGGTTTTGTTGTAATTTTAGGATACGAATTTATTTTGGCTTCAGCCTACGCCAAGTTTATCAACTCTGTTGCTAATTTAGCAGCTTTGAGTGTTTTTATTTGGCATGGCAACTTTATTTTGTCTTTTGCCATTGTTATGTCAGTTTCGAATGTTTTAGGTAACTATTTTGGATCAAAAACGGCCATTCGAAGGGGGAATCAATTTATTCGCCTCTTTTTTCTTTTGGTTATTTCGATTTTAATTCTTCGATACGCATACGATGTGCTTCAAGGATAAAAAAAAGGGAGAAGAATCTCCCTTTTTGTTTTTAAAATATTGAATTTAATATCGCTTCATCAACCATGTTGGGTAACGTTACTTTTAAACGTGGCTCTATTTCCATAGCACGTTTGATGGCGAAAATTGCTTCCTGATTTCGAGCCCAGCTTCTACGGGCAATTCCGTTGTTTACATCCCAGAAAAGCATATTTTTCAAACGGCGATCGGAATCATTGCTACCATCGAGGAGCATCCCGAAACCTCCGTTGATCACTTCGCCCCAACCAACGCCTCCTCCATTGTGTAACGATACCCATGTTGCTCCGCGGAAGGAGTCGCCAATTACGTTTTGGACAGCCATATCGGCAGTAAATTTTGAGCCGTCGTAAATATTGGATGTTTCTCGATAGGGTGAATCCGTACCGGAAACGTCGTGATGATCGCGTCCCAGAACTACCGGACCTATTTTCCCGGCTTTTATGGCTTTGTTGAATGCTTCGGCAATACGAATGCGCCCTTCACAGTCGGCATAAAGAATACGGGCCTGACTTCCCACAACAAGCTTATTGGCTTTGGCATTTTTTATCCAATGAATGTTATCGGCCATTTGCTGCGATATTTCTACCGGAGAATTTTTGCGAAGGTCTTCGAGAACTTCGGTTGCGATCTGATCGGTTAGATCCAGATCCTCAGGTTTACCGCTGCAACATACCCAACGAAAGGGACCGAAACCGTAGTCGAAGCACATTGGCCCCATGATATCTTGCACATACGATGGATAGCGGAAATTGATTCCATCGGCTGCCATGACGTCTGCTCCGGCTCGGCTGGCCATGAGCAAAAAGGCGTTCCCGTAATCAAACCAATAGGTGCCGCGCGCAGCATGTTTATTGATTGCGGCTGCATGCCGGCGTAACGACTCATAGACTTTTTCTTTGAACGTTTCAGGGTCTTCAGCCATCATCCGGTTCGACTCTTCAAATGTAAGTCCCACCGGATAATATCCGCCGGCAAAAGGATTGTGTAGTGAGGTTTGATCGCTGCCCAAATCAATATAAATATCTTCTTTAAGAAATCGTTCCCAAACATCCACAACATTACCCAAATAAGCTATAGAAACAGTTTCTTTAGTCTGTTTTGCTTTTTTTACGCGTTTTACCAATTCGTCTAAATTATCGAAAACTTCATCAACCCAGCCTTGCGAATGACGGGTTTTTACAGCCTTGGGGTTCACTTCTGCCACCACTGAGATTACGCCGGCAATGTTGCCTGCTTTGGGTTGGGCGCCGCTCATTCCTCCCAAGCCGCTTGAAACGAATAGTTTCCCGGCCAGAGGTTCATTTTTTGAGATTTTTCGGCCGGCATTTAAAATGGTAATTGTGGTTCCGTGAACAATTCCCTGGGGTCCAATGTACATGTACGATCCTGCGGTCATCTGTCCGTATTGTGTCACTCCAAGTGCATTGAAGCGTTCCCAATCATCCGGTTTGGAATAGTTTGGAATCATCATTCCATTGGTTACAACAACTCTTGGAGCGTCTTTATGCGAGGGGAATAAGCCCATAGGATGACCCGAGTACATTACTAACGTTTGTTCATCTGTTATCTCGGCTAAGTATTTCATTGTAAGGCGATATTGCGCCCAGTTTTGAAATACAGCCCCATTCCCACCGTAGGTGATAAGTTCATCGGGATGTTGTGCAACGGCCGGATCTAAGTTATTTTGAATCATTAGCATTATTGCTCTGGCTTGAAGACTTTTGCCGGGATATTCATCAATCGGGCGAGCATACATTGGGTAATCGGGCTTGAATCGATACATATAGATTCGCCCATATTTTTCGAGTTCTTCCGCGAATTCTTTAGCTAATGTTTCATGAAATTTCTGATCGAAGTAACGCAGCGCATTTTTGATCGCAAGTTTCTTTTCTTCCTTGCTTAGAATGTCTTTTCTTTTGGGTGCATGATTCACGGCAGGATCATATGGCTTGGGATTGGGAAGTTCTGCCGGGATGCCTTCCAAAATCTGCTCATGGAATGTTTTCTGTGACATAGCGGTTTTTTATTGCAAAAGTAATAATTCTTGCAAAATCGTTTTTGTCTAAAGTGCTACCGCGATGAAAAATAAAATTATATATAAGGATAAAAATATCATAAAATATATTTCTTAATATTTTTAAATACTTGAATATCAATATATAAAGAAAATAAAACGAATTTTAGATTAAAAAAATTGATAAAAAATTTGGAAAATTGTTTAATTATATAATATATTTGTTGAACAAAAATAACGGTTATGGCAACAATGGAATTTTCAAAACAACTGATTGAGCTTGAGCCTAATTTGATGAGGTTCGCTTATAAACTAACCATGAATCGCGAAGATGCACACGATTTGGTTCAGGAAACATTATGTAAAGCGCTAAGCAACAACGATAAATTTCAGAGCGAAACTAATCTGAAATCGTGGGCTTTTACAATCATGAAGAATACTTTTATTAACAACTATCGTAGAAAAGTTCGTGCAAATACGATAATTGATCAAACCAAAGACTTGTATTATTTATCGAAACCTCAGGACTCAGGCATTATGAGCCCTGACTCGAGCTATACCGTATTGGAAATTCGTAAAGCAATATCCTTGCTTGAGGATGAGTATCGAATTCCGTTTGTCCGACACACGGAAGGTTATAAATATAAGGAAATTGCCGAGGAATTGAATATTCCGATTGGTTCAGTGAAAAGTCGAATTTTTATTGCCCGACAGAAATTGATGGCTTATCTGAAAGACGTAAAGTAAACGTTTCATAGTTTCTATTGTGCGGCCGTTTTAGAACGATTGTGGTTAAATACCGTGGTCATCTGAAACGGTTTCGCATTTTATGGTAGATATTGCTTCTTTTATAGTATTGAAATGGCAAGTGACAATTTTTTCAATTTCAGGCGAATATCCGCCCCCCATACACACCGATACCGGAATGGAATTCTTCCGACAAAGCTCAAAAACAAGACGATCGCGCTGTCGTATTCCCTCTTCGGTTAGTTTCATTCGTCCGAGTTTATCGTTGTAAAGCAAATCAACCCCCGATTGAAACATTACAAGGTCGGGTTCAAATTTGTTGATGATTGAGGTTAACGGAAGTTCAACTTTTTCAAGATATGAAAAATCGTTGGTATTTTCATCCATGACCAAATCGAAATGGGAGCGTTCCTTTTTGTATGGGAAGGCCTGTTTTGAAAAAACGTTAAAAACAAAAACCGTATCATATTGTGCGAAAATAGCAGATGTTCCATTACCTTGGTGAGCATCTAAATCGACAATCAAAATTCTCCTAACGATATTTTCGTGTAGTAGATAGTTGGCAGCTACAGCCATGTCGTTAAAAATGCAAAAAGCGCTGCCATATTCTTTAAACGCGTGATGGGTTCCTCCCGCCATATTAAAACTTACGCCCGATCTTAAGGCTTCCAACGATGCTTCAATCATTGCCCCGCAGATATATTTTTCACGGTCAACCATCGCTTTGGAGTACGGAAAGCCGATTTTTCGTATTTCTGCAGGACTAAGTGTTCCTGTTTCTAATTTTTCGATATAGTCAGCCGAATGGGTTAGAGACAAAATATTATTGCTGACCATTGGCGGAAGTCTAAAATTTTCAGGCTTAACCAAACCCGATTGTAAAAGACGTTCTTTTACCAACCTATATTTTATCATTGGAAACTGATGACCTTCCGGTAAGGGTAGAACAAACGTCGGGTGCCAAAAGAGTGTTATCATATCATCACAAAGGTACAAAGAATCTGATTTGAAAATTCAAGCCGGCTGATCTAGATTTTACAAATTATGTTAATGAAAAGAAGCATTGGTAACTTTTTTTTAGGTATAACAGTTTGAAAATCTAGGAAATATCAATCGTTTACAAAAAAGTTAAGTGAAAAAATTTTGTCAGTAAAAAAAAAAGATCTACTTTTGCAGCGGAGAGATGGCAGAGTGGTCGATTGCGGCGGTCTTGAAAACCGTTGAGCCTTTGCGGGCTCCGGGGGTTCGAATCCCTCTCTCTCCGCCAAAGGAGATTTTTCTAAATATAAGTTTAGTTTTTAAAATAAGAAAGGGTGGACAAATCCACCCTTTTTCTTATTTATTTTTTATCGCTGTTCAGTATTGCTAAAACCTCAAGCCAAACGTTGCAAATACATTGCTAACGGTTTGATCGTAGGAGAATCGCATTGCCAATTCATTGTAAATGGAGTATTTTCCCGAATTTTGTACATGACTGTACGCTAAATCGGTGTAGAAATTGCCGATACGAATTCCGGCTCCTACCGTCAAACCAAGTTTTGAAAGATCATTGATGCTAGTTTTGACCGGTGAAGAATAGTAAAAACCTCCGGCCCTTAGGAGGATACCCCCTAAATTTAACTCACTACCCAAACGAACACCGTGACGCACTACGAAATTGTTTTTTATTTCTCGATTTTCATCAGAATAGCTGTAATAGTTCCCGTCTAACCTTATTGTGTTATAGGGACTTAGTTCATAATCAAGTGAGAGAAGAACTCGATTGGCAAAAACATTGCTGATTCCTAGAGCAAATCGCATTGGGGTCAATACATTAAAATCGGTTTCATAATATTCCACTGTGAGTGAATCTATCCCGTTTGGGTATGATGTTCGGGTTTTGTAATCATATTTTTCATTGATAGAAACGATGGTAGGTGTATGAAAAGCTGCCCCGATGCGGAATTGATTGGTCACTGCATACAAAATTCCGGTTTTTATTCCAAAACCAAGCCCACGTCGATCAAAATAGTCGTTTTGTATGTTTCTGACGACATTAGGCACAACATCTTGCGGGTCACTCTCGGTCAAAGTTAGATCTTCGGTTTGGTCTATGGATGAAAGACTGAAGGTAAGGCCGTAAAAAAGACGGTTCGATTCGTTTACAGCAAATGAAAAGTCAAAATGAGAGATATTTCCACGGCTGTAGTTTTCCCATTCTTGATCAATCTGACTAAGGGTACCTTTGGCTACCAAGTCTAAATCAAGTGAATTTACACGATTGTAATTAACGGCAAAAACATTGCTTATCCTTCCGGTACCACTTTCATAGTTTTGAGGATTGGGGATGCTGAATACGAATCCGAAGCCTTGGGTAAGCAAATTGTAGTGTTGTTCAGATGTTTTATTGCCTAAATAATTCGTTTCAGTATTTCCCATATCGAAGGCAAAGGTGGTTTGAACATCCGACGATTGGTAGAGTCCAAGTCCTGCCGGATTTAGCGATGCGCTTGTTGGGTCGCTGCCTAAAGCTGTGAATGCTCCACCCATTCCAAGCGATCGAGAGCTTCCACTATGAAAGGTTGTGGAGAAATTTAGCGCATCGTAAGCAGATTGTCCAAAGGTGTTGGCAATTATTAAAACTAAGGTTGTTACAAGGGTGTATCGCTTCATAGTTTAAGTTTTTTTAAGTTCCAGAATCAACGAGTTCTAAATTTCTAAGCTATGGGTTGTATATAAGGTAAATTTCAATATGAATCAAATTTTATGGTGACGCTCTTAATGTTTTTCCTTTATTCCTCCGTTAGTTCGCATGGAACCTCGGTTGGGTTGTGTTGAATGGTTAATAGGTGAGCTTGTACCGCTAGGTGATTCGTAGCGTGACGGTTCTTTTTGGTTCGAAGGTTGATGGTAAGGTTGGGTTGTGATAGTTCGGTCGGTGTTTCTTTTTTCTCGGTTATCCGATGGCCGACTTATGGTTCCAGAGCCGGTGCCTCTATTGGGGTTAGGGTTTCCTGTTGCGTTTGGGCTTATGCCTCCCTGACCCGATGGTTTTAAATCGTGGTTTTGATTTGGATTAACTCGGTTGTTACGAATATTACCATTGCCCGATTCTGAAGGTAAGTCAATCCGATTGTTGGTGTGAATAGGTTTGGTGATACTTCCGGAGCCGGTTTGCAAATCGCGAGTATGGGTAACGCGACCTGATGGTTTATCGGAGTAAGATTCAGGCATCATGGGGCGAGAAGTTGATAGCGAACCATGTCTCTCGGGATTGGTATTAACTTCCGGTTTAGTGGTTCCAGTTCCGGTTGCAATAGAGCCGCTTCCGCTATTGGAATTTGTAAGAGATTGACGGCCGGGTGTTGTATTGTTCGATATTCGAGGTCTAGGACTTTCCCATGATGGTGAATTACTTCCGGATATTTTGGAGCCCATTGACTGCGATGCGTTAATCGAAAATCTCAAACTTTGGCGATAATTGCCCATTTCGGGGCGATGAGATAAATGTTCTCTTACCGGATAGTTGACCGGACGATACCACCAAAAATCGTTGTACCACCAATAGTAATGGTACCACCTTGGATAATACCATGCGTAGTATTGATGAAAATAGATAGGTTCCCAGTACGGATCCCAGAATGGATCCCAATACCACGGATTATTCATATACCAAAAAGAACCGTAATAGGGAAAATACCACCAATCATAATAAAACGGCGATGCAAAAACCGAATACATTACCGGGGTTCCAATGGCAATGGAAAGGTAGTTTCGGGTTTCTTGATTGCGGAATCCCGAGGGTGTAGAATTGCTAATATCTGAATTATCAACGGTTTGAACGTTGGTCTCGTTTGAGCCGGAGTAAATATATCTATTGTCCGGAGTGTTTGCTTTAGACGATCCGCGCGATGATGTTTGATATAATTCATCGGGATATCCTTGATAAAATATCTGGGCACATCCTGCGCTCAAAATTATCAAAATAACTGAGAAAAATAGATGCCGTTTCATATCGAGTCAACTTTTTTATTTATACGTAAATCATTCGTAATTTTTTATTAAAAAAACGTTAAAATTTTGTCAAAGTTATGTTTTATCTCTTGATTTTTAATCATGCATGCCATTACGTTATACATAAAGCATGCAAAAATGTTTCGCTAATTCAGGAAATGTTTGTTTCTTTGCGCTTTAATTCAGAAAAAATATAACGATTTATGGCAAAAGAGATAACATCGCGTTCCGAGAATTATTCACAATGGTATAACGACCTTGTGCTAAAAGCGGGACTTGCTGAAAATTCAGCAGTAAGAGGGTGTATGGTAATTAAACCTTACGGCTATTCAATTTGGGAAAAGATACAACAACAGTTGGATCGTTTGTTCAAAGAGACGGGACACGAAAATGCTTATTTTCCATTATTTATTCCCAAATCGTTTTTAAGTAAGGAAGCAGCGCACGTTGAAGGTTTTGCAAAAGAGTGTGCCGTTGTAACGCATTATCGATTAAAGAATTCACCCGATGGGAAAGGAGTAGTGGTTGATCCGGAAGCTAAACTTGAAGAGGAGTTAATCGTACGACCAACTTCTGAAACTATCATTTGGAATACATACAAAAATTGGATTCAATCCTATCGCGATCTACCTATTTTGATTAATCAATGGGCGAATGTTGTTCGTTGGGAAATGCGGACTCGGCTATTTTTGCGAACCGCCGAATTTCTCTGGCAGGAAGGTCACACGGCTCATGCCACCCGCGAAGAGGCCATGGAGGAAACACGACAAATGATTGATGTATATGCTCGATTTGCTCGTGAATGGATGGCAATGCCTGTTATTCAAGGATATAAGACTGAAAGTGAGCGTTTTGCCGGCGCTGAGGAAACATTATGTATTGAAGCTTTAATGCAAGACGGAAAAGCTTTGCAAGCCGGGACCTCACATTTCCTCGGGCAGAACTTTGCTAAGGCATTCGATGTAATGTTTACCGATAAAACAGGAAAACTCGACTACGTTTGGGCAACTTCCTGGGGTGTTTCAACTCGCTTGATGGGTGCGTTAATCATGACCCATTCCGATGACAACGGTTTGGTGTTGCCTCCCAAATTAGCCCCAATACAGGTGGTAATTGTTCCGATTTATAAAAACGATGAACAATATGCTGCTACCTGTGAGAAGTCGCACGAAATAGCCCGGCGTTTAAGAGGATTGAATCTTACAGTTAAGGTTGATGACCGCGACACCCACAAACCGGGATGGAAGTTTGCAGAATACGAAATGAAAGGTGTTCCCGTACGCCTGGCAATCGGAGCGCGCGATTTAGAAAATGGAACTGTTGAGGTGGCTCGTCGTGATACTCTTACCAAAGAAGTAAAACCAATGGAAGGTATTGAGCACTTCGTAGTTGACCTTTTAGACGATATCCAGAAAAATCTATATGCCAAAGCAGAAGATTTCAGAAATAGAAACACCTTTAAAGCTGATACCTGGGACGAGTTTTGTGATATCATCGAAAACAAGGGGGGATTTGTGCTTGCACACTGGGATGAAACAGCAGAAACAGAAGCAGCCATTAAAGACAAACTAAAGGCCACTATTCGCTGTATCCCATTTGATAATCCCATGGAAGAGGGCAAGTGTATTCTAACCGGGAAACCTTCAAGACAACGAGTTTTATTTGCCCGGGCTTACTAAAATCAAAAGAAGCATAATAGACAAAATTAAGGCTATTTATTAGATACTTTTTCCTAATAGACATTTTTCAGGCTTTTTATTTTTAATGCTTTCCAAAAGAAACTAATAGTATTAATAATTTTGTATGTCAGGTAAGCAGAAACAGGCTCTGCTGAGGAGCAACCTGTCAGGAATACTCTGACCGACCGGAATGGTCATAAAGGCTGGCGCTCGTCAGCCTTTATTTATTGACTATTCCACGAGCAGATGCCTTCAAAAACCCATATATAAACTTTTCTTTTCGTTTGCGGTTTAACCCGTTATGGTTACGCAGCCTGTTTTTCAGGGCGGTAAAAGTTCCTTTAAGTTGATTGTTCGTGTTGGGCAACCCCAGTTCCAGGTTGTCGTACCAGGTAAACAGGTATTGCTTATTGCGCTCTAAGCTTTTCTAGGCGCTCCTCAGCCTTTTGTGTGCATACCTGCTTTTGCCGGTTTCAGGGTTAATGGCCCTTGCGTTCATATAGTCTTTCCATTTTGAATACCACCCGTCAAGTGCACCCCAAAAGCTTTACTTATCCGTGTGGGGCAGTAAATGAACGATTTCTTTTATTTCTTTCGATGCCTGAACTTTTAGTTTTATCGTAATATACCGCATTACAATGGCCTCTTGGTGGTACCGTCACATTGGAACAGAATAGTCTTGCAATGCCCTGAATAAAACTTTTTTTCCATCACCTACAATGCCCTTTATCTTTATGCCTTGGATTTCGAGGTGCCTTACGCCCGCAACATACTCACTGATGGTCTCGTTCTTTACAAACTTCCGGTACAGGTGATGACCCTCTATATCTTTTAACATCACGACACCAAAACCACGTCCAAAGTAGGTGGTATCCATTAAAACAACACATTCTTTTGGCTTGTAAAACTGTTGGGCTACAAATACTTTATCGAGCCGGCGCTAAATGGTTCCTATTGAAACACCGTATTTCAATGCCAGTTGGCTGTAAGTTTGTTTGCCTTCGGTGCATTCTATCCAAAAAGCATGGTTGTCTATCCGATGCCCTGCTAAAAACTGGCGTTGCATTTATAGATTTGGATTCCATTCCTTAATCCATTTTTCTTTGTCCTTTCCGAATCGCAGTAAAAGCAAATTTTTTATTCATGGCTTTCAAATCCTTCAAAGTTCGATATTTGTTGGAGTTAAACACTATGTCAGCCTGAAAAAGGTCCATTAAGCTCACATTTAGCACAATTTAAAATTTTCACTATATTTGCCTATACGTTAGCCATCCTAATCGCAATCCAAAGGTTGTAAAAAAAGTCGGGGACTGAGGAGGCGAAAGCGTGCCCAATGGAGGCTTAAACCTTTGGCTAAAAGGTACAGCCTGGAAACTAAAAAAAGTAAGTGCTATGTCCGCATCAAGCTCAACTGATAAAAAAAAGAGGAAAACGGTCATCCTGAGCCCTGCGCAGCATCGGGGTATGGAGGTGGTGAGTCTGGTGTTCGACAAGGACGCGCAACTTATTGAGCGTATGAAGACCTTGTCCGGAGTGGCATGGAGCCAGAGCAAAAAGTTCTGGTACATCGAGGCAGCAAACTTCCGGCTTAATAGGGTTTTCGAAGCCTTTCGCGGACTGGCATGGCTTGACTATTCCGCCTTACGTAATGCAAAAAGGAGGGATACTGCACCTTCCGATGCCCTGAAAGCACCCCTGCCCGAACTGACTGCCGGTTCTGCTGTACATCTGCAAAACTTTGAGCGCTGGCTGCGGCACAAGCGCTACAGTGCTTCTACCATCAAGACCTATACCGGAGCATTGCAGAGCTTTTTGCGCTGGCTTGGCGACAAGCCTCCGGAGGCGGTGGTGGGCGACGATGTGGTGGACTATGTGAACCGACACATATTGCCCAACAGGCTCAGTTTTTCGTTCCAGAACCAGGTCATCAATGCCCTGAAGCTTTTTTACGGGCAGGTATTGCACAGCAGGCTCAATGTGGGGACGCTGGAACGTCCCAGAAGGGAGCATAAGTTGCCCAATGTGCTTAGCAAAGAAGAGATTAAAGCTATTCTCGAAACTCCAACAAATATTAAACATCGCACCATGCTCAGTTTGATATATGCCTGCGGACTTCGCCGTAGCGAATTATTGAACCTGAAAATAGGTGATGTGGACTCTAAACGCCATATGCTTATTATTCGAAATTCGAAAGGATACAAAGACCGCCAGGTTCCTATTTCCGATAAAACCATAG
>DAOTAV010000006.1:0-28974 GCA_035382785.1 Salinivirgaceae bacterium | reverse complement strand
CGATATCAAAAAGGTATGCCATTCGAACAGTTGGCTTTGGTCTATTCACAAGATCCCTCCGCAAAACGAAATTTAGGTGAATTAGGATACTTTTCAGCCATGAGGATGGTCTATCCGTTTGAAAATGCTGCCTTTCAGACCCCTGTTGGAGGAATTTCAGGACCTGTACGAACTCAATTTGGTTATCATCTCGTGAAGGTAACAGATACACTTACTATAGAAGGTCCCATTGATCTTCAATTTGTTGTTATTCCTGTTCGCCCAAACGACACCGCCAATACTGCCCTTGCAAAGATTTCCTTAGCTTACCAACAGGCTTTGATTGATGATTCTTTCAGTAATGTGGTTCAATCTTTCACCGAAGACCAAAACAGCAAAGCCAAAAACGGAATGCTCACCAATTATGAACCCGGCAAAATGTCACCCGAATTCGATTCGATAGCGTTCCGACTAAAAGAAAAAGAGATATCGAAACCATTTTTTTCACGTTATAACAATGCCTGGTTTATTGTTTATATCGTGAAGAAACATAAACACCCATCATACGACGAAGCTTTAGACAACATCAAGCGTAGAGTATCACGGATGCCCCATGCAAACATTCGTTCAAAAAAACTTGCCGAACATTTGATGACTCAATACAAAACGGTACGAAACGAAAAAGCATATGCAGAAGTTGTTGATACTCTTATAGCATTAACGACATCAAAGAGGAATTTAACTTCCGATATGGCTAATATTTTGAATAAACCAATTTTAACCATAAACGATACCTCCACAGTGTCACAATACGAATTTCTGCGCTTTGTCTTTCAAAAGCTGAAGCTCGAGACCGATAACATGAAACTTTTCTGCAATGAAATGTGGCCCGAATTTCTTGAACGACAAATTATTAACTACGAAGACCAAATTTTGCCATTTAAATATCCGGAATTCGCACAGATTTTAAGGGAATACCACGACGGAATACTTCTCTTTAACATAACCGACAGCGTTGTGTGGCAAAGAGCCATGATTGATACCGTTGGGCTAAATCAATTTTTCGGACAGATCAGCGATCGATATCGTTGGAATACACGCTATGACTCCTACATAATCACTTTGGAACAAAAGGAAAAAGCTCCTTCGGTCGAAAAGGTTATCAAGAAAGCTGTAACCGAGGGAGGAAAACCCGAAGAAATTCTTCAAAGAGTGCAACAAAAATTAAACGATTCAACCCTAAACCTTCGGATTGATAAAATTGTTGTTGAAAAAGGACAAAACCGATATGTTGATCAAACCAAACTCAAAAAAGGCTTTTACCGTTTAGACACAAATGAAGGAATTGCCGTTTGGTGTTACATAGCCAACGTCATTCCTCCACAGCCCAAGAAACTATCCGAAGTAAGAGGCTATGCGGTAGCTGAGTATCAAAATTATCTTGAACAGAAATGGATTGAACAACTTAGAAAAAAATATCCGGTTACAGTTCATTATGATGTGTTGGAAACCTTAATAAAAAAATAATCCACTCAGAATGGGCAATCGTTTTTTGATTTTTTTTAGCATCGTAATATTTTTGCTAAACTCCTGTAATCGTAACGCTGATAACCCTCAAAGCGAAGTAATAGCTAAAGTGGGCAATAAAAGCCTGATTATGGGTGATATTAAAATTCCTCCCGGCTTATCGAGAGAGGATAGTATATCCTTAATAAAACAAGCCTCTAACGAATGGATTTTACGGCAACTTTATTATCAAAAGGCCAAGGAAAATATCGACGAGAACGATTCAATCATTAAAAAACAGTTAGAAGAGTATAAAACAACTCTGCTTATACATAAATACAAACAAAATTTGCTCAATGAAAAAATCGATACCGTTATTCCCGAATCCGAAATAGTTGAATATTATGAGCATTTTAAGAGCCAATTTTTATTAAAATCAACTATTGTCAGAGCTTATGTGATAAAAGTTCCGGCATCCCACACAAAACAAGCTGAATTGGTGCAACTGCTTAATTCAAATCGCGAGGAAAGTTTGGGAGCAATAAAAGATATCTGCTATCAGAATGCCCGATATTTTAATTTCGATATTCGTTGGCGAACCCTTTCTTCTGTCTTATCCGAAGCAGGAGTGAGCCAATCACAACTCCACCGCGATGCGGTTTCTAATGGACGATTATATGAATTTGATGCCGGCGATTTAAAAGTTTTAATTAAGATTCTTGACATAAAACCTGCAGGAGAAATCACGCCTTATGAAATGGCATATAATGAAATCAAAACCTTGTTGCTTTTTAAACGGCGTGAGAAGTTTTTATTAAAACTTGAAAATGAATTGTTTCAGAATGCCATTCGGAAGGGAGATATTTATAGAAAATTTCCGGATTAGGGAAGATTATTTATGCATCAACTAAACCCGATTTTGTAAAACTATAGAACCTAAAAAGCGATTCGATGAATAAAATTATAGTAGTACTTTGTGTAGCTTATTTAATTTTCGGTGGTGGAATAAAAGCTCAAAACACAGGAACCACCATCGATGAGATAGCTGCAATTGTTGGCGATAAAATTATTTTGAAAAGTTATATTGAAGGGCAACGAGTCCAATTGTTACAACAACGATATTTCACAGACCGTGATCTGCGATGTCAGATCCTTGAAGATCAATTATATACTAAATTGTTGCTTAATCAGGCTGAAATTGATAGTATTGAAGTATCCAATCGCGATGTTGAAATCGAATTGGATCGACGTATTAATTACATTATTAGTCAATTAGGCAGCGAAGCCAAAGTAGAAGATTATTTCGGGAAAAGCATCCTTGAAATCCGGGAAGATTTTAACACAAACATTAAAGAACAAATGATCAGTCAGCGGATGCAAGCGAAAATAACTGCCGATATAAAAGTTACTCCAACTGAAGTTCGTCAATATTACGAATCTCTGCCCAAGGATAGCATTCCCATCATCCCTACCACTTATGAGTTGCAACAAATTGTGCGATATCCTAAGGTTGACGAGCTTGAAGTTTTGGCTGTAAAAACACGGTTAGAAGAATTTCGCGAACGAATCAAAAAAGGAGAAAACTTTGCTACTTTAGCCGTGCTCTATAGCGCCGATCAAAACTCAGCACGAAAAGGCGGTGAATTAGGATATGTAGGTAGGGGCGACTTAGTTCCGGAGTTTGCCAATGTTGCCTTTAAACTGCAAAAAGGAGAAGTTTCCCGAATTGTGAAAACAGAATATGGTTACCATATCATTCAGTTGATTGACCGAAAAGGTGAGCGCATAAACGTTCGTCATATTTTACTTACCCCTAAAGTTAAACCCGAAGAAAGATTAGCTACCATACAATTCCTCGACAGTGTTAGAACATTAATTGTCAACGACTCGCTTAAGTTTGAGGATGCGGTTGCACGATTTTCTCAAGACAAAGAGACTCGAAATGGTGGTGGATTCATATTAAACCAAAACAATAACTCTATCCGTTTTGAGCAAACAGAGATAGAATCATCCATAGCCTCCGTAATCAAGGACAAACCAGAAGGGTTTATTTCAGAACCCTTTGAAACTATAGATCAAAACAACAAAACTGTGATTAAAATTGTTCGTATTCGTCGTAAAATAGAAGCCCATCAAGCTAACTTAGTTGATGATTTTCAAATTCTGCAAGAAATGGCCCTAAATCGAAAAAAAGAGGAGTTCATTGGGAAATGGATTAAAGATAAACGAGAATCCACATACATCAGAATTAGCGATGAGTACAAAAACTGTGATTTTCAATATCCATGGTTTAATCAGAACTAATAATTGAAAGATGAATCAAAAGCCTACGCTACAAGATATTGAGCGCCTTCATGAACTTTATGTTCGCATGGGCGAGGAGCTCCACAAAACTATAATAGGTCAGGATGATATTATTGACCAATCCCTAATTGCGATGTTTACCGGAGGTCACGCCTTGTTGACAGGAGTGCCTGGTTTAGCCAAAACGCTCTTGGTAAACAGTCTTGCAACCATTATGGGATTATCGTTTAAAAGGGTACAATTTACTCCGGATTTGATGCCGACTGATATCATTGGTGCAGAAATATTGGATAGAGATCGGGAATTTAAACATGTGAAAGGTCCAATTTTTACTAATATTTTGCTTGCCGACGAAATCAACCGAACTCCGCCCAAAACCCAAGCTGCTCTCTTGGAAGCCATGCAGGAAAAAGCAGTCACTGTTTCCGGAGTACGATATCCCTTGCCGTATCCTTTTTTTGTTCTTGCAACACAGAACCCTATTGAGCAAGAAGGAACTTATCCACTGCCCGAGGCGCAACTCGATCGTTTTATGTTTAACCTAATTCTCGATTATCCTACTCATAAGGAAGAGGTTGAAATTGTAAAAAACACAACCATTGATTTTACAATCAAAAGCCAACAAGTTTTGCAGCCCGACGACATCAAATTCTATCGTTCTATACTTCCACAATTACCAGTTACGGATCACATTATCGAGTTTGCCGTGTCAATAGTGGAAGCTACACGACCTAATCGTGCTAAAACTCATCGGTTGGCCAATGAGTATCTGGCTTGGGGAGCAGGCCCGCGAGCATCGCAATATCTCGTGGCCGGGGCAGTAACCCATGGTGCCCTTCATGGTAAGCCCACTCCTGAAATGAGCGATGTTATTGCAGTTGTTAAACCAACTTTACGACACCGTATCGTTAAAAATTTTAAAGCAGAAGCCGAAGGAATTACTACCGATTTTATTATTGATGAAATTGTTAGTTCGGTTAAATCTGCGATGGCAAAATAAACCTATGGCATCGATTCATCAATGGATTGGCTTCACTGTATTTTTGATCCTATTCCTGGCAAATGATCAGATTTTGTCTCAGACTGCCAATACCAAAATTACATTGAAGCGTGCTGATATTATGGTTTATAATGAAAAAGTTGAAAGCAACGCTCGAAGGTTAATAGGGAACGTTGTTCTGCAACAAGAAGATATCTTAATGTATTGCGATAGCGTTTATTTCTATAACATTGAAAATAATATAAAAGCGTTTAGTCGCGTTAAACTCATTAAAGCCGATAGCATTAAAGTATTTAGCGATTATCTTTTTCATTACGGAGAAATAAAGAGGTCGGAATTTCGAAATAATGTTGTCCTTAGAGACAATAAAATCACCATATACACCGATAGTCTTAATTACGATTTTATTCAAAACCGGGCTTATTATTTCAACGGAGGAAAAATTATTGACAGCACCACAACCTTATCAAGTGAAACCGGATATTATTATGCTGGGGACAAACTTTTTTTCTTTAATAAAAATGTAGTGGTGGAACATGAAAACTATCGCCTTTATACCGATTCGCTAAAATATGAAGTTGAAACCGGAATTATCCGATTTGAAGGCCCAACCACAATGGTAAACGATACTATAACTCTTTTTGCTAAAAAGGGTTGGTACAACACTAAAACTAAAAAAAGCAATATTTGGGATAGTGCACAGTATTTTAGTCTCACCCAAAAGTTTATTGCCGACACTATTTTGTTCGATCGGGTAACCGGAATTGGGGAAGGTTTTAACAGAATTCGTTTAACACAAATCAAGGATAGCATAATATTGTCGGCTAATTATGCAAGGTATAATCAAAACACTGGCGAAATTTACATGACTAAAAGAGCCTTTGCTACCCAAATCATCGATGGTGACTCCATTCATCTTCATGGCAAGAATATTTTCTCGTATCAAGACACGATTGACAGTACAGTTTTTCGCAAAGTATTGATTTATCCTCAAAGTCAGTTGTTCGGGCCTTCGATTCAAATGCGTTCCGATTCTGTAGCTGTTTCTATGAAAGATTCAGTGATACAGTTGTTTAACAAACCGATTATTTGGCTTGAAAATATGCAACTCACGGCCGATTTTATTGAACTTCACATTAGCAACAGCGATTTACGTGAGGTGCATTTATACAACAACGCTTTAATTTCCAATCAACACGATAGCATACATTTCGACCAGATTAAAGGCAACACAATAATCTGTTATCTAAAAAATCGAAAACTTGAGAGAGCAAAAGTTGATCGTAGGGCAGAAGTAATATATTACATCACCGATAAAGATCGATTAACTTCCATGAATAATTCAATTTGTCGGAATATTTCAATTTATTTCTCTGATGATCAGATTGATCAGGTGGTTTTTCATTCAAAGCCGGAGGGTAAGGTTTTGCCAATGGAAGAGTTGGATAAATCAAACATGTATTTTCGGAATTTCAAATGGTTCGATCATTTACGTCCCAAAAAGTTTGAAGATATTTTTGACTGGAAGCAGTAAGTTGCGTCTAATTAATTGTCACGAGCGTTTGTTCTGCAATTGCAACGGGAATAAAAATGGTTTGATTGTTGACAGAAAGGGTTGTTCCTGTTGAAAGATCGTTTGCGATAATCACGACTTTTTCAAGATATATCGAGGCAAGAAGCGGAAGAAAGTGTTCGTTAACCAGACCAATGGTTTGAAAAGCTACCACAACGCCAACATTCCCCATTTGGAGCTTAGTTAAATGTTGTGTTTCTATCGACTTGTTAAACAGCGATTCACCAGAAAGTCCAACAGATAAGCGCATTTTAGCATCAATAATGTTGAAAGTGTGATCATAAATGTTCTGTTCCCATGAAAAACTTTCGGATCTGGCTTGAAAATGCGGAAGCGATAATGTTTTAAACAGGAAGCTCTCCAGAACTAATATTCGATAATAAAGTTTTTGCGCAAAAACAATTCCCGATTCGGTTAAATCAGTGGAGCCGTAACGGGTATGTCGGATATACCCGGCCAACGACAATTGATTAATAAGTTGCGAAACGTTGGGTTTTGAGGTTTGAATAATTTGTGCAAGGTCACTTACTCGGATTTGCCTTTTTTGTATATGTCTCAAAAACAGATAAAAGAGAATCATTCTCGAAGAAAGACCCATGAATTACTTTTTTATGAACGTTGCAAGTGTATCGATTAAATGAGATGGCCTGATTGGTTTGGAAAGATAGGCATTACAGCCGGCTTCAAGACTTTTTTGTTTCTCGTCGGCTAGAGCATATGCCGTTTGAGCTATGATTGGCAAATTGGGACGAAGATTTTTAATCTCACGAGTGGCTGTATATCCATCCATTAACGGCATCTTAATATCCATCAGCACTGCATCAATGTTTTTATTGTCTGCTACCATTTCAAGGGCTTCTTTTCCATTTAATGCCCATAAAATTTTAATCCCGGTTTTTCGTAATGACTCTTCAATGAATATGAAATTGTTTTTTTCATCCTCTGCCACCAAAAGAGTTTTTCCTTCAAAAATCTTATCATCGCTTTGCTTATTTTCTTCAGACTTGTTGATGGCAAGAGGTATGAAGAAAGAGAAAACAATGCCTTTTTGATCTTGGCATCGAGTTACGGATATTTCTCCTCCCATGAGTCGAACAAGCCCACGTGCTATAATTAAATTGAGCCCGACACCCCCATAATTTTCCATTCCACCGCTAAAAGCGTTTCGCTCAAGGAGGTTTGATAGAACGTAGTCGCTTACCGAAGCGTTTTTATCTTCTATATAGAATTCTACAAAATTTTCTTTATGATAGTAACCAATGCGGAAGGTTCCTTTGCGCGTATATTTAAAGGCATTATTAATGATGTGAATAAGAATTTGTTTTATTTGAAATGCATCAAGGGTGACTTTAAAATCGGATTCATTATCAACAATTTCAAAGTTTATATCTTTGTATTCGTTACCTTGAAGCTGTTTGTCAAAGTATCCGGCAACATCCGAAAGCAGTTTTTTTAATGAAGTTGGTTCGGGTTTTATTCTTATCTGATTTGATTCTATTTTTGAAAGATCTATAATATCATCAACCAGTTGAAGAAGAGAATTAGAGCTTTTACGTATCATCTCCAGAAAATCTTCACGTTGATCGTCGGTTAAGTCTTCATCCTGCAATAAATCTGAAAATCCAATGATGGAGTTCAATGGAGTTCTTATTTCGTGACTTATACTGGCCAGGAATATGGTCTTTAGGCGATCGCTCTCTTCGGCTTTCAACTTTGATTCCGATAGAGCTTTTTGTATTTCATATTGTTGGGTTATATCTCGGCTAATTCCAACAATACCTAATATGCGACCATCTTGACCATAGAATGGGACTTTCAGAGTGTCAAATAAAACACTTTTTCCGTTTGGGAGAATTCCCCATTTTTCAACTCGTTGACTCTTACTCGTTTCTAAAACTTTTCGGTCGACTTCATGATATTCTAGAGCTTGTTTTACATCAAATAACTCGTAGTCGGTTTTTCCGATATAATCGTCGTCTGTAAAGTTGTTATAGCGTTTAAATGCTGAATTGGAACCGATATACCTGAATAGCGTATCTTTATAGAAAATTAAATCCGGTATTGAATTTATGATGGAGAATAAAAGCCCACTTTCTTGTTCAAGACGTTTTTCGGCCTTATATCGCTTGCTAATGTCCTGAGCAAAAATAAGTATATGATTTTCATCGATGGGATGACGCGATATTTGAAGGATTTTTAAAAGACCGCTGTGGTCAACAATTTTCAATGGTTCGTTTGGATTGAATTCCCCGCTAAAAAGTTTTAGATATTGAGCATCGTTTTTGGTGCTTTCAAGGATTGCCAAACTCGATTCGTTGTTTTCATCAAGTCCTAACAATCGATTGAGATTTTTATTCCAGAGTATAGGTTGATTTTTTTCGTTGACAACAAACATTGGATGGGGAATAGCATCAATGATGTTCTGCAACTGTGTTTTTTGCACGTTGACTTCTGAAATTTCTCCCTCTAGAATTTTGATTTTGTTCTGAAGGTTTGATATTTGTTTACGAAAACGCCAGATAATAAGTATGAGCCCAAGAGCTAGAATGGTAATTATTACGTAATATATTGATTGATAGGGAAAGGTTGGACTCATCAATGATTCGGCGCTCTCTTTGTTGGGGTTAATGAACCATTTTTCCTGAATTTTTTGCAGCTCACCGCTTTTGATTAGCATTGACAAAGCCTCATTAAAGATTTTGGCAAGAGAATCGTTGGAATAATTAAATCCCATGCTGTAGAACAATTGCACCGAATCGATGGGTTTTGACCAGATGTCGTTGTAGTTATATTTTTCGGAAAAAAACAATCCGGCTTTTTCCGGATAAATTAGATAGATATTGTCCTTATTCTGAGAAAAAAACGATTCACATTGCATTGAACTAACCAGATAACAGGTCATATTCTTGTTTCGGGAAAATATTTCATAAACTTCCGGAATATCGGTAATGTAATAGGTACCGGTATTTTGAGCAGGATCACTTTGATTGCTATGGCCGAAAATGGATAAGCGAATTTTATTGTGTGGGGATAATAACCTGAATTTTCTCAGATTGCCTGATTCATGGAAAATGGTAGTCATCAAATCGATTTGTCCTCTTTCTAAATCTCGCTTGAGTGTTGCGTAATTTTTTTGGATGTATATGAATTCGATAGGAATTCTTTGCTTTATCGCTTCAAGAACATCAATGTTGTAACCAACAGCTTTACCATTTATCACATATTCATACGGAGGAGCATCGGGAGTGATACCAACTTTTAAGGTTAAGCAGTTTTGGGAAAAAGCTGAGTTGGAAAAAGTGAATAATAAGAGGTTTGTAACACTTATTGTGAAAATCAGGAATTTCAAATTGGTTTTCGGCTGCATTTTCCCCTCTGGTTAGTACGTTAACAAAGATATTTTTTTTTCATTACTTCTCCAACATTTATGAAATGAAATAAAATAAAAAAGTCCCCTCGTTAGAAAGGACTCTTTAGATTGAAATTTATGGATGCCTAAACGTTGAATCGAATGTGTAAAATATCTCCGTCTTGAACAATATAGTTTTTGCCTTCGATAAAAAGTTTACCTTTTTCTTTACAAGCATTTTCTGAGCCTAATGTTATAAAGTCTTGGTATTTAATTACTTCGGCTCGAATAAAACCTCGTTCCAAATCGCTGTGAATAACGCCGGCAGCTTGTGGAGCCGTGGCACCACGGTGAATTGTCCATGCTCTGATTTCTTTGGGGCCAACGGTAAAAAACACTTCAAGGTTCAATAGACGATAGGCAGCTCGTATTAGTTTGTTGACTCCGGGTTCGGTTAACCCTGCATCGGTCAGAAATGCCTGTCGATCTTCCTCATTCTCCAGATCTGCAATTTCTGCTTCTAATGCTCCGGCAATGGTTAAAATCTCGGTATTTTCATTTTTTAGAAAATTTTTCACGGCATCAACATACCGGTTCCCGTTTTTTAAAGAGGCCTCATCCACATTACATACATAAATGACAGGTTTTACCGATAATAGAAATAAGTCGTCGATGTAATGTTTATCTTCATTGGCGACAGGTGCGGTTGATGCATTTTGAAACGATTCCAAATGTTTTTTATAGATCTGAAGGACTTCGATGGCTTTTTTGGCATCTTTGTCGCCTGTTTTGGCCACCTTCTCCATCCGTTGTAGTTTCTTTTCGATAGATTCGAGATCTTTTACTTGCAGTTCAAAATTTACGGTTTCAATATCGCGTACCGGATCAATTGACCCTTCGATATGTGGAAGGTTTTCATCGTCGAAGCACCGCAGAACGTGAATTAGGGCGTCGCAATTGCGTATATCAGACAAAAACTTGTTACCCACGCCTTCGCCTTTATTGGCTCCTTTAGTTAAGCCCGGAATATCTACAATTTCAACAGTAGTGTGCACAATTCTTTCTGTTGGTTGCAGTTTTGCCAATTCATACAATCGATCGTCAGGAACATTAACGATGCTGATGTTGGATTTATTTGAACTGAAGGCAAACTTTCCGGTTTGTGCTTTTGTAGCCGACATACAGTTGAAAATCGTACTTTTCCCAACGTTTGCCAAGCCTATGATTCCGCATTGTAAACTCATATACCAATTTTTTCTGCAAAAATAGCGTTAAAATCGGTTTTATCGAATTGGATATGTAAAAGATTTACGAAACAATCTTACTAGTGGTCTGTTTTGGGCAGGGATACGGTGAAAGTTGTGAATACCCCGGGTTCGCTCTTTACACTTAATTGTCCTTTGTTTAGAGCGGTAAATTCTTTGCATAGAACCAGTCCGAGACCCGTTCCGGCCTCTTGCTCTGTTCCCTTTTGCGATTGTATTTCATTAAGATTGAAGAGCTTGTCTTGTGTTTCTTTAGAAATTCCAATTCCATGGTCGGTTACAGAAATATTCGTCTGGTTTTCTTGCGATTGTGCCTCAATTTCTATAGTTGATTTCCGATAACTGAATTTTATAGCGTTGGTTATAAGGTTACGTATTACAGTGGAAATTAGGTTAACATCAAAGAACCCTGTTAGTGTAGAATCAACCTCTAAAGAAATCGATACCTCTTTTCGTTCGGCCATCATGCTTAGTTGATCAACTACATTTTCAATCATGGGTTTAATCGGTTGAATCTTCGGGTTGTATTCAATTTTACCGCGTTGTGTTCTTGACCATTCCAATAGGTTTTCGAGAAGCTCAAAGGTGTTGAGGGCTGCATTGTGGATTATTCCGATAAATCGTTTGGTATCTTTGAGATCAGTAGAATCGAAATTTTGAAGTAAATATTCGGAAAATCCAAGAATCGAATTGAACGGATTGCGCAGATCATGGGATATTATCGAAAAGAATCGATCTTTTGTACTGTTCATTTCTCGTAGAATCTTTTCCTGTTCGGAGAGTTGTTCCCTGGTTCGAACTGCTTCACTAATGTCGAAGCCAATAAGAATGATTTTCAATTCGTTATTGATTGGATGTTTCCAGGAGCTGATGGTTAAATCAATCCATTTTTTTATTCCGGAAGATGTTGTTATGGTAAAAATTTTACGATAAGGCTCTTGCTCATTTTTAAAAGTGAAAGCGTTTATATGTTGGAAAAGTTCAAGTCGTTGAGAATTATCAAAAAGGTTTTCGATGCTTGAGTTTTCTTTTTGATTGTCAAATTCGAAAATTTCGTAGAACGTAGAGTTACATTTTTCAATGATACCACTAGGATTGATGGAAGCTATGGCTGCTCCGGCATTTTCAAAAATAGCTTCATATTGCTCTTTCGTTTCGTTGATGGATTTAATCAATCTGAAATACTCAGTAATATCTTGAATCAAAGCCAGACAATATTCGATGTTTTCTTGTACCCCTATGATAGGAATCAGTACTATTCGCAAAGAAATATGTTCAAGGTTTAGTTCCAGAGTTTTTGATTTTCCGGACGAAAATACTTGGTTGACATAGCTTTGAAAATCTAAGTTCCCGAGTTCTTCTGCTAACGAAGAGATATGTTGTTGGATGCCGGGTTTTGTTCTTTTTGTCAGCAGAGAGATTGTTTCTCCTTCAGCGAGTAGAATGGTGTTATTAATATCTATCAGAATTATGCCTGTTTTCTGAAGATTACTAAAAAGGTTTTTGACAAATGATTCAGAGAAAAAGCTCGTTCTTTCGAGAAGTTTTCGATAGGTTATGTTTTCGCTTATGCTTACGAAGTGAGTTATATTTTGGTTATCGTCATATAGTGGTGATATGGTGGAATAAATCCAATAGAAATCACCGTTTTTATCTCTATTTTTAAATTCTCCTCGGAAAGGCTTCCCTGACTTGATGGTTGTCCATAAGTTTTGATAGAATTCCGGAGGTTGAGCACCACTTTTACTGATGCTACTTGGTTTTCCGATTAGTTCTTGCAGTGTGTATTTGGAAACTTCACAAAATCTCGGGTTTGCATATTGGATAATTCCATTCTTATCGGTAAAAAGAATTAAATTGGCGCTTTGGTCAATAATACTCTTAAAAACACTTTCTTTGCTTAAATCCGATAAATTCCACATGGGTATGCTTGGGTTGTTTTGAAGTGGTTAACAAACAAAGCTAATGTAAAGTTTTTATTTTGAGTGTTGTTAGACAAACATTAAGATATCGTTAACATTTTGATATTTTTTTTTAGGCTTTTCGATGAATTTTAGAAATTTGCCGAAGATTATGATTAAACAACTATGTTACTATTTTTTATTTATCTCTTTCTTGTAGTTTTTCTGATATCCAGAATTCCCTTTTTTAAGAATTCAACCATCCGTATCGGATTTCTTCAAATTGTGTTTGTATTAAAAGTGATTGTGGGTATATTGGTATTGTTGATTTATGAATACTACTATCCATCCGATACTGCAGATGTTTTCAATTATTTTCGTGATGGCAAGATTTTGCATGATGTTTTTTTTCGCTCACCCGGTGATTTTTTTTCAATCTTAACAGGAATTGGAGATAATCGACCTCATTTGCATCAGTATTACAATGAAATGTCGTTTTGGATCAAGCCGTTCGATTATAATTTATACAACGATAATAAACCAATAATTCGTCTGCATGCTCTTTTTCATTTTTTCTCGGGCGGGAACATTTATGTCCATGTTATTTTTTTTAATGTATTGTCGATTTTGGGTTTAATAGCAATGTTTCGTTTTTTGATTCGTTGGTTCGATTCCGAGAAAAGGCGTGTTACATTTCTTATTTTCCTAATGTTTACACCCACCATAATGTTTTGGGGGTCAGGAATGCTCAAGGAGAGTTTCCTGATATTTGTGTTGGGATTTTTCCTGTGGTTCTGCGGCCGCTTACTTATGGAACCGGTCAACCTTAAGAATGTTATTGGATTAGTGCTGTTTTTCTTTCTCATGACTCGTGTTAAGATCTATGTTCTTCTTTCGTTGATTCCGGCTTTGCTGTGGTTATTTTATCAAAACAAATTCCCTAAATTTAAAATTCTATCATTCATCGGCATTCATTTGCTGATGGTTCTGATGGTTGGCTTATGGGGAATAATTTTGCCTCAATATGATCTAGTCGATATTTTAGTCAGCAAGCAAAACGATTTTATAAATTTTACCACAGAACTTGCGCCTGCCGGTAGCTCGGTAGCATTGCCTCGTCTTTCAAAATCGTTTTGGTCAATTATCAGCTTAGCTCCGGTTGGATTTTTCAATTCGCTTTGTCGGCCTACAATATTCGAAGCTCATAATCTAATGGCATTTTTTGCTGCTCTCGAAAATGCAGTTTTTAACTTATTATTGCTGTTCGCTTTGATTTTTTTTCGGAAAGATGCACTTAAATCTCCTTTGTTTCTTTTTTCAATCTCTTTTGTGGCGATTTTATTTGTAGTTATCGGGATTACAACACCGGTGTTAGGAGCTTTGGTTCGCTATAAACTTCCGGGCTTGATTTTTTTTATTTCAATTCTTATGTTGGCTTTTGATTTTTCAAAACTTTCCAATCAAAGAGTTTTTTCCGGGGTTATTAATGCAGTCAACAAAAAATTCTCTTTTCTATCCCAATGGATATTTCAGTCGAATGGAAAATAACCTTTGTTGAACAGTAGTTTGGTTATTTCAATAATTTCAATTTTTCAAGCATCGATAATTCATGAAGCAGGTTAGGAGTGAAGATTTCCGAAGGTTGTGACCTGATTTGTGATAAAGTCCACCACCGTCCGGTTTCCGCTTCGTTTTTATTGATTTTGGGTTCATGGTTCGTGATTTCAATGAAAGAAAACACCAGCTCTTTTTCAATTTCATTTTCCCAGATGTATTGAACCCATGAGCGAAGATTTTCAGGATAAAGGCTTGTTTCTTCTTTCATTTCACGCAATAGCGCTTTTTCTATAGTTTCTGTCCAACGAACATGCCCTCCGACAGCGGTATCCCATTTCCCCGGTTGAGTTTCTGCTTTTTTAGATCGTTGTTGTAAAAAAAGTTGGCCATTGGAATTGATAATATGGCAATGAACTACAGGATGCAATAACTTGCTACCGTTATGAACTTTTTGGCGAATGATTTTTCCTGTAACGTTTCCTTGTTCATCAACAATCGGAACGTGTTCTCTAAATCGGTTCACGAAGGTTAAAAAGAAATTGTAGAATAAAATTCCGACCGGAATTGCAACTATACCGACGATTGATACGACAATACAAGTATTTGTTTTCCAATAAAATCCTCCATAGATAAGCAATAATGTATGTAATCCAAGAAGATAGAATGTGATGATGAAGTTTTTACGCAATTGAGATGATTGTTGTTGATTCAGTTGCATCAATCCCAACGATGTACGTTCAATGAAATCAGAAAATTGTGATGGAACAATGAATAAAGGTATGGCAAGGTATATCATTACTAAGATTTGAGATAAAGCTGGTTTAAAAGCCATAAACCTGTCGGTCTCCCAAAACGTTGAAGCTATTCCTAATAAAGTTAACAAAAGAGTGTCGTAAAAGAGAAATCGGTCAAAAACTCCGGTAAAAATTTTTATGCTAATGAAGGTGACTATTCCGGTTATTATGGCAACCGCGGCTGCTTGTTTCATGGGTAAAAAATATTCGGCAGCGATGTAAATAAGCAGTGGAATAAAGCTTAGCAAAAAATGGGTTTGTTTTGATATGGATTTCATTCCTGGGGTTATTTCGATGAACGTGGAACAATCAGCATTTGGCCGACCTTAAGCGGTTGGTTATTTTTAATTCCGTTTGCTTTGGTAATGTCCGACACTTGGACATGATATTTGTCGGCAATAATCGATAAGGTTTCTCCGTTTGCTACAGCGTGTTTAGCTATAATGGGGATTTTTATTTTTTGACCGTATTTAAGATTTGCCGCTTTTATTTTATTGAGTTGCTCTAGCTCGGAAACAGAAACATTATATCGGAGGGCAATTCTGAACAAACTTTCTCCTTTTTCAATTTTATGTTCGATGATTGTTGATTTATTGCTCGATATTTTGGTCTCTGATGACTTATTTTCCTTTATATTAGAAGTTTCAACCGGGGGAGTAATTTCGGTCGATTTAGTTTCTGTTTGTTCTGTTTTAGATTTTGGTTTAACAAGCGGATCTTCGATAGTTTCACCTGGTCTGATAAGAATAAATATGATGATTGCGAAAAGCCCTAGAATCGTTGCAATAAGATAATACATTCTTTTTTTGGAATGGCCATGCGAAGATTTTTCGATTGACTTTTGTTTGGGGGCTTCAGCTAGAGGCGGGAGTTCGGTTTTATCGACAAGTCGAGATATGGCAATTACGTAATTTTCAGGTGCTTGTGTTTCATTGAGTTTATAAACGATTTGGTAACAAATTAAATCGATGGAAATATCCTCTTGTGTTAGAAGTTCGGCAATTTGTTCGTCGGGAAACTCTTGAGTCAAATTTTGATTTGCACAAAAAATAGCATCGTCTGCTACTGCTTGGATAGGATTTTTGGAGAGATGAAAACTGGCATTTTTTTCGACTCCCAAGAGCGATGATTGACCTTCAGAAGTAAGGTGTTCCGGTTTATAAAGTTGATAAAGAACTGATTGACGTTCCAACAAGATGAATACTTTTCCTTTAGCGGCATAATAGATTAAATCATTCCAAACAACAACTACAGCGATGTTTACGCCCATTCCCCGAAAACGTTCATTTTTCATGGCGTGGTCATAAACCATGAAATTTGCCAATATCATGGCTCTTTGAAGCGATGATTGAATATTCCTAACGGGGTTATTCTGGAAGTGTTTCTTTATCCCTTCCAAGGCTAACTTTGCTGCTAATGAGCCGCCTTCGTGGTTTATGCCATTTTCTCCGGAACATAGAACAATGCAAAATCCGCAGGGCAATTCAAAGCCTTCGCAAAATTCCATGCTGTATGTTTTCCCACGATAGGATTGTGTTGAAAAATCAATTCTTAATCCTGAACCTGTTTGCATGGTATAGGTTTTTAATTTCTCTGCGAAGTTACAATATTTTGACCACTAAAGTCCGGTTTCGATTTTGAATGTTTGACCGGTAATTTTTTCCCCATCGCGATAAAAAAGGGTATCGCTTTTTGATGTAATTTGTAGATATTCCCGAGCTTGGGGTCCATCGTTAATGATGACTCGAAAAACTTTTTTCCCTTCCCAATCGTGATACTCTTGGGTAATCCCTTTTTCATAGGTTCGGGCTAAATCTATCAAGAAATTTTTTGTCCTCGATTCCGGAGTAAATGAAAATGGTTTGAAAATTGACTTTCGTTGCTCGATTTTATTGAGCTGAATATTGATGTATGGGTCGTTAGGGTTTAGTTGTTGGGCTTGTCGGTATAATTTCTCTGCTAAATCATAATTTCCCATGGAGAAATTTTTATCGGCATTTTCCAGCAACTTTCTAAACTGCGTTACTTGATTGCCGGTTGTTGATTTCAAAATATTTTTTTCAATAAATTGTTTTTGTTTAAACACATAATCGTCGTTTGGAAATAAATCGGAAGCTAATTGAAAGTAATAAAGAGCGTTCATGTAATCTTTTGAACCTAGATATTTGTCTGCCATTGCTACATAGTATTCAAAACGTCGGGAACGGAATAACGAATTATCGAATCTTCTTGAAAGCGTGTCGGTGAGCTTACTTTTATAATTTGTGAAATCGCTTTCAGGAAATAAGAATATAGCCTCTGAGAAAAATACCGATGCTTTACTGAAGGCATGTTCCCGGATGCATGAATCGCCTAAATAATGCAGTTCCAAAAATCGCTCGTAATTTTTCCCGGCCCGAAGCATATTTTTTTCTAACGCTTTAAGTTGTTCCAACGGATAGGGGGAGTATGGGTCTAATACTCCAGCTGCCAGAAGATAATCCATAGCTTTGATATATTTCTTTTCTTTGTTGGCTTTCTCCGCTTGAGCAGTAACTACATGATATTGTCGTGAGCGTTCTTTTTTCACTAATTCCAAAGTCTTTTCTCCTAGCTTTTGGATCTTTTCTGTGTAGGAGATATCGTAATCAAATTCTCTCCATGATGGAATATAGAAAATTTTTGCTACAGGAAGTTGAAATAAAGAGTAATCGATTCCAGGTATTTCGGGAAACAGTTCAAGGTTGAACCAAAAGGTCCAATTTTTACTTTCATTTTCTTCAACGGTAGAGTTTATCGAAACGGTCTTACTAACGTAATTATAGGCTGAAAAAATAAGTTGATATTCGCGATTCAACTCTAGATTAAAATCAAATTTTCCACTGATATCCGTTTCCTGTACCATTAATAATGCTCCTTGAGAATAGAGCTGAATAAGGGCTCTATTGATGGGCTTCCATCCGTCACGAAGAAAACCTGATATTGTCAAGCTTCCCGTCTGAGCAAGAGAGAATTGACTAACAAAACCAAGAATCAGAAAAGAAAGGAACTTGTTCATTTTAAATTCTTTACAAATTGATGTATTATTTCGAGATATTCTTGGTTATTCGATAAAAAGGATGGATGCTTTCCACCTTCGAAAAATATCGTGTTGGCATTTGGAACGATTTGTTTCATTCGATTCATCTTTTCAATTATCGTAGGTATTTCTTCATCTTTCAGGGAACACGTAAAAGTTACGGGACAGGATATTTCTAACGGTTGGTCGAAAAAAAATCTACGATGTCGGACAAACCACAATAACCGTTGATTGTCTTCCGAAAGAATCTTTTTCCAATTTTCTCCCATAGTAAAGCTTTCGAATAATCTAAAAAGGAAGAATCGCTGAATGCGCTTTCGATGACGTACGGTACGAATTGCTTGCTCAGGAGTAATTTCATTTCCATCAAAGCTATCGCAGAAAACGCCGGTTATTTTATCAAACAAAATTTTTGCCAAAAGCAAGCCAATGATTGCTCCATCGCGGATGCCCACCACAAAGAAGTGTTCGATATTCAGTTTTTGAAGTGCTTGTGCAATAATTTCAGCCGATTGTTCCCAATAAAGTTCGTTTTTTAAATGAATTTCCGACGATAATCCATGCCCGGGAAGATCAAAAGCGATAACCCGACAAAATGTTGTGTATTTTTGAAGCTCCATGCCAAACACTTTCGATGAGCGTCCGCACCCATGAAGAAAAACCATTACCGGACCTTCTCCCGAAACGCTGTAATATAGATTTTTACCTCGAATATCGATGTATGGCATGGATAAAAATTATCGTGTTGGATTGCTCAAAAATACAATTTTCTAATTCTCTTTACTATTTTTGGCAAAAAAATGTTAACATATTAAAAATTCTAAATATGAACATAGTCCGAACACCAATTTTCCAAAAGCTAACTTGTATTTGCTTTTCCTTCTTACAGAAATTTAAAACCATTAACTATTTGAAAGTGGCATACGTTAATGTATTTTTCGTTTTACTTCTGTTTCTTGTCTCCTGTGAGAGCGAGAAAAAAGACAATACTCCAATTAAGCACACCATTATTCCTGAGGGGTTTGTTCAAAAATCCATCCCATTTTCTGTCTTTAATGAAAAATTTCGAAAAAAACTTGATTATGAACAGATTTTGAGTCCACAAAGCAAGTTATCGGAACAGAAATTGGAAATAATACACATTAACATATGGAACAATTTGTTTAACAATGCCTTACTAGATAATGAACTTCAATATCTCGGCATGGATATTTCAGAAGCAGAAATCGAAGAACTGCTTTATGGTGAAAATGTCCATGAAGCTTTTAAGTCGCTACCGTTTCTTAAAGATAAATCAGGGAATTATAGTCCCAAGTTGGCAAGAGATTTTGTTAATAAAATTCAAAACGACACAGCCTATGGCCCAAGGTTAACATGGGAGATTTTTTTTGAAGATATTCTAAGCAAATATAAAAAGCAAAAATATGTTGCAACCTTTCAGCATAGCTTTTTCTTGACTCCAATCCAACAGCAGTTTTTCCAAAAATATTTCTCAAAAGAAATTGACTTTGATTACGTTTTCCGTTCCTATCAAACCTATGTCATGCAAACTCCGCCTGATTCGTTGGTTTTGAAACTATATTATAATTATTTAGACGATTATTTTAAACCCGAAATGCGCCGCGTTTCTTATATCAAAGCAACGCCATTGATTGACTCTGCCCATCATATCGATGAACTTAAACGCTTTACAGCTATTCGAAATCAGGCAGAAACCGATTTTTCAGCTTTCGCGCAGAAAAATCAAGAAATAAAATACTTTGCAACAGAGTATAATCTGCAAACTACCCAAGGAATTCTCAAAGACTTTTTTGACAAATCAAAACCGGGTGACGTTTTGGGGCCTTATTTTACCACTGGTTCATTCCGATATATAAAGGTTTCCGATAAATATGAACGTCCCGATTCAGTGCGCATACGATATATCGCGCTCAAAGGAGAGAATATTGCCCGGGCTAATGAACTCATGATAGAGATTTCAGCTAAAAACAATTTTGCCGAAATTGCCCGAAAATACAGTGTTGATTCTGTAACCGCAGAACGTGGGGGCGAATTCGGATGGGTCGCTTACGGTGTTATGGCAGAGCCTTTTAATACCGCTTGCTTTTCCGCACCGGAAGGTCGATATTTTGAAATCGACGGAAATAACGTTAAACTTCTGATGCATGTCATGGAAGTAGCAAAAACAGCAAAACGTTTTGTTTTCGCCGAAGGCCTCATCTATGAGCTTAAACCCAACGAAAAAGATTTTCGGAAGATGGAAAAAATATTGAATAAAATTACCCGTGAGGCAAAAAATTCCGAAGACCTTTTTGCTTATGCCGTGGAATATGGGTTTTCAACCGCTAACATAGCTATACAAAACACTTATTATAAAATTCCGGATATTCCCAATGCTTATGAAATGATTGAATGGTGTTTCTCAAATCCTATGGGAAAAGTTTCTCCTGCTTTTAAACGAGGCAACGATTTCTTTATTTTTTCAGTGAATGAAATTATTCCTACAGGATTAGTTCCCATATCGGAAGTCATAGAGCCGCTGCGCGACGATTATATTATTCTTGCAAGAAAAGATTCATTGTTCAATCAATTTTACCACCAAATCAAAAATGTTAAAAATCTCAAAGAGTGTGGTAAAATTTTAAAATCCGACGTGACTTCCATTAAAAACATGCGATCGGTTGCTTACGACATTCCAAATTTAGGGGTCGAGGGAGCTTTGAAAGGAACGCTTTACGCAATGAATGTGGGCAACGTGTCTGGTTTGTTAAAAGGTGAAAAGGGAATATTTGTTATCCAAAAAACAGCTGAGAGATATTATTCTCCTACATTAACACCATATGAGAAAATTAATGCTCAATTCAAGGCTGACATTGAATCTGAAGTTTATCTTGGTAATATTGCCTACGTAGCAAAACCTTTCATGAATTTTGTTCGTCGTCAGGATAGTTACTATCTGGTTAAATCCTATCCCGATGATTTACCAACCGATAATCAATTTAAACAACAAATGATCGGTGCTGAATTCCTATTTCGCCAAGAGCAATGGAAAGATGCTTTGTTTGGAAACGAAAAAAATAAAGGTTTTAAGCAATTGATTGACGAAGCTAAAAATAACTCAAAGCAATTGAGAATTTCGAAAATTTATGCAGCCATCTGCTACATGAAATTAAATCAATTTGCACCTGCAATCGATTTGTTGCTGACCATTGAACCTACAAAAGATTTTTCAATGTCGGCAATGGTTCCAATGTTGATTGCCGATGCATATTCTTTCATGGGCAATGAGCAAAAGGCAGAAGACTATTATTATCGAGCAATTGAACAAAGTAATTCCATGTTCTTTAACGGTTTAATTTATTTGAAACTTTTAGCACAACAGATGCAAGCCAATCGTTATAACGACGCATTGAACACAATTCAACAACTTCAGGAGAAAAACATTCAATCGTCGTTTGATGAATATTTCAAAGAGTTTGAAGCATTCTTAAAGTGGGAAATTAACACTCAAGCTAAAAAACAATAACATTAGGAAAAAATTGAATTTAGGTTCTGATATTTTTCCGTTGTTAGCATTGATTTTTGTTAAAATATTGAGTATATTTGTTGCGAGTTATTAACCATAAAAACCAATCAGAAAATGGCAGTTAAAATTCCACTAAAAAATTCCAACTACTCGGTGAGTGTTGATGACGAAGTTTATCAGAAATTGATAGACGATCCCTATCTGAAGAAAATCAATTTCCTGGAAAATTTGAGATGTCACAGTAGGGGATATGCATTCTATCAAAAAAACTGGAAACAGCCCAATGGTACGTACCGGAACGAAACCATTTACTTACACAAACTTATTGCTGAAAAATTTCTTCCCCGTCCGGCTGAAGGTAAATTGTGGGTTCGTTTCATTGATGGAAATCCAAACAATTGCTTATTATCCAATCTCGAATGGACAAGTTTGTCAAATGTTGTGAGAAACACAACAAAAACCGACAATCAATATGGATATCGGGGAGTAGTAAAAAGCGGCAAAAAGTATATGGCCATTATCTATGTGAACCGCAAACCCCTTAACCTTGGCACATTCGAAACACCTGAAGAGGCCGCTGAAGCCTATAACAAAAAATCGATTGAGCTTTTTGGGATAACCAAAAGCTTAAATCGAATCCGTAAATAAACTTGTAACAACTATTTTAGAAGGCTGTTTGTTGTGGAAACCGACAGCCTTTTTTATTTCATGTCAAATCGATATTGACTTGGATGCCTTGTGAATTTTGATATTCTCACTATCTTTGTAAAAAATAGGATTCATGGCCGCCGTAAAACTTTCGGTCATAATAGTAAGCTACAACGTTCGCTATTTTTTAGAGCAATGCCTTCATTCCGTATTTAAGGCTAGCTCAAGAATGGCTGTGGAGGTTTTTGTAGTCGATAATGATTCTTCCGATGATAGTTGCTCAATGGTAAAAGAAAAATTTCCGGCGGTTACTCTCATTGAAAATAAGCAGAACGTAGGTTTTTCGGCCGCGAATAATCAAGCTATAAAACTCTCTCAAGGCGAATACATTTTGCTTTTAAACCCCGATACCATAGTTCAGGAGGATACATTCGAAAAAATCATAGACTTTATGGATCATCATCCCGATGCTGGAGGTTTAGGCGTTAAAATGATTGATGGGAATGGGAAATTTCTACCGGAGTCGAAAAGAGGTTTGCCAACCCCTTTGACAGCTTTCTACAAAATCTTCGGACTGAGTTCGGTGTTCCCAAAATCGAAAGTCTTTGGCAAATACCATTTGACTTATCTCGATAACAACCAAATTCATTCGGTGGATGTTCTCTCCGGTGCCTTTATGCTCCTGCGACGATCTGTTTTAGACACTATTGGACTTCTTGATGAAACTTTTTTTATGTATGGGGAAGACATCGATCTTTCCTACAGAATAACTCTGGCCGGATATAAAAATTATTATTTTCCACTTACTACCATTGTGCATTACAAAGGTGAAAGCACCAAGAAAAACAGTTTAAACTACGTTAAGATTTTCTATGATGCCATGAAAATATTCTATGATAAGCATTTTCATGGTCGGTTCACTTTTATGCTTACCCCATTGATAAAAACAGCCATCTATTTTCGGGCGTTTTTGGCAATTCTACGTCGAATTTTCCAACGCATTTGGATTCCTATCGTTGATATAGCTGTTATCTGGTTGTTTTTTATCGCTATACTGCCTATTTGGGAACAATTCAAATTTGGTCAGCACGGAATTTATCCCCATTCATATCTTAATATCATTGTCCCAATTTATTTGTCGATCATGACCCTTGCATTGATTTTTTCAGGTGGTTATGACAACCCATATCGACATAAAAATTTTGTTCGCGGAATATTTATTGGTTTTGGGTCAATTCTTCTCTTCTACAGTTTGTTGAACGAGCAACTTCGATTTTCGCGAGCAATGATTTTATTTTCCATGACCTTTGCGGCTCTGTTTTTACCACTCTTGCGATATTTTTACGCCTATATCGGCATTCATGGATATTCAGGATTAATGCCATCCACCTCTCGTATTCTATTAGCAGGAAGTGAAGAAGAAGCAAAAAAAACTCTTGACATTCTTGGTCAACGATATTCTTACCAAATTGTCGGTAGAGTAAGCAACGATCCAAACGACAGGTTAAAGAATGGCACATTAAACGACTTATCAGAAGTAGCACGAATTTTAAAAGCCGATGAAATCATTTTCTGTTCAACCAACTTCTCCATCTCTGAGATAATTAACTCCATGATGAATATCGAACTAGTTGGGATTAAATTTAAAATTGCCACACCCGACAACGTTTCCATCATAGGGAGCAGTACAATCATTACCGAAGAACCGCTGTTCGACATCGAGATTAATTCAATCTCAACACCAATGAATCGTCGTTTAAAACGAACTTTCGACTTATTACTGGCATTATTTATAGTGATATTTTTCCCGGTTGTTTTCTTTACTTTTAGAAATCCACTTAAAGCGTTTAGCAACGCATGGCGTGTTATGCATGGAAAACGAACTTGGGTTGGATATATTGAAGGTGAAAACGCGAAATTGCCACGGATACCTCCCGGAATTTTGACCCCTTTATCAAAACGCGGTAATAATTTTGATCCATCGATAGCGGGGAAAGTCAATTTCATTTATGCCAAAGATTATAAAATATTCACCGACTTAAAGATTGTTCTCCGCAATTGGACAAAATTAGGATTGTAAACATTTTTTGCTTTCGTTTGTATCCTTTATAGTTTGAAAATCGGATAACGATTTTCAAAGAGTAAAAACCTACAATTTGATACATCAATGAAAAAAGCGAAAATAATTCTTCCCCCGTTAGGAGAAGGAATCATAGAAGCCACACTTATGCAATGGCTCAAGAAAAAAGGAGACAGTATTGAAACGGATGAACCTATTGCTGAAATAGCGACCGATAAAGTCGATACCGAAGTTCTGTCACCACTTCCCGGAATAATCGACCGTTTTTTTTATAAAGAGGGCGACACTCCTAAGGTAGGCGATGTTATTGCAGTGATAAACGTTGATAATTCAGTGGCTGTTCCTGAACATTTATTGTTGACAGATTTTGACGATGGTACAGAGAAATCCACACCCAAAACAACTACAACTCAAGAGCCGGATCAAATTTCTAAAAATGTAGAATCGGTCAAGGGTTCCAAAACATCCGAAATGTGGCTTTCGCCTTTGGTACGTTCTATTATGACGGCCGAAAATATTCCTGAGGCAGAAATTAAAAATATTTCCGGAAGTGGCCTTCATGGGAGAATTACTCGTGACGATATTATTAATTATTTAAAAAATCGAAACTACATTCAGCAACCCCAAAACGAAACTTTTGCCGTAACTCAAAGTGATTTCAATCTGACCGACGACCTAATCCTGCCGATGAGTCGCATGCGAACCATAATTGCCGAACGGATGGTTCAATCAGTTGCCACGTCTCCCCATGTTACATCCTTTGTTGAAGTAGATATAACCAACATTGTTAATTGGAGAAACAGAATCAAACCCGAGTTTGAAAAAAAATACGGTGAGCGATTAACTTTTACGCCCATTTTTGTTGAAGCCATGGTAGAAGCCATACGCCAATATCCCATGATTAATGTTTCGGTACAGGAGAAAAATATTGTTTTACATAAACGAATTAACATTGGCATGGCGACAGCCCTTCCATCGGGAGATTTAATCGTTCCGGTAATTAAAAATGCCGACGAAAAGAATCTTTTGGGACTGGTTAGGAGCATTAACGACTTATCCGAAAGGGCTCGAAACAATCAGCTTAAGCCCGACGAAATCAAAGGTGGAACTTTCACCTTCACTAACGTTGGAACATTTAACAATCTTACCGGAACGCCAATTATCAATCAGCCGGAAGTGGCAATCTTAGCCATTGGAGCTATTAAAAAACGTCCGGCAGTTATCGAAACACCCCAAGGCGACACCATTGGGATTCGTCACATGGTTATCCTTTCGTTGTCTTACGACCATCGTGTAGTTGACGGGGCATTGGGGGGAATGTTCTTGGCAAAGGTTGCTCAACTATTGGAACAGTTTGACCAAAATCGGAACATTTAATTTTTTTTAGCAAATTAAACCTCAATACACTATTTTTGTCAAAGGTTTGAAACAGAAAAACCAATGACAAAATTTATCCATAAAAGACATTTAAAACAGAACAATTTCATTGTTCCTGAAGGATATTTCGATCAATTCGAGCGCGAATTATATCAAAAATTAGGAATTGATCCACCAAGGAACACTGAATCAAAACCGCCGAAGAAATTAATTCTAAATGTCTATAATGTTGCCTCAATCGCTGCAATTTTCGTTATAGGAATGATATTATCTTGGTACTTAATTTCGGAATTTAAACGGCAATCAACAGAACTCAAGATGCAAAATGCGGAATTGTATTTTAATAAATTTGAACTTGAAACCATCTATACCGAACAATTGGGCGAAACAACCGATGGAAATTTTTTCAATCTTATCGAAAATGAAATTGACGAACGTATTTTGATTAGCGCACTAACAGAAAAATAAAGTTAGCCGAAAAATTAGGCAACTATAGGATATTGCTGTTGATATTTTTACAAACTTTTTGATTTTAATTCGTAAACAATGAACAAAGCTTTTTTAGCAATTATCAATTTACTGCTGATAGTGGGTTGTAACCAAAATCCTCCTCACAGAGAACCCATTGAGGAAGAAAAATTTCCGGGCGATTTTAAAGAATCATCCGATATTGCAGCCGATCGTATTGCGTTCCTAAATCGACATTTACGACTGACCCCGGAGGAAGCCAAGATTTTTTGGCCTATTTATGACCAATACATAGCCGAAAAGGAGCAATTATGGAGAACGCAACAGTCCATATTGTTTCGCTCTCGACCATCTCTGGATATTTCTTCTGAACAAGCAAAAGTTTTTATCGATAGTTTATTGCTCATCGACAAAAAAATACTCGATAATGAAGAAAAATATTCTGCCCGGTTTTTAGAAATTCTTCCCCCGGAAAAAGTTCTACGAATGCGACATGCCGAACATCACTTTAAACGACATTTGTTAAGACAATTCCAAAGGGGTAGATCTAAAAATTGATTTCGATTTTTTCCCGAATTAAAGAAGGAAGGAGTTGCCAAGTTATTCCCCACACATCTGAGTGTCCGGTTGATTTTATTACGATACTTTCCGGAACATGGAAATAATCATATTCGGCCTCAATAACAACTTCGTTTGAAGTAAAAAAAATGTTAAAAGCTGTATTTTTCGAACCTGTTACAAAACCTTTGAAATACTCTTGTAAAAGATAAGCTAACCGTCCGGTAGGCTCTTGTAATAAATTATCTGTTCGTAAAAATTCCGCCAGACATCGGTTGCGATGCCAAGTTTTTATTTGCGATTCATTTCGTCGATATTCATTTTGTGTCAAATCTTGAAGCTCTTTAACCGTTATACTTCCTGAATATAAATTCACAATATTGTCGTATTTCCCAAACAGAAAAACCAACCCAATGGCATCCAATGGAGAAAAGTCCGGTAATGTTACAAAAAGATGAAAAGCAGATTGATTTAGCTCCCCATGAGATAAACCGCGTTGAATCATGTTTTGTAAGGATGTTGCAATTACGGCCACATCGTTGGTAACCATCGGACTTACATAAATGGGTATGGTGAATGTTTTATTTTGAATGTTTTCGATGATTTTTTTTGCAAATACAGAACCGAAACTATGGGAAACCATCACTAAGGTATCAGGAGCATAATGTCGGACAATTTTAATGATATCGGTTGCGGTAGCATCGATGATATTTTGATCCCAGAGATTGATGTAGGATATTTTTCCCAAAGAATCATCAACGCCTCTGTAACCCGGAATCAATATAGAAAAACGGGAAATCAGGGTATCGTTTACGAACGGAAGATTTAAATTTGATTTTCCCGGACCGCCATTTAAAACAACAATTATTTTTTTTGAAATTGAATCTTTCGCAGGGATAAAAATGAAAGGTAATCCCACAAATGGATCTTTTGCATTGATATGAGAGATGAATCCGTACTCTGCGTCGTATCCGTTATAAATCCCCGGATTTACTGAAATATCACCAGCTTTTAGGTGCTCAAATTTAAGGTTCCAAGGGTTTATACATTGGGCGTGAATTATCGAAAAATCGGAGAATAAAATCAGCAGCAAAAAAAGTGCTGCCGATAAATACTTTTTAAATCTTTTGTTCACAAAACCGATGGATAACAAAATAGTTAAGAATGACCTAAAAATCATTCATGTCAATATAGTGTCAAGAATATACGATCTTTCAGTAAGCAACTAATTCAATAGGAACATCAACTATACCCTCGTAAGAAGCCCCGGCATCTTCCATATCTTCGTCGTCTGACATGAAATGCCAACGAATCAAAACTTTATTACCGCTTTTATGAATTTTTTCAAAAACCGACAAAACGTCCATAATCTGCTTAGCAGATGCTGAATTGAAATATTCCATTTTGAAACTTACGATAGTATCCGGATTGGGATTTGTGGAATAATTTTCGAGCCACTCAAGGATTGGTTGATAGAACGTTTTAACGTCTTCAGGAAGGGATTTGCCCGAAAATTCAAATTTTCCAGCAGCTTTATCTAAAATGACGGTTGGCGATTCATCGGTGCCTTGAATGTACAGAGGTTCCATATTTTAGGATTTCGAAATTTAAACTATTTTTCAGAACGCTAAAATAAAAAAAAATCCGACGCCAACCCAAATAGAGGTTATTTTTTCTTTTTAATTTGGAGTTTGATAATTTTATATTTGTGAATATCTTTGAAAAATGCTTAAAACAATTTTTTTTGCGGTTACCAATGATTTAGAAACAGACCAGCGGGTTAATCGGGCTGCCAGTACTCTTCTCGAGAATGGGTATCGAGTTACGGTTATTGGGCGCAAATTACCTCATAGTAAATTTTTTGAGAGAGCCTACCAAATCAAAAGGTTTCGGCTATGGTTTAATCGTTCATTTTGGTTTTATGTCGAATACAATATTCGGCTTCTCGTTTTTCTTCTGTTTCATCGATTCGATGTTGTTTATGCCAACGATATTGACACATTGCTTCCTTGTTGGATAGCTGCTCGTGCA
>DAOTAV010000005.1:0-30558 GCA_035382785.1 Salinivirgaceae bacterium | reverse complement strand
CTCCTATTACCCTTTAACCGACAAAGAATCGGAAATATATACCGACAAAACAAAAGTTACGCAAATATTAAGTAATCTGATATACAATGCATTGAAATTTACCCACGAAGGTTTTGTGGAATTTGGGTATAATCTTCGCGGTAAACCTGAAGCGTTTGAAATGGAATTTTTTGTGAAAGACACCGGCATAGGGATTAATCCGGAAATACACCAAACAATATTCGAACGCTTCCGTCAAGCCGATGAAACAATAAGTAGGAAATATGGGGGGACAGGTTTAGGTTTAGCCATATCTAAAGAATTTGTAGAGATGTTAGGAGGCAGAATTTGGGTAAATTCCGAAATTGGGAAAGGATCAACTTTTTATTTTACCCTACCCTACAAACCTGTTCATGGAATGGATCCGGTCAACATTTTAAAAGCAATCGGTGACATTGATAACAAACCCACCATTTTAGTCGCCGAAGATGAAGAATTCAACTTTTTGTATATGGAAGAACTGCTGATAAGATCAAATTATTCAATATTTCATGCAAAAAATGGAGAAGAAGCGGTGGAAATTTTCAAGTCGAATCCGAACATTTCATTGATTCTGATGGATATAAAAATGCCCGTTATGGATGGTCATACCGCTGCGACCATCATAAAACAACTCAATCCACAAATACCCATCGTTGCACAGTCAGCTTATGCGTTGGAACCGGAAAGAGTCAAATACGAAGCTGTGTTTGACGATTATTTGGTAAAACCAATCGATGAAAACGATTTAGTAAAAATTGTTTCAAAATATATTGGCAGCGAAAATAACCTTAGCCGAGAATAGTACATTGGTTTCAAGTTTTTTAGAATTACATATGCATTATCGGCACTTCACCAAAGGGCAAAGGGTTTCGTATTGCAAATAATCCCGAAAACTTTAGCTTAACACTGATAACTATTATTGCCTGAAAAAAGATGATACTTTTCATTTCTGAATTAAGCTATTGGGCAGGAAAAACGGTTAAAAATGTTTTCGTTAGTGTCAACAATGAATAACAAACAAAAATAGTGTGATCACAAAATGTGAAAATATTATTAAATTGCTAACGCGTAAAAAACTAAACAAAAATCATAACAATTTAACCCAAGTCCATGATAATAAGACATTTAATAATTATAATTGGTCTGTTTTGCTTAACCTTGATAAGCATTGCTCAAAAACCCGAATGGACTGACGCCGCTCAACGTCGAATAAAATTTAACGATAAAGAATATGTGGTGGGATTTGCTTCCGAAAAAAATAATCAAAAAGAAAACCCTACCGATTTATTGACAAGGCTTGAAAACTATGCAAAAGGACAAATCGCTGAGTATATTCAAGTTACTATTCGAAGCGAATCGCTGTTAGATGTAAAAGAAAACCATAATAACTATCAACAAACATTCTCGCGAATCAGCCACAGTGCTACTAATCTAAACCTAACAGGACTAAAAGTTGAGAAATATTATGATACCAAAGAACGAACAGCCTATTGCCTTGTTTACTCCAAGCGAACCGATGTAATGAATTACTACAGCAACATAGTAAACACAAAATTGACCGAAGCAGAAAGAATAGTCAAACAAGCAACAGAAATCTTAGCAACCCAGGGAGAGCAAGCTCATAAATTTGCCATGGATGCGTTGAATCTCTTAACGGAAGTTGAACAAGCGCAATCCATTATCATGGCGTTAAAACCCACTAATTTTGAACAAGAGATTCAAATCGATCGCTACATTGCAGTAAAATCAGCTATAGATAAAGTGATTGTTGAAATAACCCGAGGCAGTTCCAACTCGATCGACGACGCATGCTACTTTTTAGCTCAAAGTTTGAAGCAACGCACCGGAGAATTAGATTCTCCAATAATGCTATCGATATTTACCTACCAAGATTCGCGCATCGGGAGTGAATTATCAAACCGGGTGAACCAATCGCTTGCATCAAAATTGGTGAGCTCGGGTGGTTATAAGGTTGTAACATCAGGATCAACTCCGGTTAAATATATTTTGACCGGAACCTATTGGAAAGAAAACGAGGAGATCAAACTAATCTGTAATCTTCGGGAAATCAACGGTAGTATCATCGCAACAGCAGAGGCTTGCGTTTCAATGAAGTGGTTAACTCAAAATAATATCCGCTACCTTCCCGACAATTTTGAAGAAGCCTACGCAAGAATGAAGGTTTTTGGTAAAGATGAAATTGTCCGTGGCGACCTGAATATTGAAATATGGACAAACAAAGGCGATGATAATCAAATATTTTTTGAAGGGGAAGAATTAAAATTTTATATACGCGCCAACAAAGAATGCTATGTTAGACTTATTTATCATTTAGCCGATAATCGTTC
Organism: Salinivirgaceae bacterium; assembly: GCA_035382785.1. Taxonomy (GTDB): domain Bacteria; phylum Bacteroidota; class Bacteroidia; order Bacteroidales; family Salinivirgaceae; genus JAAYQU01. Next base: position 28,189 of record DAOTAV010000005.1, on the reverse strand, counting down.
GGTTTTGCTTTATGATAATTTTTACATTGCTGAACACATGGTCAATAAAGTAGTAGAAATTCCGGAAGAATTTATATGTGCAGAGCCATTCGGTGTCGAAACCTTACAGGTAAACGCCCAAACCGCACCGTTTAGCAAACTGAATGTAAAAAAAGAAAACGGCTACGATTTTATACTCGGTTCCCTCAACGATGTATTAGTGGCAACCCGTGGAATACAAAAGAAAAAATCAGAAACTTTCGATAAAGCTGAAAAAAGAGTTGTGTTCACCACGATGAAAAAATAACCGTTTCCTTTGGTTGGAAAATCCCACACTTCCCGACGGGGCAATGATTTCGATGCGATAGCGCGAATTCATTTTAAATCACTATCTTTGCGGAGAATTAGCAGCAAACCCTATTTAAGGGTAAAATGCTGCCTTAAACCCAAAAACAATGCAGCAAAAAATTCTCATTCTCGATTTTGGTTCGCAATACACCCAACTCATTGCCAGAAAGATCCGTGAACTTAATGTTTACTGCGAAATTCATCCCTTCAACCATTTTCCGACACCTGATGATCAAGTGAAAGGAATCATCCTCAGCGGCAGCCCTTTTTCGGTACGCGATAAAAATGCTCCGACCGTGGACTTATCAACATTACGGAAACGCTACCCAATACTCGGAATTTGTTATGGGGCGCAGTTAATGGCGCAAACCAATGGCGGCGAAGTTTTACCATCGGCACATAGAGAGTATGGAAGAGCTTTCCTAACCAAGGTCAATCACTCCCATCCGCTCTTCAAATATATATCAGACCAAAGTCAAGTATGGATGTCACATGGCGACACCATTGTCAGATTACCCAAGAATTTTTTCTCCATAGCACAAACCGAAAACATTCAGAATGCCGCATATCAGATTGAAGGCGAGCAAACTTTCGGGATTCAGTTTCATCCTGAGGTATATCATTCAACCGAGGGAATTCAGATTCTCAGAAACTTCGTTTTTGACATATGTCGAGCACAACCCGATTGGACTCCGGCCTCGTTTATCGAAACCACAGTGACGGAGCTTCAAAAGAAAATACAAAACGATGTGGTAATTCTAGGCCTATCCGGAGGAGTAGATTCCACCGTTGCCGCAGTTTTACTTCATAAGGCCATAGGAAAAAATTTACATTGTATTTTTGTAAACAACGGTCTTTTACGTAAGAATGAGTATTCCGGTGTTTTGGAGAGCTATCGGGAAATGGGGCTGAATGTGCGTGGAGTTGATGCCGGCCAAATGTTTTTAGAAGCATTGCACGGAATATCGGATCCTGAAAAGAAACGCAAAACCATAGGGAAAGTTTTTATTGATGTATTCAATGCCGAAGCACAAAAAATTGAGAATGCAAAGTGGTTAGCGCAAGGAACAATCTATCCTGATGTAATCGAATCGGTATCGGTAAATGGTCCGTCGGTTACCATTAAATCGCACCATAACGTAGGTGGACTTCCTGAAAGAATGCATCTAAAAATAGTAGAACCCCTAAGACTTCTGTTCAAAGATGAGGTTCGCCGTGTGGGGCGGGAGCTCCAAATACCGGAGCGTTTTCTAAACCGTCATCCTTTCCCCGGCCCGGGTTTAGCTATTCGGATTCTTGGAGAAATTACTCCCGAAAAAGTTGAAATATTGCAAGAAGCTGATGAAATATTCATTCAGTCGCTCATCGAAAACGGGCTGTACGACAAAGTATGGCAAGCCGGGGTAATTCTGCTTCCAATACACTCAGTGGGGGTAATGGGCGATGAGCGCACTTACGAACAGGTAGCCGCTTTGAGAGCCGTAACATCAACCGACGGAATGACCGCCGATTGGGCACAACTACCCTACGATTTTCTAGCTCACGTTTCCAATAAAATCATCAATCGAGTGCGAGGAATCAATCGCGTAGTTTATGACATTAGTTCAAAACCACCGGCAACCATCGAGTGGGAATGATATAATTTGAAGAGCTAAAAACCAAATTTTCTTACCGCAAAATCGACTGTTAGAAACGGACAAAGTCATATATGACTCAGGTATAAACAGTTAAAAAAAAGTTTAGATTAGTTCGTTGACGAATAAAACATTTTTGAAAATAAAACGTTAAAAAAAAGAAAACATTTAACGTTGTAAAAACCATCAAAAAAAACTATTTTTGTAAGGCTAATAATTTCATATGGCTAAAACAAAAGAGGCACTATTAGAGGAAATCCGGAATAAAGTTGCGCGTTTAACCCAATTATACAAAAACTGTAGAGAAGCAAACGCAATGCTGACAACAGAGATCCAGGAACTTAAAGCCCGACTCGACGAGAAAGAGTTGCAATACAAAGAATTGGAAGAGCGCTACATTCTGTTGAAAACCTCGCAATCGGTTGCCGAAGTAGGAGAAAGCAAAATTGAAGCCAGGGAAAGAATTAGCAAAATTGTGCGGGAAATAGATCAGTGTATCGAGCTTTTAAAACAGTAACAAATGGATAATGAAAACACCATAAAAGTAAACATAGCTGAGCGGTATTATCCATTGAAAATTATGCGCGCCGACGAAGAAAAGATAATTTCTGCAGCTAAGCGTATCAATGATGCTGTTTTACAATACAAAAAAATTTATGTCGACAAGGATAATCAGGATTTTCTGGCCATGGCGGCATTACAATTTGTCTCGAAACTAATTCAAATTGAAGAAAAAACTGAAGAGAACGAGTTTATTGGAGAGCTTGAAAAATTAAATTACGAACTTGACAACGCTATCGATAATAACTGATCAGAGGATCTTACACATATAAAATTATAGCCCGCATCAATTCATAGGAGTTTGGGAAAATCAACACTATTAAAAATTGGCGAAAAGGATAATTTGGGCAATGACAGGCCTCACCTCTGCTCCGCAGAGTTTTCGTAAGAAACAGTGGAAGTCAAACCCCGAATTGCACGCTTACCGTATCATTATGGGTTTTCACCATAACAAAATTTGAATTCGGTGCGGGTTTTTTATTGATGCGAAGAGAACAAATCTATTATATATTAACCTTAAATTATTACAACAATGGAAATTGGTATTATTCACGTACTGCTGCTTATAGGAGCTTTTATTTTAGGCTCCTTGATATCATATTTCATCATTCAAAAAGCGCAGAAAAGAAGGATAGCTCGAATAATTAACGAAGCAGAAGCGGAAGCCGAAGTAATCAAAAAAGAGAAGATTTTGCAAGCCAAAGAAAAATACTTGCAATTAAAAAGTGAGTACGAAAAACATGTAAACGAGCGCAACAATAAGCTCGTGACAATGGAAACCAAAGCTAAACAACGCGAATTGCAGATTGCGCAAAAAATCGAAGAGACCAATCGAAAGAGCAAAGAAGTTGACGCCTTGAAAGAAAATCTAACATCACAGTTGGATTTAGTTGAGAAGAAACGGGAGGAACTGGAACGTCAACAGCAACAGGTAATGGAAAAACTTGAGGCCATATCAGGAATGTCGGCAGATGAAGCCAAAAATCAACTGGTAGATTCGTTGAAAGCCGAAGCCAAAACGCAAGCTATGGCTTACATCAATGAAATGATGGCAGAAGCACGCATGACCGCAGCGAAAGAAGCTAAACGAATAGTTGTGCAAACAATCCAGCGCGTAGCTACCGAACACGCTATTGAAAATTCGGTAACGGTTTTCAACATTGAAAACGACGAAATCAAGGGGCGTATCATAGGACGAGAAGGTCGCAATATACGAGCTTTGGAAGCGGCTACCGGCGTAGAAATTATTGTTGACGACACACCGGAAGCCATCATCCTGTCGGCCTTTGATCCTGTGCGTCGTGAAATTGCACGACTAGCTCTGCATCAATTGGTAACAGACGGTAGGATACATCCGGCACGCATTGAAGAAGTTGTGGCCAAAGTGCAAAAGCAAGTTGAAGACGAAATAATCGAAACCGGTAAACGCACCTCCATTGACTTGGGAATCCATGGATTACATCCTGAACTTTTACGTTTAGTGGGTAAAATGAAATATAGGAGCTCCTACGGACAAAACTTATTACAACACAGCCGCGAAGTTGCTAACCTATGTGCCATCATGGCATCGGAATTAGGATTGAATCCCAAATTGGCAAAAAGAGCCGGACTGCTTCACGATATAGGCAAAGTTCCCGACGATGAACCGGAATTGCCACACGCAATCCTTGGCATGAAACTAGCCGAAAAGTACAAAGAAAAGCCAGAAGTATGCAACGCTATTGGTGCGCACCATGAGGAAGTTGAAATGACCACATTGCTTGCCCCGATTGTTCAGGTTTGCGACGCTATTTCCGGTGCGCGTCCGGGAGCCCGCCGAGAAGTGGTAGAATCTTACATCAAGCACCTCAAAGAGTTGGAAGAATTGGCATTAAATTACAATGGAGTTCTTAAAACCTATGCCATTCAAGCAGGAAGAGAACTGAGAGTAATTGTCGGAAGCGACAAAGTTTCGGATAAAGAAGCAGAAACCCTTTCTTACGATATCGCACGAAAAATCCAAGACGAAATGACCTATCCCGGTCAAATTAAAGTCACTGTGATTCGCGAAACACGTTCGGTTAGCTATGCAAAATAAGCTTTAGCCTTAGAAAAAAAAAGCCAAAGGTGAATCAGCACCTTTGGCTTTTTTTACTTAAAAAAACAACAATCGTCAATAAGTTTTTATATTTTCGTAAAAAAATATCTGCATGGATTATAACTCCCAACCTCTATTGAGCGGAAAAAAGATACTTGTGACAGGCGGTGCCGGTTTTATCGGGTCGAACTTAGTGGATCGCTTGCTAAACATTGGCTGCAAAGTGATAGTGGTGGACAATTTTATTACGGGGAAAAGTGAAAACATTGAACATTTAAAAAGCAATCCACACTTTGCACTCATCGAAGGCGATATCCGGGATTTTAAAGTCTGTAAAGAAGCAGTAAAAGGTGTCGAATTAATTTTTCATCAAGCAGCCTTAGGTTCAGTTCCGCGCTCTATCGAAAATCCGGTTTTGACCACCGAAATCAACATTTTGGGAACGGTAAATATCCTTGAAGCCGCTAGAAAAGCATCCATAAAACGGGTTGTCTTTGCAGCAAGTTCATCAACCTACGGCGACAGTCAAGCTCTTCCAAAAGTAGAAGACAAAATCGGGAGGCCACTTTCGCCTTACGCCATTACAAAATATGTGAATGAACTTTATGCTGAGAATTATTCGCGACTCTATGGTATGGAAACCATCGGCCTTCGATATTTCAATGTTTTTGGACCAAGACAAGATGCCAAAGGTGCTTATGCCGCGGTAATCCCGAAATTTATTGAATCGATAAAAAATCTGCAGCCACCGGTTATCAACGGCGATGGTAACTATAGTCGTGATTTTACCTTTGTTGAAAATGTTATTCAGGCAAATCTTCTGGCTGCAACCACACAAAACCCCGAAGCTTTGAATAAGATTTACAATATTGCCTATGGGGAACAAACAACCATCAATCAGCTTTTTTATTCCATACGAACAGAAGTAGCTAAATCGTATCCTCAATGTACCACTTTGGAACCCACCTACGGCCCTTTCCGAAAAGGTGATATTCCCCATTCCTTGGCATCCATTGAAAGAGCAAAAATGCTTTTAAACTACAAACCGACTCATAATCTGCAACAAGGTTTAGCAGAGACTGTCGCATGGTTCCTAACCCACTAAAAACATATTGAGACTATGTTGCCCATCGAAATGGTTGACCTGAGATCACAATACGCAAGACTCAAAAATGAGCTTGAGCCCGCCATATTGTCCGTTGCATCTAATGCAAACTATATCAACGGTAAAGAAGTGAAAGATTTTGCCACTGCACTTGAGCAATACCTTGCAGTGAAGCATGTTATTCCCGTAGCCAATGGAACAGATGCCTTGCAAATTGCTCTTATGGCACTGGGGATTGGTCCCGGAGATGAAGTTATAACCCCGGATTTCACTTTTATTGCAACCGTTGAAGTAGTTGCCCTGCTCGGCGCCACTCCTGTAGTGGTCGATGTCAATATGGATGATTTCAACATAAATACCGAACAATTAGTTTCGGCTATAAATCATAAAACCAAGGCCATTGTGCCTGTACATCTTTTCGGACAGTGTGCTAATTTAGATACAATTCTTGAGGTTGCTCAAAAACATAATATTCCCGTGGTGGAAGATGCGGCTCAAGCTCTGGGCGCCACTTTTAAAGGAAAAAAATTTACCGGCAAAGCAGGAACCTTAGGCAGGATTGGCTGTACATCTTTTTTCCCTTCCAAAAACCTTGGATGCTTTGGCGACGGAGGTGCAATATTTACCAACGACGATGAAATGGCTGAAACCATCCGAAGCATTGCAAACCATGGGTCGAAGATTAAATACTATCACGAACGATTAGGCGTGAACAGCCGATTAGACACTCTTCAGGCATCAATATTAAATGTAAAATTGAGACACCTGGATGATTTTAATCTTCGTCGGCAAAACGCAGCAATGTTTTACGACAATGCATTAGCAGGGATAAAACAAATCGAAATACCTAAACGGAATCCATTCTCCGATCACATTTTTCATCAATACACCATTAAAGTTCCTGAAGGGAAAAACTATGAGCTGCAGCAATGGCTCAAAGAGCATAACATACCGTCGATGATCTATTATCCGGTTCCTATACATCGGCAAGAGGCATTTCGTCAAAAATTAAAAACTATCGGTCAAATAACCGTAAGCGACATATTGGCAAAAAAAGTAATTTCGTTACCAATGCATACCGAATTAACCGAAGAACAATTGAGTTATATTTGCAAAACTATAGAACAATTTTTCAATCGATAAGGCATGGAAGAAGTACAAATACATCCATCGTCGTACGTTGATCAACCTTGCCAAATAGGGAAAGGTACAAAAATTTGGCATTTTTGCCACATCATGCCCCATTGTGTCATTGGCGAACGGTGCAATATCGGTCAAAATGTAGTGATTTCACCCCATGTAATTTTAGGGAACAACGTGAAGATACAAAATAACGTATCTGTCTATACAGGAGTAATTTGTGAAGACGATGTATTTCTTGGTCCCAGTATGGTTTTCACCAATGTAATTAACCCTCGGAGTGCTATTGTACGAAAAAACGAATACAAACAGACATGGGTAAAAAAAGGAGCCAGCATAGGAGCCAATGCTACCATTGTATGTGGAATAACGATAGGGGAATATGCATTCATCGGTGCAGGGGCAGTTGTAACTAAAGACGTAGCACCTTATGCCTTAGTGGTTGGCAATCCTGCCCGACAAACCGGATGGATCAGTGAATACGGCCATAAATTGCATTTCGATAAGCAAGGTATAGCTCGCTGTCCGGAATCAGGGGAAACCTATATACTCGAGAACAACCACGTAAAAAAATTAAGTCCAAATGCTTAAATCCTATTTCTTTATACCGGCGTCCAACACCCGGTTTATTGATAAAATGAAGTCGCTACAAGCCGATGAGTTTGTTTTCGATCTTGAAGATGCAATAGCTAAAAGCGACATTGACGTTGCGTTGGTAAATTTATCGAGAATCAGCGAGCCGCAGAAATTTTGGGTAAGACCCCGAATTTTTAAAAATGAAGGAGAAATCTATAATACGCTCTTAGAATCGCTTTTCGAGCTTCGCTTCAAAAAGTTTGTTCTTCCCAAAGTTGAAACCTACGAACAACTTGAATCGATTTACAACGTCTTTGAGTATTTTGAAATTACTGATTTTGAGTGGATTCTGCTGATTGAATCACCTTTAGCGCTTTTAAATCTGGAAACACTTTTAAAAGAAAAGAGATTCCCAATAAAAGGAGTTGCGCTGGGAGCACACGATTATGCTGCACAGACACAAATGACATTTTCGGAAGAGCGCATACTTTGGGCACGAACACAGGTTTTGAATACAGCCTATGCTTATGGTGTTACCCCAATCGACTATGCCAGCATGGAACTTGCCAACCCGGAAAAATTTAAAGCCGACACATTGGAAGGATTTAGAATGGGTTATCAAGGAAAAATTGTAATTCATCCAAACCAACTCAATATTCTGCAAGATATCGAATATTACACTATTGACGAGATAGATCATGCGATACGAATCAGCCGAATGATAAATATCAATCAAACCGATAAGATGCAAGCCATGCTTGTGGATGGGAAAATCTACGAACTACCACACCTCGAGCAAATCAAACGCATTTTAGCTTATGCTCAACGAAAAAACATGCTATAGTCTATGAAACGATTTGCCCTGATTGGAATTGGCGGCTACATAGCCCCCCGACATCTAAAAGCGATTGCCGAAACCAACAATCAGTTAGTAGCTGCGCTTGATCCGTTTGATAGCGTAGGAATTATTGACTCGTTTTTCCCCGATTGCGATTTCTTTGTCGAATTTGAACGGTTCGACAGACATATCGACAAACTTCGACGTTCGAAAATGCCCATTGATTACGTATCGATTTGCTCACCCAACTACCTCCATGACGCACATATCCGATTTGCATTGCGGCAAAACGCTGAAGCTATTTGTGAAAAGCCTTTAGTACTCAATCCTTGGAATGTAGAAGCATTAATTGAATTACAACAAGAATTCGGAAAAAAAATTAACACTATTCTACAACTACGATTACATCCGGTAATTATCGAATTAAAAAATGAAATTGATCGTAATCCTGAAAAAATATACGATATCGATTTAACCTATATCACTAGCCGCGGAAAATGGTATGATTATTCATGGAAAGGCGATATTTCAAAATCGGGCGGAGTGGCAACCAATATCGGAATTCACTTTTTCGACATGCTAACCTGGATATTCGGTCCGAAAATTCAATCTAAAGTATTTCTCAGAGAGCCTCACAAATCATCGGGATTCTTGCAGTTGAAAAAAGCCAATGTACGTTGGTTTTTAAGTATCGATTATCATGATTTGCCTGAGGATGTAAAATCTAAAGGACAGAGAACCTTTCGATCCATCGTTATCGATAATAAACTCATCGAATTTAGCGAAGGATTCACTGATCTTCACACGGAATCGTATCGCAAAATATTGAATGGCGAAGGATTTGGCCCCGAAACAACCAGGGAATCCATTGAGATCGCCTACGAAATTAGAAATCAAACTATAAGCTCATCAGGAGAGAAACATCCACTAATAAACAACTTATAAAAAAATAATATATGGCAATTTATGAAGATATTCTTTCAGGCAAATCAGCAGTAAGCGTCATCGGATTAGGCTATGTAGGGCTACCCATAGCGCTTGAATTTGCAAAAAAAGTAAAAGTCATTGGCTTTGATATTCGTGAAGACCGGATTGAAATGATGAAAAATAAGATCGATCCAAGCAATGAACTTGAATCTGATGCCTTTGATAATACTGATATTTTGTTTACCGCCCGAGAAGAAGATTTAAAGAGAGCGCAATTTCATATTGTAGCAGTTCCCACACCCATTGATGATCATAAACTTCCCGACTTAAAACCACTTCTTTCCGCAACAAGATCCGTCGGTCGCAACCTAAAAAAAGGAGATTATGTAGTTTACGAATCAACAGTTTATCCGGGTTGTACAGAAGAAGATTGTATTCCACTATTGGAAGAACTTAGTGGATTAAAAGTCGGCATTGATTTCAAAGTAGGATTCTCGCCCGAGAGAATTAATCCGGGAGATAAGGAACATACCATAACCACCATTTTAAAAATCGTTTCAGGGAACGACTCTGAAGCCCTCGAACAAATTGCCAAGGTGTATGAAATAGTTGTCAAAGCAGGAATTTATAAAGCCTCAAGCATAAAAGTTGCCGAAGCCGCCAAAATTATTGAAAATACCCAACGCGATGTGAACATAGCTTTAATGAACGAGCTATCACGGATATTCCATAAAATGGACATTAACACCTATGAGGTGTTGGAAGCCGCGGGCACAAAATGGAATTTTCTGAAATTTTCGCCGGGACTCGTCGGAGGTCACTGTATCGGAGTTGATCCCTACTATCTACTTTACAAAGCAAAACAATTAGGCTATCATCCTCAAATCATTGATAGTGGCCGCGCCATAAACGACGGAATGGCACTTTGGATTGCTTCCGAAGTAGTAAAAAAAATTGTTGCCAAAGGAAAAAATCTACAAGAAAGCAAAGTTCTAATACTGGGAATAACCTTCAAAGAAAATGTCAGCGACATTCGTAACTCAAAAGTAGCCGATCTGATCTATGAATTAAAAAGTTTTAAACTATCGGTAGAAGTCTATGATCCACATGCAGACCCACAAGAAGTTGAACACGAGTACAAAATAAAACTAACCTCTACCCCATCAACAAATCACGATGCTGTTATAGTGGCTGTTCAACATAAAGATTTTCTCTCGTTGACAGAACAAGATCTATTAAAATGGCTGAAACCGGATGGAATATTGGTCGATATAAAAGGAGTGCTCAGAAATTCAATCAAAAACATTGATTATTGGAGTTTATAATTCAAATTTATGGGCCATGGAGATTCGAAAAAACAACATTTTATGGTTTGATAAAGTAGATTCTACCAACAGCGAAATAAAACGTATGGGAGATTTACCCAATGGATTTTGCTTAGCAACCCACTTTCAGGAAAACGGTCGCGGACAAATGGGAAATCGCTGGGAAAGCGAATACGGAAAGAATATCTTGGCAAGTTATTTTTTCAAAGTGAACATTCCTGTAGAACAATCGTTTCTTGTCTCCATGGCAACCGCCTTGTCAATAGCACAGTTTCTTGAAAGCTACACTGAAAATGTTCAAATAAAATGGCCCAACGACATTCTTTTAAACAAAAAGAAAGTCGCTGGGATCTTAATCGAGAATGAGATTCAAGGTGAAACTATAGTAAAAAGTATCCTAGGAATTGGCATTAACATCAATCAAAAACAATTTGAAAATCTGCCCGATGCAACCAGTCTAAGCATAGAAACAAATCAAGATTATGAACCCGAAAGTCTTGTGATAGAACTTCAGCGGTTTTTGATGGTACATTTCAGCACACTAACCCAACAAATCGATTCCCTTAAAACCAGCTACATGCAAAGGCTGTTTAATCGGGAGAAAGGCTCCTATATTAGCAATAAAGAAACATTCGAAGCTGCAATTTTTGATGTAGGTTTCGACGGTAAACTAACACTGCTCCTAAACGATAAATCATTTCGAAGTTTTTATTTCAAAGAAGTTACTATTCCACTTCGTTAATTTTAGAAAAAGAGCTTTATTCACCACCTAAATTGTGTGAAGTAAGATTTTTTTCTATTTTTGCAAACCTTAACCATTATCAAACCTTTAAGGAATGCCAGGCATACCGTTTCTAATAAAATATTGGAAAGTTATTTTAATTACAGGACTTCTGGGAGCAATATCTGCGCTTATCGTCAGTTTGATAATACCGCCAAGCTATACATCCACAGTCACCCTATTCCCAACCAAACTAACCTCAACATCACAGATTATTTCAGAAGAAAGAGGGACAAAAGATTTCATGGCCCTTGGTGAGGAAGAAGAATTAGAACAATTGCAACAGGTGCTATTATCGGATTTTATTCGCGACAAGATTACTCAGGAATTTCAACTGATGAACCATTACCGAATAGATTCAACAACAAGATTCCCTTATACTAAGCTAAAAAAACGATATCAAAAAAACGTTGAGATACGTAAAACACGGTTTCAATCGATTGAAATTAACGTTTCGGATGAAAGTCCGGAAATGGCCGCCCAAATTGCCAACCGAATTACCGATTTGATTGACACCACCTTTTGGTTAATACAAAAAGAACGAGCCGATCAAGCATTACGGATTGTAGCAGAGGAATACAACACCGTAACCTTACGCATAAAACAAATTGAAGATTCGCTCCAGCGAATTCGTGAAAAAGGAATAAACAACTACCGTTCCGAAGCAGAAGTAATTAATGCAGCTTATGCAGAAGCATTAGCCAAGGGTAATACCTCAGGAGCTAAATTGTTAGAGCAAAAAATTCAGAACCTTTCTAAATATGGAGGGGCATCATTATCTTTACTCGGAGAATTGGAACTGGAACAAAAACGGCAGTCATTCCTACGTGACCGTCTGGCAGCAGCACAAATCAATGCTGTTCAAATTATTCCAAGAAAATACGTCGTAAACAGGGCAACTCCAAGCGAAAAAAAATCATCCCCCGTTGTTTGGTTAAATACGATTTTAGGCTTTTTTGCGTTAGCCATTACAAGCTCATTGATTATTGCTTTATTAGATAAAACCAATTAACACTACCATGGAAAATATTTTCAGCAATCAACAATTGGTAAAATTATTCACCAAAAGATGGAAACAAATTATACTGATAACCGTTGCCGGAACCATTATTATTGGGGCATCCACTTTTCTCATCAAACCAAAGTACAAATCCACAGCCATAGTTTATCCATCAAACCTTGGCAAATATTCTGAAGAAAGTTATACTGAACAAATGTTCCAAATACTACAATCAAGAGATATTGCTGATAGCGTAATTACTAAGTTTTCTTTAGATCAACATTATGGTATATCAAAGACAGACAAGCATTACAAAACCAAGTTGTATGATTATTATTTTAATTACGTTTCCATTCAAAAAACCCCCTACGAATCCATAAAAATCTCAGTGCTTGATACCGATCCAAAACTAGCTTGCGATATTGTCAATGAAATAATCCAGCAATATAATTCGAAGGTCAGGGAATTACACCGAGTAAAAATTAAGGAGGTCATTACTTTATATGAAAATCAAATAGCCGATATTGAAATTCAAGCAAAACAGAATCGAGAACAAATAGAGTACTTGCTACAAAAAACCGGAAAAAATGACTTAAAAACGATCATAGAGTTATCAAAAAGTCTAGAAGAAATGTCTCCGCCCTATGCTATTCTAAATAGATATAGTAGCATTGAAGTTAACAATCCTAGCTTTGATTTGGAACAAATGACAAACTTTGGCCCAATTTTCATTGAAAAACTTAAACTTTATAGCGAGCAAGTCCGCACTCTGGCAAAATTAAAACTGGAACTTGAATCGCAAAGAAATGAATATCGTAAAAAAATAACCTATGCAAATATTATTTCCAGCCCCTATATCCCTGATAAAAAATCGACACCATTACGGGGTGCAATTTCAATAATTGGGGGCTTTTTGGTGTTCCTGACTTCAATTGTTGTTTTCAGTCTGATTGATAAAAACAATTCAAAAATTGAATAATAAGATCCTTAAAGACAATCTACCCCTTTCCTCTGTTTCCTATAAAGAAGTTTTTTTCTGGATAGGTTGTTGTTTTACTTTAGTTCTGTCGGCCTTTTTAGTTGCAAATGAGAATTACGTTGTTGCTGCTCTACCGTTTGCAATGATGGTAGTTGCCATAGCCTTATTTTCGTACCAAAAACTTTTCTATATAATAGCATTCCTGGCTCCGCTAAGCATTCAACTACGCTTTTTTATGAGTGCCGAGAACGATTTAAGTATTCCATTGGAGCCATTTTTAGTTGGAGTACTTCTGCTAACTGTATATAAATTGTTGTTTGAACCCAAAATATTTAACAAAAAACTTTTACTTCACCCAATTTCAATTGTCATTTACTTGAATTTGATGTGGTTATTGATAACCTCAGCAACAAGTACAATACCATTGGTATCGTTTAAATTTTTATTAAGCCGTTTGTGGTTTTTAGCGGCTTTCTACCTCATGGCGATGCATTTATTTACATCGAAAGAAAATGCTTATCGTTATTTCTGGTTTTATATTGTTTCGTTTATAATCGTAATTTCCTATGCCACTTACCAATTAAATCTTTCCGGACTCTTTGATAAACAAGCAGCAAATTCATCCGTTGTTCCACTCCTTCCCGACCACACTTCATATGGGGCAATCATTGCCCTTCTAATCCCATTCATAATCTTTTTCTTAACAAAAAAAGACTATTCCTTTGGCCAAAAATCATTAATCTTAATCGTACTCGCCGTTTATATCGTTGGGCTGATATTTTCATACACACGTGCAGCATGGCTAAGTCTGGGTGTTGCTTTTGCAATTTTTATTTTATTGCTTTTCAAAATAAAAATGAGAACCCTCCTTGTCATCATCATTTCAATTGGTTTAGTTGTATTCTTATTCTGGGATAATATTATTATGTCCTTAGAGAAAAATCGCCAGGACTCATCCAACGACCTTGTAGAACAACTATACTCCATGACCAATATTAGCACCGATGCATCAAACTTGGAAAGAATTAACCGATGGAACTGTGCTATCAGAATGTTTCAGGAAAAACCGATTCTGGGTTTTGGTCCTGCAACCTATATGTTTCAGTATGCACCGTATCAAATTTCATCCGAAAAAACTATAATCAGCACTAATTTTGGAGAAGTGGGTAACGCTCACAGTGAATATTTGGGAGCCCTTGCCGAAAGTGGTTTACTAGGCGCACTTTCTTATTTGTTGATATTAATAGCCATTACAGCAACAGCTTTTAAGATATACCACCGAGCTAAAGAAAGAGAGATTCGTCGTTTAGCAATGGCTATTTTTTTGGGTTTGAGTACCTATTTTGTTCATGGTTTTCTTAACAACTTTCTTGATATCGATAAGTTTTCATTGGTTTTTTGGGGGTTTGCTGCATTTCTAGTAGCTCTTGATGTTTTTTATCTCGAAAACCAAGAATTCGACTCGCAAAACAATCGTGAGAATCACTCACAATGAATTTACAGAAAAAATTCATACTACTTATTATCGTCCTTATAAGCATTTTTTCATTATGCTTAGGAATCTTTCTTGAAAATCTTTTCGTAGGATTTATTCCCATTGCAATTTTAGGATTCATCTACCTCCTTTCGGATCGTAAGAAATTTGCAACAACACTCATTATTTCAACAGCTATAAGTATCCCATTATCCTATTTTATTGTTTTGGATTTTGATTTTTTTATTGTTTCTGAAATCCTTTTGGTTGTTTTACTTTTTTTATATTTAATTGAATTCTTGAGAAACAAATTTCCCCAAGACCTTTTAACGAACAAGATTTCCGGCGTAATTCTTGCCTATTTACTTTGGTCAATCATAACATGTTTTTTTAGCCAAATACAGCTTGTATCGGTGAAAGTCAGTTTGGTAAGGATCTGGTTTGTTGCAGGATTTTTCTTTTTTCCATTGATTCTGTTTAGCAAAAATGAATTCTCCATTTCGCGATATTTCACTATTTTTATTCTTGGCTCCTCATTAGTAATAATATTTGCACTCACCCGCCATTATATCTACGGAATTTGGTATAAAAAGATTGCTTACTGGGCGGCCAATCCTTTTTTCCCCGACCATACATCTTACGGTGCACTATTGTCGATGTTCATTCCAATGTTAGGGTTAGTTACCTTTTCCCGGCAATTTCCCTTTAAACATCGTGTGGGATTTGGCATTTTACTTCTTTTATTCTTAACAGGGCTTTTATTTAGCTACTCAAGGGCAGCTTGGTTAAGTGTTATCGGAGCGTTTATCTTTTATCTTTTTCTCAAATTATCTCCAAAACTTAAAATTGTTTCCATTTTTTCCTTAATATCAATTTTCCTCTTAGTTTATGTTAATTACGAAGTTTTTCATTTTTTTGAAAAGAATCAAACAACTTCATCCACCGAATTAGAGTCCCATATAAAATCGGCAACCAATATTTCAAACGATATCTCAAATCTGGAACGAATCAACCGATGGAAAGCTGCCCTGCGGATGTTTGCAGAAAGGCCTATTTTCGGTTTTGGTCCCGGTACATACATGTTTTGTTACGCTCCTTATCAGATGTCGTACGACCGCACGCCTATCAGCACAAATTCCGGTGATCTTGGCAATGCTCACAGCGAGTATCTTGGCAATCTATCTGAAATGGGGTTGCCCGGCATGCTATTATTTGTAGCTATTGGAATTGTAGTGTTTATACGAGGAATCAAACTAATGTCGAAAGTTAAATCAGAATATGATTGTGTTTGGATTGAAAGTGCTTTGGTAGGGCTTTCCACTTATTTTATTCATGCATTTGTAAATAACTTTCTCGACCTGGATAAACTTGCCTTTGGTTTTTGGGGATTAATAGCCGTTATAGCCTTTTACGACCAAAAAATCACAAGCCAAACTCAAGTGCTAAAAGAGTGATGTCGTCAAAATAATCGCGAGAACCTTTAAACGCTTCAATCCGATGTATGATGCTTATTACGACATTGTCAATGGGCTGATTTTGCATTAGCTCATATTCAATGATTCCTGTCCCGAATTCTTCCTGCCTATCGTTTTCAAGCTCAACAATACCGTCGGTAAACATGGCCAAACGCGATCCGGGTGAAATATATTCCTGACCAACATCGATTTTGGGAATAACATCAAACATGCCTACTCCTACACATCCCTGATTGAGTTGCTTTATGGAATTGGATCCTGCCTGGAACAAAATTGGAGGATTGTGTCCCGCATTGATGTAGGTTAATTTATGCTCCTGAGAATTGTATTGACCAATGAAAAGAGTAATGAATTTTTCACCGTTGGCATTATTCATTACTCGTTGATTAAGCTCATGCACTATGTCCTCAATTTGACGGTTCGAAGTAAATAGAGCACGAACGTTAGCCTGAAAATTTGACATTAACAAAGCGGCAGAAATTCCTTTCCCTGAAACGTCGGCGATACAAAATCCGTACAGGTGATCGTTAAGTTGAAGAACGTCAAAATAATCTCCCCCAACTTCAAAATGAGGCAGATAATATGCGGCTGCTCTGAATTCCTTATTTTTAGGTAGCGACGAATGGCTGGGAATGAGCATAGATTGCATACGGCTAGCCAAATCAAGCTCCTTTTTTAATACCTCTTGTCGTAGGTTTTGATTATACAAATTGCGGTTTTCAATAGCAACGGCTAAAATGTTGGTAAGCGTTTGTATAAAATGAAGATGCTTGATGGTAGGACTCATCCCCGCACGCTCTTCCTCAATATCTCCAATTAAGAGATAGGCAATCGGGCGTTGGTGATGAAATACCGGAACAAGAACATCAAAATAAGTAAGTACCCGATTTAACGTGGTTGTGAGATTGGTTATCTGAGTATAATAAATTAAATCATCGGGAATTTTAATTTCGTCCGCTATAGTGTGTGGCACACCGCTTATCAAAACCCTTTCCCACTTCTCGTTAAAAATGTATAAAAGGATTTTTCCAATGTTTAAATCTTCTTTAAGAATATTGTGATATTTGTCGATCAATTCCCGAATGGGCAAATTCTCATTGATTGCCAAGGTTATGTTTAAAAGGAAATCAAGTTTAAAATTGCAAAACTGCAACCGTTTCAAAGAGGCTTTTTTCCCCGATTCTCCTAAACGATCAAGATCCATTATAAAAACGTTATTTTGATTAGCTAAAGTAAAAATAATTAATCATTTAACCAACAGAAAAGAAAAAAATTAAAGTCGCCCACATCGATTTTCAATGTAAACGACTTTAGAAGTTTATTTTATCCAACATTTTTATTTACACCCGTTCTGCATATGCATATTCTCGAGTGTCAACCTTAATTTTATCACCAATATTGATAAACAACGGAACTTTAATTGTGGCTCCGGTTTCTAGAGTAGCATCTTTCATGGCGGTTGAGGAAGCGGTGTCGCCTTTTACTCCGGGTTCAGTGTAGGTTACTTCGAGAATAACGTGTGATGGCAATTCTGCAAACAAAGGCGTTTCGGTCTCAGCGTGAAAAACAATCTCCACATCTTGGCCTTCTTTCATAAGATCGAAAGCTTCGATAATTTTCTCTTCCAGGGTAACTTGCTCGTAGGTTTCTTTATGCATAAATACGTATCCGTTTTCTTCCTTATAGAGGAATTGGTATGGACGGCGTTCAATCCGAACAATGTCAATTTTTGCTCCTGAAGGGAAGGTGTTTTCAATCACACGACCGGTTTCTAAATTACGCAACTTAGTACGGACAAAAGCGGCTCCTTTTCCTGGTTTAACGTGTAAAAACTCAACAACTTGATAGAATCCATCCTTGAATGCGATGGTAAGTCCTTTTTTGATATCGGAAGTATCTGCCATAATGATTAAAATTGATTTGATGCAAAAATAGTATCTTTTTCTAACCTCACCAAATTGAAACGTTCTCGATTCAAAATTCATCAAAACGTTATCTCTGTTTAAAAGTAAGATTTTGGTGGTTTTGTGAGAAATTCTTTTAAATAGAATGGGGTGGAATAGGCCACGTCGTCCACATCATTCCTTTGAAGCTTATCCAGGGCAAGCTGAATCATATACCGGGAAGAAAGTAATACATCATTGTGAAACCGTGCCGATGGATGTGATAGTATAGTTGATGCTTTGGCAACTCCGTCACCAACAAAATGAACGATGGATTTTTCCAAATAGTCTTGATACGATTTGTCGGTTAAAATATGGGGCTCAGTTTCAATAACAGCATTCAACCGAGCGTCGTAAATTGAGTGATAGACTTCCATTCTGCGCGCATCAATCATCGAACAAATTAATTCGTCTGAAGCAACAGCGCACTCATGCAAACAAGCCTTAGCTAATATCAAATTTGTGGGGATTAGAATTAGCGGAATCGACAGACCGTAGCATAAACCTTTCGCCGTTGACATTCCAATTCGTAGTCCAGTATAAGAACCCGGGCCCTGACTAACCGCCACAGCTGACAGTTGTATGGGTTGAAGACCTGTTTGTTGAAAAAGTTCTAAAATAAAAGCCGACAACCTTTGGGAGTGTGCATTGAGTTCGTCGCTCTCCTTCACGGCCAAAAGTATGTTGTTATGAAACAACGATACCGAACACCGACTTGTAGCTGTTTCTAAGCAAAGAATGTACATTGAGTTGGATTTTCATTCGATGGAACCATACAAATAATATTCCCCTTTTATCACACTTCCTAATTTACCATCATTCTTGAAATTCCTGGTAAAGATAACTTTAAAAATCAGAGATTAATTTCGATTCCACGATAAAAATCCAATACTTTTAATTTAACCAAAAAGTCGTATTTACTTTGGGTAAGCTGAATTATCGACTGATTTAACTTTGCTTTTTCCACTAAATAATCGGTTGCACTAATTGAACCTGAATTAAAACGCTGTTCGGCAAAGCGATACGATTCCTGTGCTGCTTTCAGAGCTTCTGCACGAGATTGGTAATTTTTTTGTGCGTTTAAAACATCGTGATATGCCGATTGAACACTTTTATAAACTTGCTGCCTGGCTTTCTGAATCGAGTTTTCAGATGACAGAATTTTTAATTGCGCGTTTTGAATGTTGGTTCGGTTTTGCAACTTATTAAATATAGGAATGGACAACGTGATTCCGATTTCTGTTTGTTTCCGGTCGCTTAATTGGTCAAAAAATGGATAATCACCACCGGTAGTAGGATTTAATGCCTTATTGTTATAAGGAAAAGACATTCCGCCACTTAGATAAAGGGAAGGATAGATACGCGAACGGGCTATCTCAAGATCTAATTTGGCCGATTGAAGAGCATTATCTGCAAGTTGTATTTCGGGCAGAAAATGGATTGCTTCATCGAAAAAATGATCGACAGGATTTTCCTGTAAAAACTGAAAGGTTAAGCTATCAATATCAGGAGCTGAAATTTCAAAATCAATAGTTTGAATATTCATTTGCTGGCTTAAAGCAATTTTGGCAATGGTAATTTGACTTATATAGCGATTAAACTGTGCTTCCTCTTCGGCCTTTTGACTTAAAAGGCTATAAAGCTCTCCTAGGGGAATTTTTCCTGCTTCAACCATTTTTTTTGTACGCTCAATCTGTTGATCAATGACAGCCATTTGTTGTTTCAAGCCCTGTGCTTGTTCTTGATTATAAAGAATTGTCAAATAAGTATTTACTATTTCAAGCGTTAGTTGATTCTTGATCAAATCCATTTGGAATTTACCACCCTGTGCATCAATCAGGCGTTTGTTCATAGTGTAATATTTTCTGAACCCTTCGAAAAGTGCTACCGATGTGCTTATCCCAAAAGAAAATGATGTAATACGTTCGTCGATAAACCGAACTCGCTCATAATTGAATGTCTGCCCGAAATACTCAGAAACTCTCGAAGATGCATTTAAGTCGGGCAAGAAATCATATTTTGATTGACGATAATTGTTCTCAAGAACCTGTTGAGCGAAAACCTGCTCCTTGATATTCAAATTATTAATCAGAGCCGAGTCAATACATTGACGTAGGGAAAAAACTGTTTGCGACTGAATGGGTTCAAGAATCGTTATTAAAAAAACGACTGATATAGAAAAAATCAATTTTACATTCATAATGAAACCTTTTATACTGTTTTGTTGTGACGCAAAATAGTGAAAAATGTTACACCCAATGATTTTTTTTTAAAAACCACAAACAAATATTAGGTGTATCTATCATATATTCTTACACTTAAACTCTTGAGTGAGCATTGTCGATTTTTATAAAAAAAATTGCAACATCAAGAAAGGGTAATTACCTTTGCACAAAATTTGATAACCTCTGAAAACGTTTTCTATCACTATTTTAAAATATAACACATAAATTATACACGTATGAAACCTACACACATTGAGCACATTGGGATAGCCGTAAAAAGCCTCGATGAAGCAATCCCTTTTTTTACCAAGCTTTTGGGTAGCGAATGTTATGCAATTGAGGAAGTTAAAGATCAAAAGGTAAAAACAGCCTTTTTTATGGTTGGTCAAACCAAAATTGAGCTATTGGAATCAACCGATCCTGAAGGTCCAATTGGTAAATTTATCGAAAAAAAAGGCGAAGGTATTCATCACATTGCCTTTGCGGTGGATAATGTCAACCAATCATTACAAGAAGCCGAAGCCATGGGCATCAACCTCATCGATAAAACCGGAAGAAAAGGTGCCGAGGGGCTCAATATTGGATTCTTACACCCAAAATCAACTTTTGGAATTTTAACAGAGCTTTGCAGCAAATAGAATTTGGTGAAAAACAAAACCAATAAAATTCAATTACAATGACCAATCAAGATAAAATAAAACATTTAATTGACCTTCGAGCCGAGGCTAAACTTGGAGGCGGTTTGAAACGTATTGAAGCACAACATCAGAAAGGGAAGCTCTCTGCACGCGAAAGGATTGAAAAACTTCTCGACGACGGAAGTTTTGAAGAATACGATATGTTTGTAACCCACCGCTGTACAAACTTTGGATTAGACAAGCAGAAGTTCTTAGGTGACGGGGTGGTCACCGGACAAGGCACCATCGACGGACGTATAGTGTTTGTATTTGCACAAGATTTCACGGTTTTTGGAGGCTCGCTTTCGGAGACTTTTGCCCAAAAGATTTGTAAAATTATGGATATGGCCATGAAAGTAGGTGCACCCGTAATTGGCATTAATGATTCCGGTGGGGCAAGAATTCAAGAAGGTGTGACTTCATTGGCCGGATATGCCGAAATCTTTCAACGTAACATTTTAGCCTCCGGAGTGATTCCACAAATTTCTGCCATTTTTGGCCCATGTGCAGGAGGGGCTGTTTACTCTCCGGCCTTAACAGATTTCATCATCATGTCTGAAGCAAACAGTTACATGTTTGTTACCGGACCTAAAGTGGTGAAAACCGTTACCGGAGAAGATATAACCGTTGAGGATCTTGGAGGTGCCGATGTTCACTCATCCAAATCAGGCGTTGCTCATTTTAAAGTCGAAAACGAGGAAGAAGGTTTGCTCATTATTCGCAAACTTTTATCGTATCTACCCCAAAACAATCTGGAAGAACCTCCAATTACAGAATGTTCCGACCCTATTGACAGAATAGAAGATGCTTTAAACACCATCATTCCCGATAATCCAAACCTTCCCTACGACATATTAGACGTAATTCACCTAATAGTAGATTATGGAGAGTTCTTAGAAGTTCATCGGAACTATGCAAAAAACATAGTAGTGGGCTTTGCCAAAATGAATGGCTATCCCGTAGCAATAATTGCAAACCAACCGAACTATCTGGCCGGAGTTCTCGACATAGAGGCATCGAGAAAGGCCGCACGCTTTGTTCGGTTTGCCGACGCTTTCAACATTCCAATTTTGACACTTGTCGATGTTCCCGGATTTTTGCCCGGAAGCGGTCAGGAGTACGGAGGAATAATTGTCCACGGTGCAAAGTTACTTTATGCATACGGCGAAGCCACCGTCCCCAAAATTACCATAACACTGAGAAAATCGTATGGAGGGGCACACGATGTGATGAGTTGTAAACAACTTAGAGGAGATCTGAACTATGCTTGGCCATCGGCAGAAATTGCGGTAATGGGAGCCAAAGGAGCCATTGAGGTACTTGAAGGACGTGCCATCCAAGAAATTACGGATCCTGAAGAACGCGCGAAATTCATTCTTCAAAAAGAAGCCGAATATCGCGAAAAATTTGCCAATCCATACCAAGCTGCGTCATACGGCTATATCGATGATGTAATCGAACCGCGCAACACACGATTCCGGGTTATCCGAGGATTTGAAATGCTTCAGACCAAAAAACAAGTGAATCCCCCCAAAAAACACGGTAATATTCCACTATAAAACAGTTAAACCATGATACTTTTGGATGTAGTAAGTCAAAACAACGGATGGACAGTTGTAATTATTGGTCTTGGTGTAGTATTCGGAGCGATGTATTTCTTGTCACTCCTTTTCAATGTGATACCGAAAATTATGATGTTCATTTATAAATATCAGCAAAAAAAGAAAGGAGAGCCCGAAACAGCATCCCCCAAAACATTCGATGTGGATGTTGACACAAATGCCGCAATCTCAATGGCGTTATTTCTTTATTTAAGCGAAATGCACGACGAAGAAAGCAATATCCTTACTATCAAACGCTTATCGCGACGATATTCACCATGGAGCAGTAAAATTTACAGTGTAATGAATTATCCGAATAAAAAGTAATAAAAAAATAAATGGATTGACGAAAAAAGCATAAAAGTCAAATTTAATAAAAAGACTATAGTGAAAAGATGCTTGCTTCAGAAATCCAACACTAAAACACAGAAATTATGAAAAGTTATTCATTCACAATAAACGGACAAAAATACGATGTCCAAATTAAATCGTTCGAGGAAAATATCGCCGAGATTGAAGTCAACGGCAGTCTCTACAAGGTTGAGTTAAACTCAGAAATCAAAAAAACCAAGACTCCAACCCTTGTACGAAAACCGGTAGAAAACAAACCTGGCGAAGGAACAATCAAGAAAGTTGCTAGCACCGGCGGCTATCAACTGAAAGCACCACTGCCCGGAAACATTTTTAAAATTCTTGTTCATCCCGGCGATACCATTTCAAAAGGTCAAACTGTCTTGGTCATGGAAGCCATGAAAATGGAAAATAACATTCAGGTCGACCGGGATGGAGTTGTTAAAGAAATCAAAGTGAAAGTTGGCGATGCCGTTCTACAAAACGATGTTCTAATGATTATCGAATAAGCCTGTTTGGCATAATACAATTCGGTTATGACAAAAAAAATCTTATTGTTTCTATCCATAGCTGTTTCCCTAATTACAACACAAGGGAAACCTCTTTCGAAGGAAATACTCACCGAGGGCAAATGGCTAAATAAAAGCCATGGTTATTATCCAACCCCCATTGCTGATGACACCACCACAGCGACTATAAAACCCTTATCGAGATACAAATATCTTAAATTCAAGGAAGATGGTCATTTCTACATGGATTCAGCAAAGACCCGATACACGGGAACATACGAAATAGTTGGCGATAGAGTTTATCTAACTTACGTTCCCCAAAAAATTGCGAGTTTTTCACGTAATAACGATCCCAACAACCGTTCAGGCGGTTACAAAATCACCGAAAAAATTGTTGAACTTGGGACACGTGAAGGATATATTAACGAAAATGGCGACTTAATTCTTCAAGGATTAACTTATTCCAACTATTCGGAATCATTAGCAGGTGTTATCACTTTTTATGAGTTTAGCAGTTTTCCCAATGTCACACGAGGGAATTTAATCATGATTTTAGTTGGATTGATCTTTATATTTCTTGCCATTCGATTCGAGTACGAACCGCTATTACTTATTCCCATCGGGACAGGTATTTTGTTAGGCAACATACCAATGTTTCAAGCTATCGATTTCAATCTTCAGTTGGGGATATACGAACCGGGAAGTGTCCTAAATACTCTTTATCAGGGAGTTGTACAGGGATGGTATCCACCTTTGATCTTTTTGGGCATTGGGGCAATGACCGATTTTTCATCGTTAATTTCTAACCCACGATTAATGATACTTGGTGCCGCTGCACAAATAGGGATTTTTGCCACTTTCATAGGAGCATTGTATCTCGGTTTCGCACCACAAGAAGCCGGAGCAATTGGTATTATCGGCGGAGCCGATGGTCCAACTGCAATTTTCCTTGCCTCAAAACTTGCTAATGGAACCAATATTGTTGGTTTCGATGCCTTGGGAAATGCCATTCTCTCTAAGAATTTCATCGGTCCTATTGCCATTGCGGCCTATTCATACATGGCACTAGTTCCGGTAATCCAACCTCCTATCATTTTGCTCTTGACTACAAAAAAAGAACGCCTGATCAGAATGCGTCCGCCTCGTAGTGTTTCTAAACTTGAAAAAATACTATTTCCCATTTTAGGAATGCTGGTAACGCTATTTATTGCTCCTTCGGCTTTACCTTTGTTAGGAATGTTATTTTTTGGCAATCTTCTCAAAGAAAGCGGAGTAACCAAGCGTCTTGCCACCACCGCTAGCAATGCATTAATTGACACCATTACCATGATACTAGGAATCACGGTAGGCGCTTCCACACAAGCCGATGTGTTTTTAACTCCCGATTCATTAAAGATTTTTGCCCTTGGAGCTGCCTCATTTATTGTTGCTACTGCCGGAGGGGTAATATTCGGGAAAATTATGAACTGGTGTTCTTCAAAAGACAATCCGGTAAACCCAATGATTGGCGCATCCGGCGTTTCAGCAGTACCGGATAGTGCTCGCGTAGTTCAGACAATGGGACTGAATGAAGACTCAACCAATCACCTTTTAATGCATGCCATGGCTCCCAACGTATCCGGAGTCATCGGTTCAGCAGTGGCAGCAGGGATTCTACTTAGCTTCCTTCTGTAAAAAAAAAAAGCAGGCTTTAAGCCTGCTTTTTTTTAAAATCGATATCCTGCCGTTTGAAGCTGATCATAAGTTTTAATGGGATTCTCAGGTTTCAGATGGTTATTTAAAAATCGATATATTTTTACCCTAATTTCTTTGGCACTTTTGGTATCCATTCTGTCGAAAGAGTGTCCACCCGGCAAATTGTGAAAAATCTCATATTCAAACTTCTTTCCTTCGGCTTTTAAGGCTCTGATCAAGCTCTCAACTTCAAGCACATGAACATCCTCGTCGTTGGTGTTGGTGTGGATAAGCAAGGGTATATTTTTAAACTTATCTACGTTCCAAATCGGTGATCGTCGGCGATACTCTTCAACATTTTCATTTGCCGTTGCCCCAATATGATAATCAGCACTAAAGTGTTTACGATAGTTATCGTTATAATAACCCATTCTTGCTACCAAATCGCTCACAGGTACTCCGGCAAAGGCGGCTTTGTATTCATTTGGATATTTGAACACATTCATTAAAGCTATTAAACCTCCATGACTCCATCCAACAACCCCAACCCGATTCGAGTCAATAAACGAGAAATTCTCGACCATGTAATTTTTTGAGGCTAAAACGTCTTCAACTTCAAGCCCTCCATAATCGATAGTTTCATAAAACGACTTTCCATAGCCTGTGCTACCGCGATATTCCGGAGCCACAACCACATAGCCTTGCCATACCATTTCTCGAACTATATGAAAATAATAAGTGGTGAAATCGGCATGAACCCCACCATGTGGAAGTACAATCAAAGGATATTTTTTGGAAGGATCTATATTTTTTGGGAAAAAAGCATACACCCAGAACTTTAAAGGATTCCCGGCGCCAAGAGCAGTCGGATTTTTCTCCTTAGCGAGCGGTGGACCAACAATAAAAAATTTATCAACATATGCAACATCCGACAAACGTTGAAACCACATGATATCATCAGTTAGCTTCTCAAGTCGATCGAGACGATGTTGCAAATCAGATTGAAAGACTTCGAAAGAATCGCGATCAGCCGGCGATTGTGCAAATGAACATAAAGTAAAACCGAAAAAAATGACTACAACAAATGGTCGCATAGATTATTAGTTTAAAATGTTAAAAATCAAAAAATATCCACTAAAAACCTTTAAAAAAGTGTGACAATTTAAAAAATTAACATCTTATTTGAAAATTATTAACATTTTTTAAAGAATTCGCTTTGAATAAAACAATTTCGACTATTTTTGTAAAGCTGAAAAATAAGAATAGACCAACCGGCATGCAAGAAAAAAAAATTCGTACAGTTTTAATTTCGATTTACGACAAAACCGGGGTTGACCCCTTACTTGAAAAGATAAATCAGCAGAAATGCAAAATTTTAAGCACAGGAGGGACATTAGAATTTATTCGGTCAAGGGGCTATGAAGCTACCGCCGTTGAAAGCCTAACCGGCTATCCTTCAATATTAGGTGGGCGCGTAAAGACACTTCATCCAAAAATTTTCGGTGGAATTTTGGCACGCACTGCAAACTCTGCCGATCAAGCTGAATTGGAACAATACCAAATCATGCCCATCGATTTGGTTGTGGTTGATTTGTATCCTTTTGAAGCTACTGTGGCCTCCGGCGCAACTGAAGATGAAATAATTGAAAAAATTGATATCGGAGGCATTTCACTAATTCGGGCTGCAGCAAAAAACTTTACCGATGTTCTCATTGTAAGCAGCAAAGAGCAATACAGCCTACTGTCTGAAATCCTTGACAGAGGTTTTTCAACTTTACAGGAGCGTAAATATTTTGCACGAGAAGCTTTTGCAGTAAGTTCGCATTACGACACTCAAATTTGGAAGTATTTCGGTGGAACCATTGACCAGCATTTGCGTTTTAGTGAAAACCAACGTAAAGAGCTTCGATACGGCGAAAACCCTCACCAAAAAGGTTATTTTTATGGCGACCTCAACCAAATGTTCGAAACCATTTGTGGCAAAGAGTTATCGTATAACAACATTCTGGATATCGATGCCGCTATACATCTGATCGATGAATTTGAACAACCTACCGTTGCCATAATTAAGCACAACAACGCTTGTGGGGTAGCATCACGCCAAACCATTTTTGATGCTTGGAAAGATGCTCTTGCCGGCGATCCTGTGTCAGCTTTCGGGGGAATTATTATTTCTAATAAAACCATTGACCTAGAAACTGCCGCAGAAATCGATAAAATTTTCTATGAAGTTTTAATTGCTCCTTCTTTTGACCCAAAAGCTATTGAACTGCTTTCGAAAAAGCCAAAACGAATCATATTAAAACGTAAACCCGCCATCTTACCGGATTGGCAAGTGAGGACATCACTCAATGGAACGTTGGTTCAGGAAAAAGATCGGGCGATGACAACTCCCACAAGCTGGAAGGTTGTTACCGAAACATCGCCTACCGCAACAGAAGAGTTAGATCTACTGTTTGCCAACAAAATAGTAAAGCACACAAAATCAAACACTATTGTATTAGCCAAAAACCAACAGCTAATTGGCAGCGGCACGGGACAAACCTCAAGAGTTGATGCCTTACGCCAAGCCATAGCCAAAGCTCAAGCGTTTGGTTTCACAACAAAAGGTGCAGTAATGGCCTCCGACGCCTTTTTTCCTTTTGCCGATTCTGTAGAAATTGCCCACCAGGCAGGCATAAGAGCCGTAATTCAGCCTGGAGGCAGCATAAAAGATCAAGATTCCATCGACTTCTGCAACAAACATCAAATGTCGATGATTATGACCGGTATAAGACATTTTAAGCATTAAACACGATACGAATATGGGATTGTTTTCATTTTTAACACAAGAAATAGCAATTGACCTTGGAACGGCCAACACAATCATCATTCATAACGATAAAATAGTTGTAGATCAACCTTCGATCGTAGCAATTGACATTCCGACCGGAAAACTGGTTGCCTTAGGAGAAAAAGCCCAACAAATGGAGGGCAAAACCCATGAAGGC
>DAOTAV010000004.1:0-31074 GCA_035382785.1 Salinivirgaceae bacterium | reverse complement strand
AATCAAATTCTTATTACCCTTTATCCCCAAGATTTCAGTTTTATTGCCTACGATAACATCCAAACCATTCACGAAGTTTTCAATAAATATAGATTGAAAATCAACCTAATACAAATGTCAGCATTGAGTTATTCGGTTTGTTTCGATAACAAACCCGAAATTTGGATATCGTTAAAAAATTCGTTATCCAAGGCATTTCGTCTAAAGTATAACGAAAACGTGGAATTAGTAACCATCCGTCATTATAACGACGACAGCATTGCTAAAATCATAAGTAATACCAAGGTTTTTCTTGAACAACGAACCCGAGTAACGGCTCAATTTGTAGTATCGCTGAACAATTGAATTATTTTGCGGGCCAAAACTTCTGATAGACGAAGATTAGATTCATAAGTCCATCCGGCAATGTGGGGTGTAAGAATTACTTTTTCGGACTTTAGAAGCTCTCGAAATGTATCATCGGTTTGCAAAACGGTTTCAAACGAAACTGATTCAAATTCGAAAACATCAAGACAAGCTCCGGCAACCTTACCACTATTGATTGCGTTGAGCAAATGACGAGTGTTGATCACTTTTCCCCGTGAAGTGTTGATAATATAAACTCCTTGACGGCAATTGTGTAGGAATTGCTCGTTGACCATGTAATGCGTTTCACTGTTATAAGGAACGTGAAAACTAATGACATCACACGTGGATTGAATGGTTGCCAAATCGGTTTCTGAAACATAAAATGGAGCGTAGTACGATTTATATTTATCGTAAGCCAAAATGCGACAACCAAATCCCAACAGCTTCTCAGCGAAGGCACTTCCGGTGTTACCAAAACCAATTATTCCCACACACTTTCCTTTTAATTCAATCCCCCTATTGTCCTCCCGTAGCCAAATTCCATTGCGAATCTGCTGATTGGCTCTTGAAATGTTGTTAAATAATGACAGGAGCATTGAGAGTGCATGCTCGCCCACTGCATCGCGATTACCTTCAGGACTATTGATGCATTGTATCCTCAGTTTTTTTGCAGCCTCTAAATCGATATTTTCCAAACCTGAGCCTACTCTGCCAATGAATTTTAATCGCTTGGCTTGCCCTAAAAAATCAGCATCGATATAAAACTTGCTTCTGATGATAATGCCGTCATAATTAGCGATAATTGGGAGATACTCTTCCTTCTTTGTAAATGGAAAATATTCGCATTCAAATCCTGCCTGTTCGAGTAACTGCCTTAGAAGCGGATGAGTTGTGTCAACAAATAAAACTTTCATGATAAAACCGTTTCTTTACTTTGAGAGAAGAATAACTCGCTATCGAATCTCATTGTCACAATATCGAAATACTTCGGAAGCGAATTTATTCCATGCACAAAGATAAAAGGTATTTGCGTTTTTCACGAAATTTTAAAGTGTCCGACAATGTTCTTAAAACCTTCGGCATTTTCAAATAAAAGCTGCGCTGCAGAATTAAGTTCTTCTGCCACAACCGCATTTTCCTGACTTGCTTGACTAAGTTGTTGAATCGAAACATTTACCTGCTCTACGATACTTGTTTGATTTGCCGATTCTTTTGCAACTTCCTGAATTAAAACCTTGGTTTTTTGCATTGAAGGGATAAGCTCCCAAAGAATCTGATATGCAGAATTTGTAGCAATATACGTATTGGAAGATATTTTTGTGATTTCGTCGGCTGCTTCACGAGAACGATCGGCGAGTTTACGAACCTCATCGGCCACTTGCATGAAACCTCGTCCATATTCACCGGCTCTGGCAGCCTCCACTGCCGCATTCAAAGCCAATATTCCGGTCTGATCGGAAATTTCTTTGATTATGCTAATTTTTTCCACAATTTTTTTCACTGCTTCCACGGAATGAAGACTATTTTCTCCAACATTTTCAATTCGTTTGGATAGCGCCTCTTGAATGGCGGCAGTCTGAACAGCATGTTGACTTACGGTGTTTATCGAGTCAACGATCTGTTGCGATGAAGAAGAAAGTTCTTCGACCGTTGAAGCCTGCGAAGCTGCTTCTGTCGATAACATACTGGAGGTGCTACTGATTTGCCGACTTTGATCAACAACCATTTCAGCTCCTTGAAAAATAGAAGTAACAATTTCCCTTAATTTATCGGATAAATTTTCAAGCGATTCAATCATGACGTTCACTTCTTCAAGCGACGATTTTTCGATTGAGGAGGTCAAATCGCCTTCGGCAATTCGCTTGGAAAAAAGGATACTGTTTCGAATCGGGACAAGGATTAAATTGCTGAAAATGCCCAATATTATAGCAAATAAAAGGACTACAATAGGCACTACCATTAACATGGTGTGCAACATCTGCTTTACTTCTCCATAGGCGTCAGAAGCCTCAACCATTACAATAACCCATTGATTTTGGGTGGTTGAAATTTTCCTATAAAAAAGAAGCATTTCATCATCCTGATATCCAATACGATCAGAACCTTGAATCCCTTGCAATGTAGCTTTAAATAAGATTTCTTTATCACGGGAAAGTGTGTTGGCAAAAGGATGAATCCAACGATCATTATCGGAGTTATAGATGAAAGCATAACCTCTGTTAAACAGTGTGGTTCCGGAAAGCACGGGAACTAACTTACTTTGCGCCTGATCCCATGAGTTGTTGCTTAAGAAAACATCAGCTACCTCGGCAAAATATTCCACATAATTTTTTGAACGCGAGTTAACATACCTATCAATTCTATTATATTCGAGGATATAGGCAAGTATTGCCAAAAAAGTAATGAGCAATGCTACGGATAAGGTTATTACTAGATTAAGCTTGGTCCGTATTTTAAATTTTGCCAATAATTCCATTGCATTACAAATTTAAAATTTAATTATTCATGTAAAGTAAAATAGGAAACTAACGCATCAGTTTCCTTACTGTGTTCAAACAAGGCTTCGGCCGAAGCATGTAATTCCTCGGCTGAAGCGGCGTTCTGCTGTGTATTATTATTCAGAACATGTATAGCATTATTAATTTGTAAAATCGCACCATTAAGTTCTGAGATTGAGTTTGAAATTTCTTCAACTAATGTGGATGCTTTTTTTATTTCCGGAATAAGTTCATTCATATTTTGGTTTGTGGCAGTAGTCAACTCTAAACTTTGTTGAATCAATGCAATGATTTCCTGAGCGGAATCCTTACTTTTTACCGCTAACCTGCGAACTTCGGCAGCAACCACAGCAAAGCCTTTACCGTGCTCACCGGCTTTTGCTGCTTCAATAGCTGCGTTTAATGCTAATAGATTGGTCTGAAAAGCTATTCTGCTGATAACATCAATCTTATCGGCCATAAGCCTAATAGCATCAATACTTTGCTTTGAGGACTGATTCAACTGTTCAATTTTACTTAAACCGGTTCGGGCAAGTTTGCCGGTTTCTAAAGCCTTACGAGTAATGAGCGAAAAATTTTCACTGATTTGCTGAACCGTGGAAGAAATTTCTTCAATGGTTGCAGCTTGATTGCTTGCAGCATTAGAAATTGTTTGCGTTGAGCTCGTTATTTCTTGTCCCGTGGCACTGATTTGTTGAGAAGCTGTTTTGATTTCTTCCATAATTTTCGAAAACTTCTCTCCCATACTATTAAAACTCATAGCCAATTCAGCGTATTCATCTGACCCGGTATAATTGAAACGCTGACCCAGAGAACCTTCGGCCATCTTTTGGGCAAAACGAGTTCCATCATATAAAGGCTGAGTAACACTGTTGGTGAATCGAAAAAGAATAATATAAAAAGGGATCCCGGTAACTAAAACTATTACATAAATGTAAATGAATTTTTTGAAAACTTCCACATCTAATGCATTTGTTGGAACTTTTGCGGCTACATAATATTTAGAGTCTCCTGTTTGCTTCAGGTAAAGATTCCAATCTTTTTCAGAGGATTTTGTAAGGTTAGATTTAATCATAGAATGAAAAAGCTCACGATCGAGCACCGAACCACGGGGATTACTTAGAATATTCCCATCTCTGTCGAGAATTAAAAGATACCCCTCTCCAAAAATGGTTTTCGACATCAAGTATCGATTAATCGATTCCTGCCAGGTGTCATTTCCAACCACAGCAACTTCTTTAAGTAAAGATTCAACTATGATTATCTTGTCGGTTATTTCACTATCAAAATTTTTGTGGATGCGTACTCGCTGAAGTGTAAAGGTGAGTGTTGAGACAAAAGCCAGAGCAATAAAAACTAATCCTCCAACTACGATTCTCATGAAACGAGAAAATTGCAAAACCATAACGTTATATTTAAAATACCCCTTATTTTCAAGTAAAAATAAAAATATTTGCTTTCGGCAGCAAATTTTTCGCAATTTTTTTGTCCGATTTTAATAAAAAAATTTTTTTATCTTTGATATCAAGTTTCACAATGATGAAAAATTCATGCAGTATGAATTATTTTAACAAAAAATCAAACGTATGAGAAAAAGAAAACACTTTTTAACCCTTCTCCTTCTAGCTATAACAATATTGCCGGTAGGAGTTAATGCTGAGGGCTATCAGCTGAATCTGCAGCATGTTCGAAACACCGGAATGGGACATGCCGGAGCAGGACTTTTTTCCGGGGCATCATCAATGCATTATAATCCCGGGGCATTAGGCATGATGAGCTCAAAAATGGAATTCACGGCAGGAGGTTCATTAGTCTTCACTTCGAATGTTTTTCAATCGACGGTTTCTGATTATCATGCAAAAACAGAGAATCCGATAGGAACGCCATTTTATGTCTATTTTGCTGGCAAAATCAACGATCGCATTGCGCTCGGACTTGGTGTTAACACTCCATACGGAAATACGCTTAAATGGGAAGATAATTGGGCGGGACGTTATTTAATTGAAAAAATCTCGCTAAAATCAATAACCCTTTTACCAACCCTAAGTTATAAAATAAACGATATGTTTTCGATTGGTGCCGGGGTTCTTTATGGGATTAACAGCGTTGATTTAACAAAAGCATTACCTCTTGGCGGTTCATCCGGTGATGGGGAAATTAATTTAAAAGGAACAACAAACTCCATAGGATTTAACGCCGGGATTTATGCCCAAATCAATGATAAACTTTCGGCCGGAGTAAGTTATCGAAGTTTACAAAGAGTAAAACTTGACGAGGGAGACGTTACATTAAATGTTCCCACATCGTTAGAATCAATGTTTCCTACTGATGCAAAATTCAATGCTGAACTTCCTTTCCCTTCCAACTTAAATGTTGGAGTTTCCTACAAACTAACCGAAAAACTTTTGCTTGCTGTCGAAGTTAATTTTGTAGGATGGAGTGCTTACGATTCATTAAATTTTGATTTTACTCCAAACACACCTGCATTGCAAGATTCCCGCAATCCAAGACTCTACGAAAACACCATGATTTTCCGAATTGGGGCTGAGTATGAAATAAACAAAGAAATTAAAGCACGCTCAGGTTTTTATTTCGATCAGACACCAACTCAAGACGATTATTATTCGCCGGAAACTCCGGGTGCTAACAAATTGGGTTTTGCAGGAGGCGTAAGTATGAATTTGTTTGAAAACTTTAGCTTTGATTTTGCTCTACTGTATATCTACAGTTTTGAAAGAGAGGCGTACTACACTCCCGACAACTTTGGAGGGAAATATCACACAACCGCATTAATCCCTAATTTTGGAATTAATTATAAATTTTAACCTAAAATTAAAATCCCATGAAACGATTTTTTACATATGTAACCACCATAACCCTCTTTATGTGGGGATGTGAGGCACACCTTGACACTTTTGAACCCTCAGCCGGAGAAGCTAACTTTGAAACAATTGTTTTTATAGGAAATAGTTTGACAGCCGGTTATCGTGATGGTACACTTTATCGATCCGCGCAATATGAATCGTTCCCGGCAATTATCCACAAACAGCTCTATAATTCCGGATTAAACAAGAAACCGTTTAAAATTCCCCTGATGGCTGATGAAGCCGGTTTGGGTGGTCGCAGAATTTTAGGACAAGTTACTGGTTGTGACGGCAATACAAGCTTGGCTCCGGATGCATATCAGGCAACACTAAACTTGGCCGCCAATATGGCAAATATCTATGCACAGCAGGGACCGTTCAATAATATGGGTGTTCCGGGGGTAAGACTCCCTCATATTTTTGCTGCAGGATATGGAAATTCAGCTTTAGGTCAAGGCAGATTTAATCCATATTTTAGTCGAATGGCCTCAAATCCCATGGCTAAAATTCTAGACGATGCTTTGGCACAACAGCCCACGTTTGTTGTAACCTGGATCGGAAACAACGATGTCCTTGGATATGCCTTAGCCGGAGGTTATGGAGATACCATTACTTCAATCGCTTATTTCAATCAACTTCTTAGTTATTATGTAAACCAAGTTTATACCGGAAACACTAAAGGCGCAATATGTAATATCCCCCCAATAACGGCGGCTCCATTCTTTACCACCATAAAACCGAACAATCTTGTTTTAAACGCATCACAAGCAGCAGTATTAAACCAAGCCTATGCTGCCTATAATCAAGAAGCAACACAATTAGGAAAAGATTCCATAAAATTTAAAGAAGGAGCCAACTTTTTTATTATCCAAGACACCACTTTAAGTATGCTCGGAGGAATAAGACAAATCAAAGCAAACGAACTTTTACTTCTAACTCTGCCTCAGGATAGTTTAAAATGTGGAGGTTGGGGTACCCAAAAACCCATTCCGCACTATTATGTCCTCGATGCTTCAGAATTAGCTAATATCAACGCAGCAACTACAGCATATAACAATCAAATTGCTTCCTTAGCTCAACAAAAAAACTTGGCTTTGGTTGATATTCATACATTGTTAAGTGATATCTCCCTTAATGGAACTCGAATCGAAGGTCAAACCTTTAGTACAACATTTGTAACCGGGCAAATTTTCTCGCTCGATGGAATTCACCTAACGGGGAAAGGTAATGCTATTGTGGCAAACTATATTATTGACGCAATAAATCAGAAATACAACGCGAAAATCCCCAAAGCTATGGTTCAAGAATATAGCGGAAATATATTCCCCTAAATCAATTCAAAAGGCAGCTAAAAAGCTGCCTTTTCTTTTTTCATTTTATTCGAGATTCTCTGAACAATTGGCGTATAATTCCATCGCCTAATCCAATTTTAGGTACGATAATGTATTTAGCTCCAACTATCTTCATAATGCTGATAAAAATCTCTAACGCCGGAATAATAACATCGGCTCTATGCGGACTCAAATTTACGTTCATCAAGCGCTCTTCATAGGACATCGACAGCATTTGTTTATAAACATTGACCAATTTTTTAAACTTAATTGGCTCCCCTTCTTCTTTTCCTGTAAGTTTGAGAAAACGGTTAATATTACCTCCGGAACCAATAACCACCGGAGTAGGATAATCGTGAGCATACATTGAAAGCCAATCTTTCATTTCTTCCAACACACTATCTTGTACCGATCGAGTTAAACTTCTTACAGATCCGACTGCAAAAGATTTAGATGTAACGGTTTCGTGGTTTGAATACCAAACTATTTCTGTACTTCCTCCACCGACATCCACATAAAGATAATGTTGACGGCGATCCATCATTTCAGCTAATCCTCCCGATTGAATTAGAAAAGCCTCTTCTTCTCCCGAGATTATTTCGATAGAAATGCCCGTTTCCTCTTTTACTTTTTTTACAACATCTGAAGCATTCGTTGCTTCGCGCATTGCGCTCGTTGCGCATGCTCTGAATCGGGAAACCCCAAAAGCCACTAATAAATGCTTAAACCCATGGATTGTCTCTAGCAAAAGTTGTAGTTTCTCCTCTCCTATACTACCCACGGTAAACACATCTTCACCTAACCGGATCGGAACACGAACTAACGTAATTTTTTTATACTGAACCGTTTCTATAGTCTGATAAACACTTGTAATTATCAAACGAACAGCATTTGAACCAATGTCAATAGCACCAAAGGTCTGGATTTGGATCATATAGGGCGGGTTTTTTGTTTTAAATATTCGTATATGGCAACTTGAGCTCTGACGGGTTTCTGATTTCCTTGTTGTTTGTAAGGATTCAAAAGGCTACGATCAATTATTCGAGCTTTTTGATTATCGCTCCACTGAATGTCGAAAATGGTTCGCAATTCTTGCTGCATCTTTGGGTTGTAAACCGGGCAGGCAACCTCAACACGATAATCGAAATTTCGAATCATCCAATCGGCGCTCGTAAGGTAATAAAGCTCGTTTCCTCCGTTGGCAAAAATTACAAAGCGGCTATGTTCCAAATATTTATCGATTATGCTTATGGCTTGTATTTTTCCATTCAATTCGGGCATATCAGGCTTCAATGAACACATCCCACGAACAATCAACTTTATCTCCACACCTTTTGTTGCCGCATAATATAGATGCTTAATTATATTTTCGTCAACTAAATTATTGATTTTTAGATGTATATAAGCCGGTTTGCCTTGACGACAATTTTCAATTTCATTATCGATAAGTTTTTTGAAGCGCTTCCTCATGCCATATGGAGCAACTATCAAATGCTTAAAATTAAATCGTTTAAAGCTGTCTTTCAAAAATTCAAAAACTTTGTTGATCTCGTTTCCAATTTCTACATTGGTAGTGAAAAGGCCTTCGTCACAATAGAGTGTTGCTGTATCTTCATTAAAATTTCCTGTACCAATGTAGGAATATAGCTTTTCGACACCATTTTCTATTCTGACAACTAACGCTAATTTGGCATGCACTTTTAATCCGGGAATACCCTGAATTACTTTCACTCCTGCCTCTTGCAACATCGACGACCATTTGATATTGGCTTTCTCATCAAATCGGGCCAAAAGTTCGATTACGGCAATTACCTCTTTACCATTTTTGGCGGCATTGATCAATGCATTGATGACTTTTGAACTTTTAGCCAACCGATATAATGTAATTTTGATCGATTTTACTTTTGGATCGACCGCTGCTTCACGTAAAAAATCAATTAGATGGTTAAACGTGTGATATGGGTAGTGAACCATCACATCTTTTCGACGAATAACATTTAATATGCTCTTATGCCGATCTATCTCGGGATGAAATAACTGTGGGGGGTTTTGATTCAACAGCTCTTTTTTTACCGCCGGAAAATTGATATAGTCTTTAAAATTGTGGTATCGACCTCCGGGAATCATCAAGTCAAGCTTTGAAATTCCCATGCCTTTGATGATCACGGAGAGTAATTCCCGATCGATATCTTTATCGTAAACAAACCTAACTGGACGTCCAATTTGTCGTTTCTGCAATCCCTGCGTCATCTTCTCCACCAACGATTTCGAAATATCGTCATCGATATCTATTTCTGCATCTCGAGTTACTTTTATGGTATATGCTTGAATTTCGTCGTATTCAAACATGAAAAATATTTCATCGAGACAGTATCGAATCAGATCGTCTAAAAGTAAAATCCTAACACGCCCGGAGTTGTAAAAATCGGGAAGAACAATAAAGCGCGATACTCTTTCATTCACCGGAACCTCTATCAAGGCATAGCGGATTTTGAGCTTATTGTTTTTTTTAGATGTGAGTTTAACTGCTAAATAAACAGTTTTATCTTTTAGATCGGGGAAAGGATTTTTGGGAGCGATTAATAATGGAACGATATGAGCACTTACAACTTCGGTAAAAAAATTCAACACAAATTCTCCTTCCTCGGCAGTAAGCTGTTTATGGTCGATGATATCTATTTTTTCACGTTGTAATTCAATCAAACAATTGGAATAAATTTTTGAAAATTTCTCCTGTAGTTTCAATACTTTTTCCTGAATTTTTTCAAGGATTTCCCCCGGGTCATGTTCGGGAAAGTCTCGGGAAGCTTTTCCCAATTGTACCAGCCTTCGCATGCTTGCTACGCGTACTCGAAAAAACTCATCTTGATTGTTG
The DNA here is from genome assembly GCA_035382785.1 of Salinivirgaceae bacterium. Lineage (GTDB taxonomy): Bacteria > Bacteroidota > Bacteroidia > Bacteroidales > Salinivirgaceae > JAAYQU01. Next base: position 21,158 of record DAOTAV010000004.1, on the reverse strand, counting down.
GAATATATGCCTAAAAATCTAAGGCGTTCAATTAATGGAACTGTCGGATCGGCAGCTTCATCGAGAACTCGTTCATTAAAGGAGAGCCAGCTTAATTCGCGATTTAGCAATTCGCTGCCTAAATATTCATGCATAGGTTAATTGCGTTCAAAATCCATTAAATACTCTACGCGTCGTTCTATACCATTGTAGATTTCAGTAACTTGCCCAACAGTAAAGTTCTGTTTATTTGCAAACTTGATCATCGCGGGATAGGCTTTCATTATTCCCAATTGCAATGAAAGTTTTCCACGAAAAGGGAAGCTTACCACAATTCGTTCTTTTTTTTCAAAAGTGGCAAGCGAAAGTTCCTTGGATAGATCGATTAAATTTTCTTTTGTACCTTTATATAATACAAAACCTATTTGAGCATTGATGTCTTTAGCGGTTGACGCAGGAATATCATCATAAATACAAATGGGATGAGCATACCCAATTTGATGCTTTTTTAAAATTTCAACTTGTTTTTCGAGTGTTGGCAAGATTTCTTTTGGATCACCCAAAAAGCGTTGGTTGGTGATGGCATACCCTCCTGATTCCTCAATTTTGGGTTTGACACTATAAAAAACACCTTGTGTGAGAAGATAAACTACCATTCCAATTACGGCTAAAGCCAAGATGATGGTAATAATGAGCAGTATTTGATATTCCATAATTAATTACAATATATGTTTCTGAATGGTTTCCAAAAAGATTTGCAATTTAACAGGCTTTTGGATAAAATCTGTAAATCCTGCGGCCTTACATCGACTTTCAACATTATCAACCTTCATGGCAGTTTGTGCTATGATAGGGATTGTTAAATTTTGTGCTCGAATAATGCGAGTGGCTTCAAAGCCATCTTTCCCAGGCATATTAAGATCCATAAGAATCAAATCAACCTTATTTTCTGCCAGCAAATTAATAACTTCGTCACCGGTGCGTGCATGTAGTATTGAGACTCCTGTTCTTCGAAGTGCCTCAGTCATGTAAAGATAGTTTGATTCAATATCGTCGGCTATAAGAATGGTTTTATCACTCCAATCTTGTTCACGGTTTATTTCTTGCTGTGGAACGTTGGGGATTAGACGCACTCCGAGAATCAGCATATCATCAACCTGAAAATGGTTTCCTCGCCATGCTTCGATGGTTTTTTCAAACACTTCAGCTTGTTTTCTCATGGTCATGGCGTTAATCTCAACCAATAATTGTTTAAATCGTTTTATCATAAATTTTCGCCCCTGCTGACCACCAAATTGATCGACATAGCCATCGGTGCAAAGATAAATTGTGTCGTTGGGGTGATACTCAATTTCAGTAGTTGAGAAACGATCAGTCATTTCTTTTTGATAGGCAATGGGCATTGGATCGGGCTGAAACACCTCTACGTTTCTATCGCGTACAAGAAAGAGTGGATTGTTAGCGCCGGAAAATTGCAAACGTCGATTTTTCTGATCGATGATAATCAACACAATGTCCATCCCATCTTTGGCTTCATCCATTTCACCTTTTTGATGGAGAGAGTTTATCACGTACCTACGTAGTTCTGTAAGGATTTCACCGGCTTGCAGTTCACTAATGTGACGATTTTCAACAATTTTGTTAATAATTTCGTTTAAAAATGCAGTTCCTAGCATGCTCATAAACGCTCCGGGGACTCCATGCCCGGTGCAATCAGCAACGGCTAAGATTATTTTTTCCCCTTTTTCTGAAATCCAATAAAAATCGCCGCTGACGATATCGCGTGGACGGAAAAATACAAAACTGTCGGGTAATAGCTTTTCAATGTATGACTGCGGTGGTAATACTGCTGATTGAATCCTTCGTGCGTATTGAATGCTGGCTTTAATTTTTTCGGCTTGTTTTTCAATTTCTTCTTTTTGTTTTTGAATCTCACCATTTTTTTCAGCCAACAATTGGTTTGCCCTTTTTGTCTTACGAATTTGTCCAATAAGGAGAAGACTGAAAATTAGAACTATACTAAAAAAGAGCATAATGAAATTACGAATCAAAACCTGACGTCGTAATTCAGCAGATGCTTGTTCTTCAACCCGTTGCCTTTCTTTTTTCTCGAGTTCAAGTTGCAATTGTTGTTCTTTTGTCAATTGCTCAACTTGTTTCAATGTTGCTTCTGTTTTTTCTAATCGTTGCTCTTTTTCGGCGAGTTCTTTTTCTTTAATGGCTTTTTGAACCTCAATTTGTTGTTTTTCTTGCTTAACTTGCGATATTTCCTGTTGCTTTAAGTGTTTATCAACCGAAGCAAAAAGATTGAAATATTCGAGGTGTTTCTCACTATTCCCCGATTTTTGATAGATTTCGGCTAACAACCCGTAACAGGTTCGCATAAGCGACAGATTATTAAGCTCTTTAGCGTATCCCAAAGCATTTTCTGCAGAATTAACAGCTTGATCGAATTTTTTTTGATTCAACTGGGCAGTAGCTAAATTGGTCAAGGCAGCTGCAATACCGGCCTTATCTCCAAGCTCACGATTCACTTTCAGATTTTCCTTGAGATGCGACTCAGCGTTCTGATATTGACCGGCATCCAGATAGATCATAGCCAAATTGAGGTGAGCCATACGTATCGCGTTTCTGTTGCCATGTTGTTGGGCAAGATCAATGAGCTTCTCAAAAGATTGTATGGCATCATTGATTTGACCTCCCTCCCATTGGCGTGTTGCCAACTTGTTTAAAAGTTGAATAGCGTTGTTTTTATCGTTAGCTTCAAGCGCCTTCTGATATTCAGATCGAAGTTCATCTATGGATTGGCTCTGCGTTGGGATTACCCAAATAACCAATAGGGAGAATGCTACGACAATTCTTTTTAAAAGATTCATCTTAATCTGAGATTAGATGGGGTTTCAATTAACCGAAAATTCGATAGTTCGTGACATTTCGTTTCCCAATTTATCAACGGCTATAATTTCAATCTTGTAATCTCGACCAGGTTCAAATCGTTTGATGGGTTCGGAATAAACCATAAACTGGCCTTGATTTATGCGATAACGAATGGTTTGCAATCCTGCTTTGGCATCTGTTGCCGACAGAAACAATATTACTTGATTGGGATAAACGTTCATTTGTTTGTCCAATATAATTTTTGTACCAATGGGTAATATGCTAAAACGTTCAAAAATCTCCGGAGCAGAATTGTCTATCACAAAAATAAAATCTCTTTGATTCGAATTTCCCACTTTATCGTATGCCGTAAACTGAAGAGAGTAGATTCCTTCGTTTTCAACCACAAATGGTTCGGAGTAACGAACTACATTTTGGTTATTTAGGGAATATTCAATAAAGTCAAGACCCGACTCCTTATCTTCGGCTATAAGTTGAATTTTGGTTTTTGATGTAATGAAAACAGTATCCCGATCATAGAAGGTGTTTCCAATGAATTTGTATTTTAGTTGAGGTCCGGCTAAATCCACATAGAACGATCCTTTTGCCTGACTGCTCTGTCCACTGGTGGATGAATTATTAACGTTATCGATGGCAAAGGTTCGAACAACTATTTGACCTTTTGTGGATTCCAGATAAAAAGGCTCGGTATATAATTGATTGGGGCCACCATTGATTGAATAGTATATTTCCTTCACTCCCGATTTATTGTCGAAAGCTGTAATTTTATATTTTGCTCTTCCGGAACTATATTCTACATTATTTGCTATAAATTTATTACCAAGAATTTCTTCGACAACAATTGGGGGAGTTTTATCAACATAAAAATCGAAAGTCTGAATTGGTTCGATGTTTCCTAAATTATCTTCGGCATAAAATTCTAATTTATGCTCTCCTTCCGACAAATATTGTGTTTGAATAGGGCCGGAGTAGATTCTATACTGTTGATTATCTAACCTGTAACGAAGGACTTTAGTGCCCGACCCTGGATCTTCGGTAACAATCTCAATCGCTGTTTTTCCGGAAACAATGTTTTCGTGCCGGTCTTTTTTGATTATGATACTTGAGCTGGGTGGTGTTTTATCGATTACTATCGTTTGTGTTTTGATTTTTTCCACATTCCCGACGTTATCTACGGAATAATATTGGAGAAAATACTCTTTTTCTTCGGTTAATTGAATTGGATTTTGATACTCTTGATAAGGTGCCCGATCGATGCTGTAAAGAATCTTTTCCACCCCCGACATTTCATCGTAAGCTGTGAGTTCAATCGGTGTTTCGGCTTTAAAAAATAGCTTATCACCACGTTTAAAACTAACTTTATAATCGAATCGGATTTGAGTTTTCGGCGGTCGACTATCAGTATAAATTTCAAAAATGATGTCCTGTTTAGGATAAACGGTCTGTTTGGTTACTGTGTCAACCTGAGAAGGGGTACGGATCGTGTTATATCCCTCAGTATCGAAGTAAAAAGGATTGGTGTATTTTTTATGTTGCTCACTTTCAAGTCGATATTTTGGAGAACTCTCATCGGGCGAAGTGGATAACCACAGAAACATTGGTTGAGTTTTGTTTACAAAAAGCTTTCCATCGGGTGCTTTATAAGCTTTAATTGGATGTTTGGGTTGTTCTTGTGCATCGACATAAAAAAAGCACAATACAGAAGTTGCAAGGAAAAAGAATCGTGTAAAATATCCCCTGATTATCATATCGTTAATGTTTTTTGTTTAATCGGTTGATTTGGTACGCCCTAAGATATCTGTTTTCTTGATAATCTCCAAATTTTAGAGTACATAAAAGAAACCTTCGCAGATTATCTTCCGCAGATTTCAATATATGGACAATATTTGCAAACATCAGGATATGACGATGCTTCAAAGGTATTTTTCGGGTTAAACATATCGCTTAAAACTTGTTTTAAGTTATCTTCGAATTTTTCGGCGTTTTGTTCAAAATTGAACTCCGTAAAAAAATAGTAACAACTATCCTTATTTTCATGGGGAATAATCAATCCCACGGTGATGGTTTCATTTTCTTTCAATGAATGATTTTTCAAATAGACCTGACGATAAAGGAAAGTTTGTAACAATTCCTTTTGTTGCTTAGGATCGTTGAAAGCGAAGACTTTTTTTAGATCGGGCTTCGAATCAATAATTTTTCCTGTTTTGTAATCCAGTATTCGTATGTTATTTCCTACCTTGTCGATGCGATCAACAATACCGCCAATTTTGATGGTGTACGTTTTGTCTGCCAATTCAAATGAAAATGGTGAGTAAATGTCTTTCTCAAGGGCAATGACTTTAAAAGGTTTTTCGCTATCAATTTCCAATATTTTTTCCACATAAGTTACGACTAAATCTTTAAGAATATGATTATAGCCTGAATCTCTATTTATCACCAGCTTTTGGTATTCATTATCAACAATATTTCTGATAGTTGGAAGTATATTTTCGATAACCTCCCTGGTGACTATACCCCCAACGAAATTTTTATAGATAGCTTGAAAAGTTCTGTGCAGAAGGGTTCCAAAGTCATTTGATTCAATGATTCCGCTAGCGACCTCCGGTTCTGTCAGTCCACAGGGATATTTAAAATAAAACCTCAATGAACATTGTAGATAGGTGTTTATGGCTGAAGGAGATAATTTTTTTTGATGCAAATCTTGAAGAAAAAATTGATTCATGTAATCATGAACTTTTCTATCCCATGCAAAGGAAAGATTTTTGGGCAAATTAACATTGATGGAAAATTTGGATTCACTCTTTTTCCAATTCCAGTTTTGGTTACAATAATATTCCAATTGTTTGATGTATCGGGATGAATCGGGAGTGCCAATTTGATTTTCACTTGTGTTGACAATGAAGGTTATTTTCTTGGCTCGTTGTATAAGCCTATAAAACCAATAGGCCTGTCGAATTTCATCGTCGAAAAGAGTTGATAAACCAAAGGCTTTACGAATGGCAAAAGGAATATGCGAATTGATGGCGTCTATTTTGGGTAAAATTCCCTCGTTTGCGCAAGGAATTATCACATGCTCGAAATCAATTACCGTGGTTTCCGAAAACGATAAAACCTGAATTCCGCTTAAGGGCGACCCTTCCATCGGCATTTTGGTGATCTGAACTACCTGTCTGGCAAAACGGAGTTGGGTATGCCAATCCATGAGAGAGCTAAAACGGCTTGCAACATTGGATATTTGTCGATATTTCGTTTTTAATTCCTCGCAAACCATTTGCTCAAACATAGTTTGTTGCTCTGAAGCTGCCGATTCGTCAGCTTCTAAAATTTGTTGAAGCAGCTCAAGCACCTTAACCAGTTGATCAAACACCATAGATTGATCGGAACCTAAAACCAAAGTCAAAAGATCGTAGGATTTTTTCAACGATTCTTCATCAGGGGTTTGCAGCGACTTGAATTTCTCCAAAATATCAGCTGCGGGAATGAAAAAGCTACTCCGAAATTCATTGATCAGTGGACTGACAATATTTTGATCGAACCAGTTTGACGATAGAATTTTGAGCAAGATATCGGTTTTCAATTCATTGTTATCGCTTTTAGCTGTGGTTCTCAACTCAATAATCATCAAAAGAAAAGCCGCAACCCGACTTTGATAAACGGGATATCCGGCGGTGATATTGATTTGGTTTTGTTGGGAAAAGCATTTTAGCAATGGGAAAATTAATGTTGTATCGGGAATTATAACCGCGGTAATTTCGGGCGAAGGATTTTGGTTTTGATAATCCTCAGCGATTTTCGCAGCTAAGGTCAACGCTGCCATATTGCCGGGGGAATAGCACAGATTTACTTCTTTTGAAGAATGAGTGAAATAGTTCTTCTGTGATAGATCAATAGCCGGGGAAAATTCGGTTAGTAAATGTTTCAACTCTTTTGCGGTAACAAAGTCGGGATTCAAATACATGGAATCGTAATCCCAGAAAAATATAGTGTCTGCAGAATCTCTGAGCATCTGCAAGAATTTTTTTTCTGCTGTTTGAAACATTTCAAATCCAACTACAGCATATTTCTTGCCGGCTAAAAGCTCCTGAACCTTGTCTTGTCGCGAACATACATCGCGGAAAATTTTCCCTTTGTAGCCAAGATTTTCGTTTTCTAAACCGGTGTTGAATTCTGTGTAAATGGAAAATAGATTTTGCCAAAATCTTATAACCTTTTGAGATAGCTCATTTTCCCGATTTTTCATTTTTGTAAGGGCACCATGAAAACGAGAGACAATCTCATCAATTTCCGGATTTTTAAATTTTTCATCGATACTTTTTGCTTCGTACATATACCTAAAAACAAGTTCCGGGTCAGCCAAAGCCATGTCAACATCATTAAAATCTCGCAAAAGCATTTCGCCCCAAAAATAAAAGGTGTTGAAATCCTGATCGACATTTAATATTTTCCGATAAGCTACAAAAAGTCTGAAAATCAACTCCATATCATTAGCCATATCCCAAATGCTGAAGGATTGAGCCAATTCTGACAATGTAACTATTTTGGGAGCTAAATGTGGCTTTTCGAGATGCTCGGAAAGAGCTCTGTAAAAATAATATTCCGGACGTCGGCCGGGTAAAACTACCGTAAAGTCGCTCAATTCATCGTTTTTGTACCGAATTGCCAATTCTTTACATACAAGTTGTAGAAATTTTTCCATCGAAAAATCTTTTTTTGGCGAAGTTAGTCAAAATAAGGCTTTAGCGCTATTTCAAAAGAAAAAAATATCACGTTGTTTCAAATTAAAAAGTTTTTCCTAAAACATTAAAAGTCGAAAATTTGTTATTTTTAAAAATAAACAAAAGTAGGTATGGAATCACGATTTTTCGAACGTTACGGAAGCTTAAAAAAATACGATATTTTAAGCTCAATTAAAACTCATAACGGCACATTAGTATTTGAAGCTTTAAAGCCATTTTCAGGTTACTATGAAGGATATCCCGATTTACCGGCACCATTATACATATATTTAGTAACCGAATTCCCGTTTTCGCAAGAACAATTGCTGATTGCCCTCACAAAAATCAAAAAGCAGACTTCGTTGAAATTTAGTGCAGCTAAGGCAATAGTTTCGCTTGCCGATTCCCAATTCTATTCAATTCGTATTCGCGATATCGAAAGCTATGCAGACATTCATCCTATTCAAGAGATGTTTGAGAAGGAAGGTTTGACCATGAAACGTCAAACAAAAAAGATGGAAAATGTTGAAGTGTTTATTGTGGTGAAAAAATTCTTTCAATTTGAATCTGTGAATGACACGTTGATGCTTGACCAGACCGAAAGAGATCACGGATACTTTAAAATTCCATGCTTGCTTAGTTGGCAAACCTTCCATGAAATAAGCCAGCAAACTAAAAATAATCTTGTGGTGGCCGATTATGACTCTGCTCTTGGACTTTATTTTGAGAATTACACCGTTCAACCTGTAATTAGGATTTATAACCCCAAGATGAATATAGAATATTTATCGCAGGTTCAAAAAGAATTCTTCACAGGTTTAGAGCGACACTCGTGCCTGTAGCAAATTAACGGGGACCTTTTCCCCATGGATGAAACTCCACGATGGATTGCCGCAAGAATGTAGTGTCGATATGAGTATAAATTTCGGTTGTCAAAATTGATCGATGACCTAACATTTCTTGGACTACACGAAGATCAGCACCATTTTCAATCAGATGCGTTGCAAATGTGTGTCGAAAGGTGTGTGGACTGATGGTTTTTGTGATGCCTGCATTTTTAGCCAATTGCCGAATTAGAATAAAAATCATATTTCGGGTAAGACGTCTACCACGCCGGTTAAGAAAAACAATATCTTCATCACCTCGATTGATTTTTAATCGATTACGATAGTTATCGATATATAATCTAACCTGTTTAATCGATTCGGAACTCATCGGGACAAGACGCTCCTTATTTCCTTTTCCTAAAACCCTTACAAATTCAAACTCAAAGTTAATTCCCGAAACAGTGAGATTCACCAACTCGCTTACCCGCAGTCCTGATCCATAAAGAAGCTCTATAATAGCACGATTTCGTTGTCCGGTTTCCGAACTTAAGTCGATGGAGGCAACCATTCGATTTATCTCTTCCACAGTTAAAACCACAGGTAATTTTCTTTTCAACCTTGGAGTTTCAAGCAATTCAGCCGGATTGTTTTGTAATCTCTCGGAATAATTCAAGAATTTAAAATAAGCTTTAATTCCACTTAAAATACGTGCCTGTGAGGTTGCCGATAATCCAAATTCGGAAAGTAACATCAGAAAATCAAGCAGTTGTTGTGTGGTAATTTCGTTTAAATTATAATTTTGATTCCGATCAGCAAGGAAAGCATGTAGTTTTTGCACATCGCTGTCGTAGGCCTCCACAGAATTACCTGATAATCCTTTATCGAGCTTTAAAAAAAGAAGAAACTCTTTTCGATAACGGTAAACATCGAGCATAAAAAATCGGTTATTGCGTTGATGAACAGTTGTTAATGTTTTTCAAAACCGGAAATACATCAAACAGGTGACTCAATGCACAATTTATACGTTGTTGACCATCTCCTTCAACGATCCTAAAGTTATAGCCAAAACGTTGTAATTCATTTTTATATTCATCAAAAAGTTTATTACGTGCTTCACCTCCATTTTCTCTTACGGGATCAGGAATCCAAGGAATATCAGGTGAGCATAGCAAATAAAGATCGAAACGCAATTCAACTAAGATGTTTTTAAAGTCAACCGGAAGTTGTTTAAATACCCATTCATACCATATTTTTGTAATGATAAACTCAGTATCAAACACATGGAAAAATTTATCGGATTCACACATTGAATGATATTGCTCAATCTGCAAATTAGTAATAACGTCTAGATCGTCGATTTGGTAAGGTCGATTCAATGCCTCAACATATTTTCGAGATATTTCCTCATAATAAACACCTCCAAAATGGCGAGCTAAGTACAAAGCCAATTCTGTCTTTCCCGTCGATTCCGGTCCAAGGATGGCAATGGAAATTTTTTTATTAATCATAATGCAAATACAAAAGTAGAGAAAATTATGTAGCCTCAACATCTATAACTTCAAATGTGAAAATTTTTACTCTATGATTTTTGTCGTTCTTCAATCGATAAAACTACCTTAATTTTGACAAAAAAATGACTCATGGGAACGTTTGTAACTTACGAAAAACCATTTTCCAAACGGTGGTTTAATGCTTATGGCAACATTGTTATGGGGACTTTTATATTGTCGTTGGGTTATGTGTTCTTTATCACACCCCATAAGATTGTCCCGGGCGGCGTTTATGGTATTTCGATAGTAATCCACCATACTTTAGGCTTGCCGGTGGGATTAACCGCTTTATGTTTTAATATTCCCCTAATGATCCTTGGTTTAAAAATTCTGGGACCGAAATTTGGGGCAAAAACTTTTACAGGCTTTATTTTAACCGCATTCTTTGTGGATCTTTTAGGCCATTTTTCTGAATATAAACCCATTGTTGAAGGCGACGATCTCTTAGCATCGATTTTTGGTGGACTTTTAATGGGAATCGGCGTTGGTTTCATTTTCAAAGCTCGAGCCACCAGCGGAGGAACCGATGTGATTGCATCCATTATCGAAAAGTACACCAAAGTACCGCTTGGGCAGCTTATGATTCTTGTGGATTCGGCAATAGTTTTAGTAGGTTTGGTAGCATTTGGTGACTGGAAAATTCCACTCTACTCATGGATTGTGATTTTCATTATGGGCAAAGTAATTGACGTGGTTTTACAAGGGTTGAGCGACCATCGCACTTTATTTATCATCAGCGATAAAACCGAAGAAATTCGTCACAAAATTTTGGAAGATTTGAATCGAGGTGGAACCCTATTATCGGGGGAAGGCATGTTTAATGGTCAACCCAAAAAAATCATTTTCACATCCGTAACGCGTCGAGAGATGTCGATTTTGCATGATTATATCCGACAAATTGATCCCAAGGCTTTTGTAACGGTAATGGAAACTACGGAAATTCTAGGAAAGGGATTTAAAAGCCTTGAGGAAAAATCGGTGTAACCTAAAAATCAAATTTCATAGCAGCCCTAATTCCAAACTTAGGAATATCGGTAATATTTTCTCCGGTAGGTTTGTCAAGATAGGTTAGCCTCCACATAGCATCAACACGGAAAAGTTTGACAATGTTTTCAACACCAATACTAGCTTCCAGATAAGGTTTTGTCAATTCCCGCATACCATCGGGGAAATCCATAAGTTTCAAATTCTTTTCGCTTACCCTGCCGATAACACCTTTAGCAGCTATAACTTCACGCCATTTCAATTTGCGAAACATCGGAATACGGTTTAGGAAAAAACCTTCAAAATGGTGTTCAGCCAATAAACTCACCCAACGATCTGAGGCAAATTCATAGTAATTCATCATGTTAAAGGCATACTCATCGTAGGCATAGGTCTCGTTTCCTTCGTGAATTTGCAATAAAGGATACGGGGCCTTTCCAAAATAAATACCGCCGTCGATAATATAGCGAAAACGCCCAAAAGGGTTTACCAAAAAACTGTGATCAACACTACCGGTGATCCTATAATATTCATGTCTACTACCATTAACTCCTTTGATACTACTGGAAATATTTAAGGTAAGAATAGGATAATCAGTTCCTAAGCTTATTCGTACAAATTCGCCTAAGAGATATTTTTCATTGTAGGCAAATCGAGTTTTCAGCGTAATTTCAGTTGTAGGCAGTCTATTCAAATTATACCAACTATTTTGCTCCCTTACAACGAAAGGAACATATTCAGTTGACCAAATCTGTCTTGTATTGAATTTAATTGTATTTAAATAACCTTGAAACCATTCGTGCTCATAAAAAAATTCCAATTCATCGACCATGGTAAGTTTCCGATTGTAGGTTCGGCGTAAAAATGAGGCAAGAATGTTATCCTGAGTAAAAGCATTCTGACTTATTCCCAATTGCTCCATATCGTGCTTCACATCCCAACCATAGCCACGTCTCGGATTCTTGTTAGTGAGATACAATCCTCCCTGTGCAAATTTGAATTTTTTGTCTTCATCGCCAAATGCAACATGAGATGTTAGCATCAATCGACGACTAAATTCGTTGCTGGTACGCCCCCCGAAACGAAAGCGGTTTCCCTCAATGGGATTAAAACTGTAGAGCTTGTAATAAGGACCTATTTCCCACCATTTGGTAACATAGTATCCGTTTACCAAAGTGTTTATGACATCAACCCACGTCTTAAAAACAGGCACTTGTTTTATACTATCTACCATCTGAAAAATGTGCAACTCTTTGGGGGTTAGATCAATGGGTCTAATGATGTTCCACTCTTGATCTGAGAATCGGTTGGCATCTTCCAAAACAATCAATTCCTGGGATAATTGCGGATTAAAAAATGAAGCTTCACGAGGTGTTTCAGGAATAACGTTGGTATAAATCGTATATTTATTACCAAATATACCGGTTGTACGATCACTGATGTTAAAATCAATAAAAGTTTCTTCAGATTTGTAGAACCAAACAGAATCACCCACATGCTGAAAATCTAATTTATAGTTGATATCATTCACAAAGTTTAGGTTGACATCCTGGGCAATACGTGCATTTATTTTAACCAAAGCATAGGTTGTGTCGTGAACCCAAAAATCTCCGGTGAAGGTAGGCTCTTGTTTACGTCGCGGTTTGAATGAAATTTGGAAACACCATTTATTATCGATAAAAGCACTGTCAATCAAATAATAACGGTAATAAAGCGGACCAAAGGTAGCTATAGGACTAACAAACCCTTTCCCGAACAATTCTATAAAATTTTCATATGGATTTATTTTCAAATACATTTGTCCTAAAAATTGGGAAACCTGATCGTCTTTAACTCCGCTCACATTGCTTGCTGTAATGATTTCCTTTTCTTTTTTTGGCGATTTTTGATAATAAAAGTTCGATTTAGTTTCTGAAATAAAAATCGGTAAAAAAGTTTTTCCACTGACAACAGAAGTATCAACGTAGTCAAAAACAAATTGAAACTGACGGAAGAGTCTATTCTTTTTAAATTCATCGTTGATATTGCTGAGATCAAATTCTATTTTATTGTATATTTCAGATTCCCAATAATTTAGACGGTCTGGATCGTTTTGGCGGCGATACTTATTTAGCGAATCAAGTAGGATGAGCGCAGGATTTTTCCCGGGCTTTATAACAACCTCTTGCAAAGTTATGACCGTAGGTTTCAAGTTTACATTAATCTCCTGATATTGACCAACTTTAACTTTTACAATTTTCTGTTCATAGCCAATATAAGAGAAAATAAGGGTATCAACTTTTGCTCTTGTCTCAATAGCATAATTTCCGTTAAAATCAGAAATAACGCCAATTGTTGTGTTCTTAAATGCAATGTTGACAAAAGGAATGGGCTCATTCGTTGACGCATCCGTTACTTTGCCACGAACGCGTGTCAATTGTCCAAAAACCGTGGGAGTAATAAATAAAAGAGCAATGAGCAGTAGGAATCGCATAGCAGGGGAAATTAGCGTCGTAAAACGAAATTTTCACCAAGATATACTTTTCTAACTTGTGGATCTTGACTTAAATCTTCTGCTGTTCCAGCTTTTAAAATTGAACCATTAAAGAGCAGATACGCACGATCGGTAATGCTGAGCGTCTCGTGCACATTATGGTCGGTTATTAAAATGCCAATGTTTTTTTGTTTAAGTTTAAAGACAATTTCCTGAATGTCCTGAACTGCAATCGGATCCACACCTGCAAAAGGTTCGTCGAGTAAAATAAATTTTGGATCGATGGCTAAAGCTCTAGCAATTTCTGTCCTGCGTCGCTCACCTCCCGAGAGCTGGATTCCTAAGCTTTTACGAATACGTTGTAATCCAAACTCATTCAATAACTCTTCTAATTTCTCTTTCCGATAAGACACCTCATAACCGGCCATTTCCATTACCGACAAGATATTGTCTTCAACTGTCATTCGCCGAAACACGGATGCTTCTTGTGCCAAATAACCCACCCCTCTTTGGGCTCGCGCATATACTGGTTCAGTGGTAATTTCTTCCTGATCAAGAAAAATTTTTCCGGAATTTGGACGAATCAAGCCGACTATCATATAAAATGTTGTGGTTTTTCCTGCCCCATTCGGCCCAAGTAGTCCCACAATCTCGCCTTGATTTACTTCCAAAGTTACGCCCCTTACTACCGTTCGTTTCCGGTAACTCTTAACCAGATTTTGAGCACTTAATTGCATATTTATCGTTTTATGCCTTCAAAGGTAGTGAATTTAATTTTTTTGTTTTAAATTTTTGTGTGTGTTTTAAAATTTTGTAACTTTAGCCGTGAATCTATCGTAAAGTAACGTCGAATTCATTTGTTTGTTGAACTTAAATTTGAGGCCCATGAATTTGTTTGAAATTATTGTAATTATTGAGACTATAATAATCCTTGCCGGAATGATTTGGGCACGATGGATGATACTCAAGGCAAAACGAGAACTTATTCTCACTAAAGAAGAGCTAAACTTCTCAATGAAAACCATTGAAACCGAGATTCTTAAAATAAAAAAGGAAATGACCAAACATTCCAACTATCATGAAAGATTGGATTCCAAAAATCTCGATGACTAATCTTTCTTAATAGTTTCTGCTATCTCTATTTTGGTAATAAGCCTTAGCGGTATTTTCATGATTAACATCATAGCAGCAAAAATTGCTAGGTTTATGAAAAACCACCAAAAAATAGACACTTCGGCTGGCACCACCGAGAGATAATAATTCTCCGGATCAAGTTTGATTATTTTCCCATAGTGCTGCAAGGCTATAAGAATTGCAGCTATTATGTTTCCAATAAAAAGCCCATACCCGATGATTTGTCCTGATCGGATTAGAAAAATCTTTTGAATCAATCCATTGCTGGTTCCTAATGTTTTCAGAACACCAATAAAACGGATCCGTTCAAGAATCAATATCAGCAGACCGGTAATCATGGTAGTGGCCGAAACCAGAACCATGAGAATGATAATAACATAAACGTTGGTATTCAATAACTCAAACCATTGAAAAATATTCTGAGAAACGTCTTTAATCGTCATTACTCGAAGCATCTTTTCATCAGAGCCATAGGTGGTTGCTGTAACATATCGCAAATCGTCAGCAACCTCATCTAAAGCAGAAAAATCATGAATAAACAATTCCAAACCTGTTACCTCATTAGTATTCCATCCGTTCAACTTTTGTAATTGCTTAATATCGCAGAACATAAAATTCTCATCGTACATTTCCATGTGAGTCTTAAATATTCCGGCAATTACAAAATTTCGGTATCGTATGGGTTTTTGCATAAAAAATGACGGAAGACGATCTCCAACGTTCAGATTTAACTTATTAGCCAATTTTTCCGAAATCAACACTTCGTTTGAAAGCACGGAGTCATTATATTGTGGGATTTTCCCGGCAACCCGATATTTAGCAATGAACATTGAGTCAAAATCGGAGGAAACACCCTTAAACACAATTGCCTGAAGGTTATCTCCGGCTCGTAATATAGCGGGTTTGTTGATGTATCTTTGTATATGCTTTATGTGTGGATATTTCCAAAGAGAATCAAGGTTGGGAGCCATCAGATCGATTGGTTTGGTATCGAACGGGTTTCCCATCTCAAAGTTTATCAGCTTGATGTGGGAAGAAAAACCTGTGATCTTTTCTTGAATTTCGTTCTTAAACCCGATAGAAATACTGATTGCAATAAGCATGACAGCAATACCTAAAGCAATTCCCGCTATAGAAATTTTCAACATCGGTTTAGAAATCTCTTCTGCCCGATGTCGCTCTTTATACAAGCGCTTAGCGATAAAATATTCGAACTTCAATTTTTTGCGTATTTTAGCAAAGTTTTCTAAATCGGTCTGAATGATTCGCAAAATTACGTTTTTGTTTCTTTTCTTCTTTGTATTCACAAAAATTATTGCTTCCCAGGAGATCATCCCCGGTGCCCATCGCACCGAATTATATGTTCCACAACTTGAGAACAAAAACGTTGGAATTGTAACCAACCACACAGGACTAATAGAAAAAATACATTTGATCGATAGTTTACTCAAACGAGGAATAAAGATCAAAAAAATATTTTGTCCCGAACATGGATTTCGCGGACATGCCGATGCAGGGGAACTCATTGAAAACGATATCGATCCTCAGACTAAAATTCCAATTGTTTCTCTTTACGGAAATATTAAAAAACCAACCCGAACTCATCTACAGGATATCGAAATTCTGATTTTCGACATGCAAGACGTAGGGGTACGATTCTACACATACATTAGCACAATGCATTATGTGATGGAAGCAGCAGCCGAAAACGATATTCCTCTTATAGTTCTCGACCGACCCAATCCCAATGGTTTTTATATCGACGGCCCTGTACTCGACACTGCGCTGCGCTCATTTGTTGGGATGCATCCCATTCCTGTGGTTTACGGAATGACTATCGGGGAGTTGGCTGCCATGATTAACGGCGAAGGCTGGATTCAAACACCAAAACCTTGCCACCTAACGGTGATTCCTTGCGTCAACTATACTCACCAAAGCAGATATATTTTACCTGTTGCACCATCGCCAAACCTTCCTAACATGAAAGCTGTGTATTTGTATCCATCGTTGGGATTTTTTGAGGGTACTGTTGTTAGTTGCGGACGGGGAACTGCTTATCCATTCCAAGTTTACGGCCATCCGCTTCTAAAAAAGTTTCCTTTTGAATTCACTCCACAACCAATGCCTGGAGCTAAGAAACCAAAATTTATGGGCGAGAAATGTTATGGAGAAAATCTACAAGGAACACTAATAGCTCAGGGAAAAGTTGAAAAACTCACGCTAATTTTTCTGATTCAATCTTATCAAAGTCTAAAGATTTCAAACTTTTTCAACAGTTATTTCAATTATTTAGCCGGAACCAAAACATTAAAAAAACAAATCGAAAGTGGGTTCTCAGAAGATGAAATCAGAAACAGCTGGTTAACCGATATCGAGAAATTCAAACAATTACGAGAAAAATATTTATTGTACCCGTGAAAGACAAAAAAGGATTTCTTCAAAATATATCTATCTCGGATATTCCTGTGATTTTAGGAATTGCAATAATTTCTATTTTTATTGTTTTATCGTTTCTGGGTTATTTAGTCACCCCTGACAATTCGGTTAATGCCAATGCTCAAAACATTACTATAGCGTTAAAACCTCCGGGATTTACCACTAAAATGCTGTTATTAAAAAATCCGAACCAAAGCACAAAGAATACAATTGTGCACCAATGGTTATACGGCAAAGAACCGGAATACAGGTCTATTGCCATTGACTCAGTACAGGTTACCCCTCCTTATCTGACCGCATATTTGTGTAAAGATCCCGAAATGAAATTTGTTCGCTCTGAAACATTTTTTCTACCTGAAATTATTTATCCCATAGACAATGCCTTCAAGCCTGCCATTGTAAACGACTCCATTGAATATGTAACGATCGATCGCATTCCGATGCGGGTTGAAATCACTCAATTGATACAGGAAATTGAAAAAAATCACATTACTACCAAGCATTTCATTCTAGGAACCGATCGGTTTGGACGCGACATGCTTAGCCGAATCATTATCGGAGGGAGAGTTTCATTATCGGTTGGGGTTGTTTCAGTTTTGGTTTCCTTGATTATAGGTCTCTTTCTGGGACTTCTATCCGGATATTATGGCGGAGTGGTTGATAGAATTATTATGTGGCTAATCAACGTTTTTTGGTCGATCCCGACTCTGTTATTGGTAATTGCTGTTTGTATGGCACTGGGAAAAGGATTTTGGCAAATCTTTCTGGCTATAGGTCTGACCATGTGGGTTGAGGTTGCTCGGGTAGTTCGTGGCAAGGTAATACAATTAAAAAATCTGGAATTTGTAGAAGCAGCTAAGGTTTTAGGATTTTCTGATGCGCATATTATGATTTTTCATTTGTTGCCCAATATTCTCGGTCCAATAATGGTCATCTCGGCTGCCAATTTTGCATCTGCGATTTTAATAGAATCCGGGCTTAGTTTTCTGGGAGTTGGAATTGAACCTCCTACTCCTACATGGGGAGCTATGATTCGCGACCATTATGGATTTTTAATCGTAGGAAAACCATGGCTTCCTATTTACCCTGGTTTAGCCGTGATGTCTATGGTTTGGGCTTTCACTGTTTTCGGAGATTTTTTAAAAACCAAATTGAAAATTGAATAGATAAAAACTGTAAATTTGCAATAATAACCTATAAACAAAACTACGTATGAAGAAAACTCTCGTATTATTGCTGATGATTGCTACTGGAATGGTAGCTGCAGCTCAGGTTGAACGTTTAAGCGAAGACAATAATCCACCGCAAAAACCTTCACAGCCGCAAGAAATCAAAGACATTTCCATTACCATTGAATTCCCTGAAGGATACAAAGCAGAAAATTTTGATTTTGATGCTATTTCATACCTCATTATTAGGGATAAAGAACAAAAACGTTATGCTCTTTTTTTCACCAACAAATCGGAGTTTTTAGAAGTGCTGCTAAACCCAACAAAATGGAATCCGATTGAAACTGTTACGGATATTGATGGAAACACCTACAACGCAGTACGTATCGGAAAATATGTTTGGATGCTTCAAAATCTAAAAACGACAAAATACAACAATGGCAAAGCCATAACCCATTCTCCATCGAACAATGAAGCATGGACGTCGCCTCAAGGGGCATACACATTTGTTGAAAATAAGGCAGAAAATAAAGATAATCTCGGGCTACTTTATAGCTGGTATGCTGCTACTAATTCACAAGGCATTTGCCCAAAAGGTTGGCGCGTTCCATCTGAAACCGAGTGGAAAAACTTGATTGATTTTGTTGGAGGTTCTGCTAAAGCTGGATTGAAGCTAAAATCGAAAAATGGATGGAAACCCATGGAAGATTCCAATAAAAACACAGCCGGTACCAATTCTTACCTGTTTGATGCAAAACCCACAGGCTATCGCCAAATGCATAAAGAAAAATTCAATTTCTGGCAAGTTGGTGGCGAAGCAACATTCTGGACATCAACTTCAAAAACTGAACAACAGGCTATTTCGGTTGTATTTACAGCCGGGGATGTTGTGAACATGACCATGTATCCCAAAGAGTGGGGACGCTCCGTAAGATGTATTAAAGACTAACTATTCTTCTTTTAATCATAAAAAGAGGCTTTGAAAGCCTCTTTTTTTTAGTCCCATGATTTTAAGCCAAAAATTGACCATGGCGCACAATTAAGAATTTTCTTTATTCCGGAATTGTCGATCAATAAAAGGCAAAAGATCACGAAGGGTTTCAAACCGATAACTTTTATCCAAAGAATTTACCATCCAAAGAATATTTTCGTTTTCTACCTTGACATGAATTTCAGGTTCAGACACACGGTTGTCACGAGCAATACCAAAACGAAGTAATGCCTTTTCTGTCCAAAAAACAAGCGTTTCATCGCCCAAAATTTTCACAAAACGATCGGGTTTCTGATTTAAGCGAAATTCGTTTTTAACCAAATCGAAAACTACATTTGAATGCTCGAAAAAAGTATCCAGAAATCCGGTCATTACTAATTCTTCGGGAATAGCTTCCAAAATTGAACGATTATAAATAAACCACATCAAATCGGCATTACCAATAACAGTTGGTAAATCGTGGGAGGAAAAAATAATTGTTTTCCGGTTTAAACGAACCAATCTTCTCATTAAATCGACCATTTCGAATTTATTGGCGATATCAAGAAAAGCCGTCGGCTCGTCGAGTAAAATTATTGGAGTATCCTGAGCCAAACACCGAGCAATAAGTACACGCTGAAGCTCGCCATCTGAAATTTCACCGATACGTGCATCGCGCAAATGCAGAATTTTGGTATCAAGCATTGCCTTATAAACAATGCG
Source organism: Salinivirgaceae bacterium (assembly GCA_035382785.1). Lineage (GTDB taxonomy): Bacteria > Bacteroidota > Bacteroidia > Bacteroidales > Salinivirgaceae > JAAYQU01. The sequence continues at coordinate 1,300 of DAOTAV010000004.1, read as the reverse complement.
TTGATCATTCTCATATAAGCGACCTAAAAAAGAAGAGTGTTGCCATCGTCCAAGTGCCACTAAATCGCGCACTCGCAGCAATTTATTAATTTCGTGCGAAGTCCCGACAAAACTTATGAGTTTTGCTCGTTGATGATTGGTTAATTGGGAAAGATTAGATCCATGGATTCGTACCATTCCTTCCAATGGTTTTAAAAACCCTCCAATGGTTTTCAATAAAGTGCTTTTCCCTTTACCATTTGGGCCAACTAATGCGATCAATTGTCCAGACGCTGCCGATAGACGAATATCGGAAAGGATAACCCTACGGCTTTTTTTATTGCCATATCCAACATTCAGGTCAATCAATTCAAGAGCATAATCCATGTCAAAGTGTTTAGAATCCGGAACCAAAACGATGATTATTAAAAATAATCCAAACAACAACCGGAATTCCCAATAAGGCGGTTACGCTATTAATTGGCAACACACCGATTGTTCCGGGAAGCTGACTTAAAATGTCAGACAACAGTACTACACACGCTCCTATAAGAGAAGAAAAAATCAGTAAATAAAAATGATCTGTGGTACGAGTAACAATGCGAGCAATGTGCGGAACAGCAACACCTATAAATCCAATAGGGCCACAAAAAGCTGTGACACTTCCGGCCAAAAGTCCGGTGGCAATAAAAATTATCACCCTGAATCGTTTTACATTCAATCCGGTTGATATGGCATATTGTTCGCCAAGGAGCATCAGATCAAGATCTTTCACCTTCAAAAATGCGAGCAAAATTCCGAAAGTCACAGCCAATGAAAGCCAAACTAACTGAGAGTAACTCACCGTAGCCAAACTGCCCATAGTCCAAATCACATAAGCTTTTAGCGACGATTCAGGACTAAAATACTGCAAAATGCTAATAAGAGCTGAAATGGCACTACTAAAAAGCATTCCAAGAATCAAAATGGTCATGATGTCGTTAATGCGCATTGATACCAAAAGGAGAATCCCAAGAACAAAAGTCGCTCCAACAACTGCAAACAAAATAACCATGCCATTTTGCAAGCCAAAAGGAATTGATATCCCTATTGCTGAAAATCCCAGTATGGCCAATGCCACTCCAAGCCCGGCTCCACTACTTACACCTAATACGTAGGGACCCGCGAGCGGATTTCGAAAAACTGTCTGCATCAACAAACCACTCACAGAAAGAGCCATTCCAACCAAAACAGCAGTGATTGCTTTGGGCAAACGAAATAATAATAAGGTTGTATAGGATGGATTTTCTAGTGCATTTCCCTTAAAAAAATCGATTATAAA
>DAOTAV010000003.1:0-31718 GCA_035382785.1 Salinivirgaceae bacterium | reverse complement strand
AGAAGGAGTGAAGGTGCGAATAATTTACGACCATGTAGGGAGTTGGGAAATTCGCAATCGGTTTATCAAACACCTTGAAAAAGAAGGCATTGAGGTTGGATGTTTTATGCCCGTTAAGCTTCCCTTTTTAACACGAAAAATCAATTTCAGAAACCATCGTAAAATTGCTGTAATCGATGGAAAAGTGGGATTTTTGGGAGGAATCAATATTGCCGATCATTACCTTCACGGCAAAAAAAATATTCCTTTTTGGCGCGATACTCATTTAATGCTGGAAGGTGAATCAGTAAACGCATTGCAAATTGTATTTGCAACCGACTGGTTTTTTATTAAAAATGAACTTCTCGAGCAAGCTGTATACTATCCCAAACCCACCATAAAAGAACAATGCATGATTCAAATCGTTACGTCGGGGCCCGATTCAGATTGGGAAAGTATTATGCAGGCCTATTTCACTTCGATTAATCTAGCTAAACGAAACGTTTACATTTCTACACCTTACTTGCTCCCCAACGAAAGCATCCTTACGGCTTTAAAAACAGCTTCATTGAGTGGAATTGATGTAAAAATTTTGATACCTGGAATAAGTGATTCATTTTTAGTTTATTATGCAACATTGTCTTTTGTGAAAGAATTGCTCGAAGCCGGCATCGAAATTTACTTTTATAGAAAAGGCTTCAACCATAGCAAAATTCTGTTGATTGACAATGAATTCTGTTCCGTGGGTACCGCAAATATGGACTATAGAAGCTTTAGTCAAAATTTTGAAGTTACTGCTTTGATTTACGATCCTGCTGTAACTTCGGAACTTACGTATTGGTTTTTAGAAGATCTGAAAGATAGCGAGATTGTAAACTTTCAAGAGTGGGACAATCGTTCAAAAATCGAAAAGTTTAAAGCAAGTGTTGCTCGCATTGCCAGTCCAATGTTGTAATCTTTTCAATCTATGATTTTTCGGGAAGGAGAGCATCTTGAAGTTGAAGTTGTCGGAGAAATTCCTGAAGAATTATCCGGTGGATGGGTTATCCGCTTCCCCGATGAAAGCCGGTCAATCCTTGAAAAAAAATATTACAACGGATATCCCATAACGGTTGGTCAACGGCTCCAAGGACGTATTGATAAAATTAATTGTGCCGGTAAAGTTTTTTTCGAACCCGCACATCCATGCTATGTTGTTGGAGAAGAATATTTATTTTCGGTAATATCGACTAAGATACTTAAAGTCAATCAATTTCAAATTACAGTAAAGGATTGTTTGGGAAACTTTGTGGAAATATTGTCGTTAAAACCACACTTGGAAGGCTCATCTGTGCGATTGAGGGTTCGTAATATCAGAAAAGGTAAAGTTTTTCTTGAATTTCCCGATGAACCTAAAATTGAAACAGAGCAATTTAAAACACTCGTAGTTTCGGGAACAGCAAAAGTTGACGGGGTTGAATGTTATGTGCTTAAAGATCAGGATGAAACAGAATATCACCTTCCCGTGAGATGGTATCAACATCATGGATTGGCAAAAGGTTTGAAGGTGGAATGTCGAATTTGGTTTTCCGAATCTCAAAATGCAGTGCGAATTGAACCAAAACACCCGTGCTATTCCGATAACCAATTGATTGAGGTAAATGTTGTAAAGCGCCCCAGTGGCTTTTATAGCCACGATTGCTTCAGGAAATTAATTAAAATTCATGGAATCGATCCCGAAAAGGAAGTTCCTCAGGTTGTTACTTGTCGTGTACTGCGAATTCGAAAAGGAAAGCCTGTTTTGATGTACGAACCAAAAAAGGATTAACGAATTAATTTAAATCGCAGTCGTAATACTCCATCTTCCCAAGAATGACTGATGATTTGGAACTGCCCGATTTCAGAAGTATTCGATACGTGGGGGCCAATGCAGGCGCATTGATCGTAATCGCCAATTTTCACTATACGAATGGTAGAAAAATCTATATCGGTGGGTAGTTTTGAAATATCGACTCGTGTTTTAGCTTCATCGAGGCTAACAAACTCTTCTGTAACAGGTTGATTCTTCTGAATCTGTTCATTTACTAAATTTTCAATCGTAGTAATTTCCTCATCGGTCAAAGGTCGATCCAAAGGGTAATCGCACTTCGACTTTTTTTTCTCGATATGGGCATTAAACGAACGACCGCAGGCATAGAGACGAACCATGGTTTGGTTCAAAATATGTTCAGCGGTATGCATGGGAGGAAAATAATTTTTTTCGCTCATACTATTCAGATAAACTTCGGTTAAGAAAATCGTTAATGGGTTTGATTAAAGTGAAATGTTCAATCACAAAACGCTGAAAATCATCTGTTTGGATCAGATCATGATTAAATGCTTTTGAAACAGTGAAACTTTTTAGTTTTAAAAGGTCAATGGCAGGATGATCGCTGCTATAGCCTGCCGGCGGATTTTTTAAACATAGCGAAGGTTCAATCTCGAAGCCTTGATAACTATTTTTGAATGATTCGGCAGAGAGAATCGAAAATATATCGTCATAGAAATCAGCAATTTCAACCCGAATTTTTTTTAGTATAATGCTTGAGGGCATATAAATCCCGCCTCCAATAAAGCAATTGTTTGGTTCAATGTGTAAATAATAACCGGCAAAGTCGGCAAATCGACGATTGGGAGCCAAAATAATTCCGAAATGTGTTTTATAGGGAGATTTATCGTTGGAAAACCGAATATCGCGATTTATCCGAAAAATACACTGTTTTGGTTCAACACCAACTAACCGAGAATCGATGCTTTGCATAGCAACTAAAACATTCGAAACAAATTCCAATAGTTTCGATCGAATAGCTTCGTATCGATTTCGGTTTTGTTGAAACCATGGCCTATGGTTATTAGCTTTTAATTCGGATAAAAATGGGATTGTGTCTGGGTGTAGCATAGAAAAATTGTTTAATTCTTAATATTCAAGATTATAATATATTGAATCTAAATATTTAGTTTAGATCTAAGAAATTTCCCGGTGATGGAGTTGGGGTTTTGGGCTACATCTTCCGGAGTGCCCGATGCTACAAGATATCCGCCATTGATTCCTCCTTCAGGCCCAAGATCAATTATCCAATCGGCCGATTTGATTACTTCAAGATTATGTTCTATAACCACAACAGAGTGTCCGTTTTTCAGTAATGCGTCAAAGGCTCTCAGCAATTTTTGCACATCATGAATGTGTAACCCGGTGGTTGGTTCGTCGAAAATAAACAGAATTTTTTGACCCTCAAAATCTGAATCTTTTGACAAATAGAAGGCAAGCTTCAACCGTTGAATTTCACCGCCTGAAAAAGTTGATGATGATTGTCCAAGTTTAACATAATCGAGTCCGACATCTTCCAACGGCTTCAGTTTCTGTGCTATTTTGTTAGCGGCTTTCTCAGTTTGAGAATTGAAAAAGGCAATTGCCTCACTAACAGTCATTTCTAAAACATCATAAATACTTTTTCCATGGTAGCTAACTTCCAAAATTTCATCCTTAAATCGCTTTCCGTTGCAGTCATCGCACACCAACTCAACATCGGCCATGAATTGCATTGGAACAACAATGATACCATCTCCTTTACAGGTTTCACAGCGTCCTCCTTCGATATTAAACGAAAAATGTGACGGTTTAAAATTCATTTGCTTTGACAATTGTTGCTCAGCAAAAAGTTTACGAATTTCGTCAAAGGCTTTGATATAGGTTACTGGATTTGACCGTGATGAACGTCCCACCGGATTTTGGTCAACAAATTCAACGCGTTGGTGAGCTTCGATATTTCCTGAAATTCGATTATGATCTCCTAAGAAATGGGTATTTTGGTTGTAAATAACCTCCATAGCGGGAACCAATATCCCTTTTATTAATGATGACTTCCCTGAGCCACTTACACCGGTGACTACCGTGAGAACGTTGAGCGGAATCTCTACATTGATGTTTTTTAAATTATTGTGACGAGCCCCCTCTATAATGAGCTTTTGTTTAAAAGAGCGTCTTTTGGCGGGCGGTTTGATTTGTTTTGCTCCGGTAAGGTAATCGAGTGTGATGCTGTTTCTTATTCCGCTAAATTCCTGGGGTGTTCCGGAAAAAACAACTGTACCGCCGTTAATTCCGGCAAATGGACCAATATCAACCAAATAATCGGCACTTCGAATGATTTCTTCGTCATGTTCAACAACAACCACTGTATTTCCGGCATTGCGTAATTTTTTCAAAATACGAATTAACCGTTCTGTATCGCGGGAATGAAGTCCAATGCTAGGTTCATCTAGGATATACAACGACCCCACCAAACTACTGCCTAACGACGTTGAAAGTCTGATTCGTTGAGCTTCTCCGCCGGAAAGCGTGTCGGCTCTGCGGTTCAGCGTTAAATAGCCTAATCCAATCTCTGTCAGAATTAAGAGTCGATGTTGAATCTCGAACAATAATCTATCGGCTATCTGTTTTTCATAATCGTTTAGTCTGAGATTCGAAAAAATTTCGCTGAGTTTATCAATGGGAATATTTACTAAATCCGGCAAAGAATAACCGTCAATTTTTATGTAGGAGGCCTCTTTTTTTAAACGTGTACCGTTACACTCCGGACATCGGGTTTTCCCTTTATAGCGGCTCAATAAAACTCGATACTGAATTTTGTAGGAATTTTCTTCCAACATTTGAAAAAAAGCATTCAATCCACCAAAATATTGATTGCCTGTCCATAACAATTTTCTTTGCTCTTCTGTAAGCTCAAAGTACGGTTTATGTATTGGGAAATCAAATTTTGCTGCATTCAGCACAAGTGCCTGATTCCATTCTCTCATCTTTTCGCCTCTCCAGCATGCAATAGCTCCTTGATAAATGGATAAGTTTTTATCAGGCACAACAAGATTTTCATCAATTCCAATAGTTTGCCCATATCCTTCGCATCGAGCACAAGCTCCCGCCGGACTGTTAAAATTGAATAGATGTTCAGAGGGTGGAATAAACTCCATTCCATCGAGTTCAAAATGTTCGGAAAATGGGATAGAAGTTTGATTATCGGGCAGATAAATGGCGCATCGGCCACCACCTTCAAAAAAAGCGATTTGAACAGAATCGGCAATACGGCTGAGATTGTCGTTCTCAGTTGAAGCAATTACTCGGTCGATAACGATATAGAAGGAAGATAATTCTACTGTCCCCAAGTTTTCCTCCAAATATTGAAGGTTAACAATTTGATTTTGAATAAAAAAACGCTGATATCCTTTGCTTTTTATTAAGGACAGCATTTTTGATTTTTCAATATGAGGAAAGGGGGCCAAAATCATGGCCTTAGTCCCTTCAGGATATGAAGCCAGAAAATCAACCACATCGGAAACTGTATGATGTACTACCTGACGTCCGGAAATGGGGGAATAGGTTTTCCCGATTCGTGCAAACAATAAACGAAGATAATCATAGACTTCGGTCATAGTTCCAACTGTGGACCTCGGATTGCCGGTAGTTGCCTTTTGTTCGATAGCAATGGCAGGAGGGATTCCATGAATAAAATCAACTGACGGTTTGTTGATGCGTCCCAAAAATTGCCTTGCATAGGATGATAAGGATTCAACATATCGCCTTTGTCCCTCAGCATAAAGGGTGTCAAATGCCAATGATGATTTCCCGCTTCCCGAAACTCCTGTTATTACAATAAATTTGTTGCGCGGAATTTGTAAATCAACGTTTTTAAGATTATGAACCTTGGCGCCTTTTATTTGAATAAACTCATCGGTTTGAGCCATTGGTCAAGAAGTTGTTTTTAATGATTAACGTTGGATAAAATCCAATAAATGGATATCGAAAATCAGATTTGTTTTAGGAGGAATAATTGGCGGATTGCCTTCTTCGCCATAAGCTTGCTGCCATGGAATGAATACACGAATTTTATCACCGGGCGACATGTGTAGGATTGCTTTTTCCAATCCGGGAATAATGTGATTTTCTCCAATCATAAACATAACGGGTTGGTCGCGTTTGATGCTCGAATCGAATAAGGTGCCATCTTCATAATATCCCGAGTAGTGAATAGAAACAATTTCGCCTTGTTTTGGTTTCATTCCTTCGGTGGCTTCAATCGGGAAATAATACACGCCACTGTCGAGAGCAATCGAATCACAATGAGGTTGATAGGGTGCTATCACTTGAGGTTCTTTTATATCGAGCATTTCGATATCGAAAATAACATCTGTTTTCGGTGGAATTAAAGTGGAATAACCATCTTTGCCGAAAGCTAACTTGTATGGAATGAAAAACCGGGCTTTGGAACCTTTACTCATATTTTGAACCGCCAGGTTGATTCCGGCAATAATTTCAGGACTTCCTACCACAAATTTTTCGGGTTCTCCGTTAAGGATAGAAGTATCAAAAATAGTTCCATCGGGTAGATATCCTGTGAAATGTATAGTTACAATATAATTTGTGTCGGGTTTAATACCATCTACTTGATTTACAAAAGCATACCGAATCCCGTTCGATAATTTTTTTATTTTTTGATTTTTGATATTGTAAGGCTCAATGGGAGTTTGGGCGATTACTTTGATAAGTTCTATTTCAAAAAAAAGGGTTGAATTGGCAGGAATTTTACCTACAGATTGATTACCATATCCGGCTTCAGGATAAACAACAACTTGAATTTTACTGCCTTCCGGAGAACGTCGTAAAGCTTCATCCCAGCCTTTGATAACTTGCCCCACACCAAGATTAAAACCTAAAGGCTCACCATTTTGAATGGAGGAATCAAAAAGATAGTTATTTTGTAGATACCCTGTGTAATGTACCAAAAGATAATCGCCAGAGCGTGGGAGAGAACCACTTCCCTTGGTAATAAATTTCAAATAGACATGCTTGTTGATTTTCTCAAAAGTTGAAAGCCATTGACGATATTCTTTGGGATTTTGTGGAATTATAATCGATTGTGAGAATAGCATTTGTGCCCAAAACGAAAAAAAAATCAGTAAACTCCAAGGTGACAATGAGAGGTAGGATGTGTTTTTCATAAAATTTTTATTTCTGACAAATCTTAGTTTTATTCAATATCATTTGGTAATTCTAGCTATTCTTTTCCATTGGGCTTCCTTAAAAGAAATGAAGACTTTGACCGTTTCATTTTTTTGGTGAGGTACGATTTTAACGATCTTCATATTTATTGTTCAATAGCTATTGATTAATTACTTTTAACAACCGACAAAATTTCTATTTCAAAAACAAGAGTTGCATAGGGTGGAATTAAGTCTTTCACGCCTTTCTCCCCGTATGCGTGATACGACGGAATAATAATTCGTCCTTTTTCTCCTTGTTTTAAACCTACAATAGCTCGGTTCAGACCTGTGATGATGGTAGTGTCGCCTACGGTAAATGTGAATGGATTTCCTTTTTTATAAGTATTGGCAAACAACGAACCATCGATGAAATAACCTAAATAATGAATGGAAACAATATCGCCCGAAGCAACCTTTGGTCCATCTCCCGAAACATCGGGAATGTAATAAAGCATTGAATCAAGTTCGATTCGACGTTTTGGCATTTTTTCAAGGAATTGGTCAAGCAATATTCGTTCTTCGAGAAATCCGGCATGTATTTTTGTACGCCTCATTTCTTCATATTTTTTAAACGTCATCACATCAACCATTCCGATATCAAACCGAAGTTCATCATTATCAGAAAAATGAATAGGCGAAGGTGTTTGTCGGCTATACAGATAAAAGTTTCGGGCGTTTATAAAAAACGACATACTATCGCCTCGATGCATAAACATTAGAGCATCTTCTATAGTTCCTTCGTATTTTGGTGGATTTTGCAATTGCATTATTATATTTGACGCTTCCTCCAGAACTGAATCGTTGGGAGCAGTTATTCGCAAATTCAAATACATAATATCACCAACACGTGGGCTCAATCCATATTCGCTTCTGCGATGTTCAATATATTTAAATCCCTTGGGATGTTTTTGTTTTTTCTCACGATTACCGCATCCAAAAACAATTAATAAACAAACGATGCCAAATACGATTTTTCTCATAGGTCAATAATTTTTGTTGCAAAAATAGTAATTTAGGTTGGTGAATTAAAACTTACAATTGCATTTGATTTCTAAACCGAAATACTATGAACTCAACGACATTTGTATTGGTTGCCTTTGTATATCTGGCCGTAATACTTCTTTACGGATTTTACCAAGGGAGGAAAGTAAAAACTTCCAGCGATTTTTCCATTGCCGGACGAAAACTCCCGGGATGGGTTGCCTCACTTTCAGAAAGGGCAACGGGTGAATCTTCATGGGCCTTACTAGGGCTTCCGGGAGCTGCTTACGCTACCGGATTGCTTGAAATTTGGACTGCTGTTGGATGTGTTCTTGGTGTAATAGCCGCATATTTATTCTTAACTGAACGAATTCGAAACCAGGCCGAAAAATATGATGCTGCAACATTCACCGATTATCTAGCCAAACGTTTTTCTTCCCAGGGACAAGCCATTCGAATTGTTTCTAGCTTAGCTATTGTGTTGTTTTTCTTTTTCTATGTAGGAGCGCAATTTATCGGTGGAGCAAAAACTTTAGATAAAATTTTAGGTATCGATCTTTTAACCGGAATGGTTCTGATTTTTGCACTAGTGGTTCCTTATACAGTTTACGGAGGATTTCGTAGCGTAACATACACTGATGTAATTCAAGCATTATTGATGATAGTTGCTGTAATTATAACCCCAATCGTTGGGTTTATCTATCTTTCTAAACAACCAGAAGGTAGCGTTTTTGCACACTCCATCAGCGAAGCTCTACAGAAAGCAGGAGAAAACTATTATTCACTAACCGGTGGTATTTCAACGGAAGGAACTATGTTGGGACAGTTTTTAGAACAGCTATTCCCGCACTCCCGTGCTCTAATCAGTGGTTTTGGAGCAGGAATTATGGTTGCAGCTTACTTTTCCTGGTTTTTCGGCTATTTGGGCGGACAACCACAATTAACCACACGCTTTATGGCAATATCAAACCGTAAAGAAGCTCAAAAGGGTAAAATAATTGGTATAGTTTGGACGATTTTAGCCTACACCGGTGCCATTTTGGTTGGATATCTTGGAATTGCTCTCCTGGGACCGGGTGCATTAGATGACAACGAAAAAATCATGCCTACGGTAATTTCAGAACTATTCAACCCGCTATTTGCATCGGTTTTAATCATTGGAATTTTGGCTGCTATTATTTCAACAGCCAATTCCTTGCTTATCTTATCGGCAACCGAACTATCCGACAACATCATTAAACCATTGCGTAAAGGACATCTGAATCCAAATCATGCCCTTAAGCAATCCCGATGGACAACTGCCTTTTTAGCGGTCGTTGCATTTTTTATTGCTTATTTTTCGCCATCGAAAATTATTTATGGCATTGTAAGTATTGTATGGGCAGGCATAGGCGGAACCTTTTCCGTGATTATTCTCTTTGCCCTCTTTTGGAAAAATTTCAAGTCGAAAGCGGCCTTGTATTCCATACTATTCGGTTTACTATTTACAATTGTCTGGGTTATCCTTGGATTTGAAAAAATTGTGCCGTCACGATTATTAACTTTTCCTCTAACAACCCTTTTTGCCATCACGATAAACTACCTTGTAAAGGAAAATGTGGCGGAATCGAATCCCTACTCGTAAAAATGTTACCTTTGCTTCGGAAATAACATATAATCTATGAAAAAGGAAATTATGATAGGATTAACCACGCTACTGACTGCGGGAGGGCAGCTAATGGCTTCTCACGAAGTAAAAGTGAAAACACTTAACAATGGGTTTACAGTTATATTAAATGAGGACCATCGTATCCCAAAAGTTTTTGGAACAGTGATCGTTAAAGCCGGCGGTAAAGACGACCCATCAGATGCCACAGGATTAGCGCATTACATGGAGCATATGCTCTTTAAAGGTACTACCGAACTCGGAACTTCCGATTGGGAAAAAGAAGCACCTTTAATTGAGGAAATTTTTCAACTCTACGATCAACTAAGAAGTACCAAAGATGCCAATGAACGACAAGCTATCCAACAAAAAATCAACGAAGTATCGGTAGAAGCAGGGAAATACACTATTCTAAACGAATTCAGCAATCTCATCTATCGCGTGGGGGGAACCAATCTCAATGCTTTTACCTCGCCCGATGTAACTGTTTTCTTTAACGAATTTCCACCAAATCAGATTTCGCGATGGATTGATTTATACTCTCATCGTTTTCAAAGTCCCGTTTTCAGAGCATTTCAAGCCGAACTTGAAGTGGTTTACGAGGAAAAGAACATGTATGAAGATAAATTTCAAACCAAACTGATCGAGACCTTCAACCGCCACTTTTTCAAAGTCCATCCCTATGGACAGCGAACCCTGATTGGGACTACGGAAGACTTGAAAAACCCAAGTCTCTCGAGAATGTTTGAATTTTATAAAACCCACTATGTTGCCAACAACATGGCTTTAGTTCTTTCCGGCGATTTTAATTCCGATGAAATTATGCCCCTGATTGAGAAGACGTTTGGCAACCTTCCATCGGGAGAGAATTTAATTCGTCGTATGCCGGTTGAACAACCTTTTAATGGCCGCGAAGTGGTTGAGGTGAAACTTACTCCCATACGCTTCAACCTTATGGGCTATCGCACTCCGACTGAAAAAGATCCCGACAAACTCGTTATCGAGATTATTGCCCGAATGCTCAACAATAATTCCCACACAGGCTACCTCGATCAGCTTACATTAGATCACAAATTGCTTGCTGCTTATGCTGTTCCTTTAACTTATCACGATTACGGTGCTTTTATGATCGTTGCAGTACCCAAATTGTTAGGACAATCGTTCGAAGATGCAGAAAAATTAGTAAAAGCACAATTGAAACGCCTTGCTGATGGCGATTTTTCAACCGAATTTTTTGAAACCGTAAAATATAATTATTATCGTGAAGAGTTGCTGAAATTTGAATCTCTTCAAGAAAAATCGCTGGCTTTGGCTTTTGCATTTGCACAGGGAATTGATCCCAAAGAAGTTTTTAAAGAAAAGGAACGAATAAAACATATTACAGCACAAGATATCCAACGTATAACAGCCAAATATTTTGGTGAAAACTATTTAGTTCTTCAATCAAAAGTTGGATCTGCCCCCAAAGATAAAATTGAAAAACCCAACTTTAAACCGATACCCACCAACACATCAGCTATTTCAAGTTATCAGAAGCATTTCTTATCTATTCCGGCCGATAAATATGAATATAAGCCCATTGATTTCAATACCGATATACAAATTGAAAAACTGGATGAGAACATCGAGATTTTGACTACTAAAAACCCCGAAAACGATATTTTCACCTTGCGAATTCAATTTGGGGTTGGAACATCTAAAATTCCTATGCTCGAATATGCTGTTAACTATATGAATATGTGTGGTTTACAGGATATTACTTTAAACGATCTCAAAATGGAATTCGCCAAATTGGGGACTACTTATTCGTTTGAAGTCGATCAACATTTCACCACAATCTCTTTGGAAGGAATAGAAAAAAATATTCCCAAGTCCCTTGCTTTAATCAATAAACTCATCAATGAGCCTTATCCTGACGATTCAAAAATTAAAGTGCTGTATGAGAGCGAAAAAGCCGGTCGCGAAGTTGAGCGACAGCAACCCGACGATGTTGCCTTCGCGCTATATCAATACGCTTTGTACGGTGAAAAATCGAAATTTTTGAATCGACCATCCTTAAAACAAATTAAACGATTTAAAGCTAAAAACCTCATCGATACCTTTAAAGAAGCAACCCGATACTCGGTAAAAATCTTTTATACCGGTCAATCGGATATTCAACAGTTTTCTACTCATGTGAAAAACAACCTGCGCTTTAGCAATAATCTGCAAGCATCGGAATCGCCTGTTTTTGAGCAGCCTATTGTCTATGACGGCAATCAAGTTTTCTTTGTTAATAAAAAGAAAGCCGCACAGGCCAAGATTTTTATTGCTTCAAAAAGCGATATTTCTCCAAAAGAATACACCATTTTGGAAGCATTTAACGTCTATTTCGGTGGTGGATTTTCCGGAATTCTTATTCAGGAAATTCGAGAATACCGAAGTATGGCCTATGCCGTTGGTGGCGGTTTTAAACTTCCTCGTCGTCCGACCCACCCTTCAATGTTTGCTTCCTATGTCGGAACTCAAGCCGATAAAACCATCGAAGCCCTGGATATGTTAGATTCTCTGATTCGAAATCTCCCTCAAAAACCCGAAAGAATGGAGCTTATTGTTGATTATTTAATCAATCGCACCATCAGCGATAAACCCCATTTCCGTCAACTATTGCAACGTTATGAAGATTGGCGTTATATGGGTTATGAAACCGACCCGATTCCATCGATGATTTCTGGTTACCAAAAGCTGAATTGGGACGATTTGATGAATTTCTACAAAAAATCATTGCAGAACAATCAATTCATCGTTGTCGTTGCCGGCGATAAAGAACGATTCGATGTTAAAAGCCTTGCAAAATATGGGAAGGTAAACGAAATCAAAGAGAAAAAACTTTTTGTGTATTAATTCTTCCGATTTTGAAAGAACAAAAAAGGCTGCCTAAATAGGGCAGCCTTTTTTAATTTTTTCGGTTTAATTTTATTTGTTTTCTTTTAGTTGACACTCTGAACAAATCCCGTGAAGATACAAAACGTGAGAAGATACCTGAAATTGAAATTTTTCGCTTACTTCTTGTTTCAATTGTTCAACCCTTGCATCGTAAAATTCAGTGATCTTACCGCATTTTAAACAAATCATATGGTCGTGTTTTCGCGAATTGAAAACCTTCTCAAATTGCGTTACCCCGTCACCAAACTGATGTTTGATTAATAATCGCGCTTCAGTCAATAAGTCAATCGTATTGTATATTGTGGCTCGACTAACACGATAGTTCTTATTTTTCAATTCAACATAGAGCGACTCTACATCGAAATGCCTTTCATGGGAATATATGGTATCCACAATGGCGAATCGTTCAGGTGTTTTTCGATATCCCTTAGCCTCCAAATATCCGGCAAACATTTCCCGAACAATTTTTCTATTTTCCTGGTTTTCCATAGCATTTATTTTCTACAAAGTTATAAAAAAACATTGTTTAGATTTATTTTAAATAAAGATATATTTTTTTTATGTAACTTTCGAGGTTTATAAACGTCTCTAAATTGTTTCAGCATCATTTTTACTATGATTAAACTCCACAATGTCCACAAATCCTATCGAATGGGAGAAAACAAACTCCACGTTTTAAAAGGAATATCGTTGACTATCAACGATGGAGAATTTTTATCCATAATGGGTAGTTCGGGTTCAGGAAAATCAACTTTACTAAACATTCTTGGTTTGCTTGACAATTACGATGATGGCAGTTATTATCTCGACAATATGATTGTGCGTAATCTTTCGGAACGAAAAGCTGCCTATTTGCGCAATAAATACTTTGGTTTTGTTTTCCAGTCGTTTAATCTGATCAATTTTAAAAATGCCATGGAAAACATAGCCTTACCGCTATATTACCAAGGTGTATCGCGTAAACGAAGAAATTTGATTGCCATGGAATATCTTGAGAAGATGGGTTTAGCTCCTTGGGCAAATCATCTTCCATCAGAATTGAGCGGAGGGCAAAAACAACGGATTGCTATTGCTCGCGCTTTGGTTACGAATCCTAAAGTGATTTTGGCCGATGAGCCCACCGGTGCTCTTGATACCCAAACTTCGTATGAAATAATGGATCTTTTAAAAGATATCAATAAACAAGGAATAACGGTGATTATAGTTACACATGAGGTTGATATTTCTCAAATGACTAACCGAATCATTAGGCTTCGCGACGGTGTGATAATGGAAGATACTATAGTCGAAAAAACAACCTCTTATGTTTGATATCGATACATGGCAGGAAATATTTGCCACTCTTAAAAAAAACAAATTGCGGACCTTTTTAACCGCCTTCAGTGTGGGATGGGGTATTTTTATGCTAATCATCCTTCTTGGAGCCGGACAAGGATTAAAAAATGGTGTTCAACATAATTTCGAAGCCGATGCCATAAACAGTTTCTGGATTATACCCGGTCAAACCCGAATGGAATTTAAAGGGCTGAAACCGGGTAGAAATATCCGTTTTAGAAATAATGACTACGATCAAACGTTTGAGTTGAATAAACAAGAGATTGATCAAATCAGTGGAAATATAAATGTTTGGTCAGTCAAATCGATCCGATATAAAAAAGAAACCGTGAGTTATCGAATTATTGGAACTCATCCCGGAATGGAACATATTGAAAATGTCAATATCACCAAAGGACGATTTATTAATCCATTAGATATCAATGAATTTAGAAAAGTAATTGTCCTATCATCGAAAATACAACGGGAATTGTTTAAAAACGAAGAATCGATTGGTAAATGGGTACAGATTAATAATATCCCGTTTCGAGTGGTTGGAATTTATGAGGAGGTAAACGAGAGAGAAAACAATCGGGCATATATACCGCTATCGACTGCACAACAAAGTTTTAGCATGCCCAATGTGTTAAACAATATAACATTGACTGTCAGAAATTTATCAATTGAAGAAAGCAATGTTTTTGAAGAAAAACTTAAACAGCAATTTGCGGCCCGTCATAATTTTAACAAAGAAGATAACCGAGCAATTTATATCAACAACAACCTGAAAAATTTTAATCAAATAAGCCTTTTATTTGCCGGCATCACAGCTTTTGTATGGCTTATAGGTATCGGAACCATCATTGCCGGGATTGTTGGTGTAAGTAACATCATGATAATTGTGGTAAAAGAACGCACTAAAGAGTTTGGCATCCGTAAAGCCATTGGAGCTACACCGGGATCAATTATAAGTCAGATTATCATGGAATCTGTTTTTATAACAACCTTCGCAGGCTATATAGGGTTAGTGGCAGGAGTGGGACTCCTTGAAATTATCAATAAATATACCCCACCAAACGATTTTTTTAGAAATCCTGAGGCAAACCTTCAAATTGCCATCGCAACAACCATTCTTTTGATTTTGAGTGGCACCTTAGCAGGTCTTGTACCGGCTCTTAGAGCCGCTCGAATAAGACCAATTGAAGCCTTACGAGACGAATAACTACTATTAGCTATGTTTGATATCGACAATTGGAACGAGATAGTTCATACATTAAAAAGCAATAAAATCCGTACTCTTTTAACAGCTTTCGGTATTTTCTGGGGCATTTTTATGCTTGTGGTTATGTTGGGCTCCGGAGTTGGTTTGCAACGTGGGATATTTAAGAATATGGGCGATTTTTCCACCAACAGTGCTTTTATGTGGACACAACCAACGTCTAAACCTTACGCCGGTTTTAAAAAGGGACGCCGATGGAATTTTCGCAATGGCGATGTTGAAGCAATTCGCCAAAATATTAACGGATTGGAACGTTTGGCCCCAAGAATCCAAGCTTCCGGCGATGGAGCTTCAAATGCCGTTTACGGCAAAAATACCGGTAATTTTACGATTTATGGCGATTATCCCGATTGGAATAATATTGACCCGGTGGATGTGGTTCATGGTCGTTATATCAATAAAATGGATATCGTTCAAAAACGCAAGGTTGCAGTAATTGGTAAATTGGTAAAAGAAAAACTTTTTGAGAAATCGGAAGATCCATTGAATAAATTCTCAAAATCAATGGTGTTTATTTTAAGGTGGTTGGTGTTTTCGAATCAAAAAAAGGAGGAGAGCAGGGGCAAGACGAAGAACAGAATATTCATTTACCATTTACTACTATGCAATCGCTCTATAATTATGGCGATATTGTATTTTGGTTTGCGCTTACAGCCGATCCCAAAGTGTCTGTAGCCAAGGTTGCCGATGATATGATGCAACTATTGAAACGCCGCCATAAAATTCATCCTGAAGATGATAGAGCCGTGGGGAATTTTAACGTTGAGAAAGAATTTCAAAAATTCACAGGTCTGTTTCGAGCAGTTGATATTTTAATCTGGATAGTGGGAATCGGAACGCTCTTGGCGGGAGCCATCGGGGTGAGCAACATTATGCTGGTGGTGATTAAGGAACGGACTTCTGAACTTGGTATCCGACGAGCTATCGGAGCGTCACCGGCAAATATTATTTCACAAATTGTTTTCGAAGCCATTGTGCTGACAATTTCTGCCGGTTGGGCTGGATTGGTGTGTGGAGTTGGGGTGCTTAACATTATATATAACGCTACTCTTCATGCCAAAGATAGCGTTCTCTATAAACCTATGATTGATTTTAATATTGCCATTTTTGCCTTACTAATCCTGATATTATCAGGAATCTTTGCAGGCCTTCTTCCGGCGTATCGTGCTGTTCGTATGAAACCCATCGAAGCCTTAAGAAGCGAGTGATACAAACTAAGCTACCAGATCAGATGGCAACAACACTTCATAAATAATCATTCCGATTGAAAGCAATTTAAACCTAATATTTAAAAATATGAAAAAAATCATTAAACGTTTAGCCCTAGTGATGGTAATAGGATTATTTGTTTACACCATCTTTTTTTTGTATGAAAAATCAAAACCTAAACCCATAGTTTACAACATCGAACAACCCTTTTTTACCACCATTGAAAATAAAACCGTAGCAACAGGGAAAATAGTCCCGCGCAAAGAGGTTGAGATTAAGCCCCGGGCTAGTGGGATTATCAGCGAGCTATATGTTGAACCCGGCGATTTGGTAAAGGTTGGAAAACCTTTGGCAAAAATTAAAATTGTGCCCGATATGATTAGTCTGAATAACGCCGAATCACGATTAGATAAAGCTAAAATTGCTTTCGAGGATGCACAACGTTTATACAATCGGCAAAAACAGCTTTTCGACCAAAAAGTGATTGCTGTGGCTGAAATGGAACAAGCTGAAGTTGCCCTGAAAAATGCCAAAGCTGAACTTCAATCGGCTGAGGATAATTTAAAACTTATTCGAGAAGGAATTTCATCACGAAGCTCAGAGCAAACCAATACTTTGGTAACTTCAACCATTGAAGGAATGGTTCTTTCTGTTCCGGTGGAAGTGGGAAATTCAGTAATCGAAACCAATACTTTTAATGCCGGAACCACCATTGCTATCATTGCAAATATGTCTGAGATGATTTTCGTTGGAAAAGTTGATGAAAGTGAGGTTGGAAAGCTTACAATTGGCATGCCGTTCATAATTTCGGTCGGAGCGATAGCCGATGCAAAATTCGACGCCATTCTTGAATACATTTCTCCCAAAGGAACTGAAGAATCGGGTGCAGTACAATTTGAAATTAAGGCGAAGATTATTTTAAATCCAAATTATTTTATTCGTTCAGGCTATAGTGCCACAGCTGAAATAGTTTTAGAGCGGAAAGAAAATGTTTTGGCAATCAAAGAAAGTTTGCTGAAGTTTGAATCAAAAACCGATTCGGTTTTTGTCGAAATTCTCACACAAGAAAATCCCCAACAATTCGAAAAACGTCCGGTTAAATTAGGCATCAGCGATGGTGTTAATGTAGAAATAATCCAAGGTCTTGAAACCTCAGATAAAATCAAAGGTGATCTTAAAAAAGAAAAAAATCTGGCCGACACGGCTAATAAAAAAGGCTAACTACTCTTGCTAAGCAAATCAATGAATCAATACCAAAGAACAGGAGAGATACCAATCCTGTTCTTTTTTCGATTACAGATCACCAATCCCTTGTGCCATGTGAAAAAATCAACGAAAAGTTTCTATCTTTGATGAAAAAAGTTGTGCCCATGTTATCATTGCTCGATTGGACGATTCTCCTATTGTTTTTTTTAATCGTTATTTCCATTGGAATACGATTTTCTAAAAAATCAAAAGAAAGTGTCAGCGAATATTTTTTGGGAGGCAGGCGTATGCCTTGGTGGCTTTTGGGAGTGAGTATGGTTGCTTGTACATTTTCCGCTGATACCCCTAATCTTGTTACCGATATGGTTCGACAGGATGGAGTAGCAAAGAATTGGGCATGGTGGTCGTTTCTCATTACAGGGATGGTAACGGTGTTCATTTATTCGCGGCTCTGGCGAAGGTCTAATGTAAATACCGATTTGGAATTTTACGAATTACGTTACGGTGGGAAACCGGCTTCCTTCTTACGCGGTTTCAGATCGCTCTATCTTGGAGTCTTTTTTAATGTTTTGATTATGGCCTCTGTTACCTTGGCAGCTATAAAAATCGGCGCAGTAATGTTTGGTTTGTCGCCGTTGATTACAGTTGTTGGAGCATCCATTGTTGTGGTTATTTACACGACTCTTGGCGGATTGCGAGGAGTAATGTGGGCCGATTTTTTTCAATATTCCATTGCTACAACCGGGGCAATTTTAGCGGCCGTAATTGCTGTTCAACAACCGGAAATCGGAACGTTGAGCAATCTTATCCATCACCCCGAAATAAGTTCAAAGATTAGTTTTTTCCCTGATGCCAATAATACTTCAGTGTTGCTAACGCTTTTTATTATTCCTATTGCAGTGCAGTGGTGGAGCGTTTGGTATCCTGGGGCTGAACCCGGCGGAGGGGGCTACATCGCCCAACGAATGCTAAGTGCTAAAAACGAAAAGCATGCTATTGGAGCTACTTTCTTTTTTAACTTTATGCATTATGCCATCCGTCCTTGGCCTTGGATTATAGTTGCCCTTGCTTCTTTGATTATTTATCCTGACCTCCAAACCATCAAAACTCAATTTCCAAACATTCCTGACAATTATTTAAAAAACGATATTGCCTACCCCATAATGCTTCTAAAAATGGGGAAGGGATGGCTTGGGCTTGTCATAGCTTCGTTAATCGGAGCTTATATGTCCACCATTGGAACCCACTTAAATTGGGGAGCCTCTTATGTGGTAAACGATTTTTATAAGCGATTCGTTAAACCCAAGGCTAGCGAAAAAGAATTGGTGTTGGCAGGAAAGCTTGCAACATTAGGTTTAATGTTTTTAAGCGGCTTAATTGCCCTAACGGTTATGGAAAATGCAGGGCAGGCCTTTAATTTACTATTATTAACCGGCGCCGGATCCGGAGCCATATATCTTTTACGCTGGTTTTGGTGGAGAATCAATGCTTGGTCAGAATTATCGGCAATGATCGCTGCAACGTTGAATGCCATTGTTATGGTGTTTTATATTCCTGATGCATCGGTACAAAATTCATTATTAGATGGATTTACAACAAAGCTACTTGCATCGGTTTTATTGACAACCATCGTGTGGATAGTTACCACTCTTTGCACAAAACCCGAGAATGATCAGGTATTAGTCCGATTTGTTAAAACTGTTAAAGCAAACGGGCCGGGATGGGAAAAGATTGCTTCAAAAATTCCCGATTATGACTCCGAACCTTGGCAATTACCCACACAAATCCTGCTTGTGTTTGTTGGATGCGTGGCCATTTATTCGTATCTGTTCGCCATTGGAAGCCTTATTTATGGTCTTACTGTCCAAGGAATTATTCTTTCACTGGTTGGAACTGGAGGAATGATATTCATATTCAGAACTTTAACTATTAAACGCCATATTCTCTAATTGCGAAAACGATACTATTTTATTCACAGATAATCAAAATAAAAATACGATTTTAACAATGAAACCAACTCTTGTAATATTAGCCGGTGGATTGGCCAGTCGTTATGGCGGTATAAAGCAGATGGAAACCGTTGGTCCGAATGGAGAAGCAATTTTGGATTATTCCGTATTTGATGCTATCCGAAGCGGATTTGGGAAGATAGTGTTTGTTATAAATCAGGAGATTGAATCAGAATTCCGCGAAAAATACAGTAATCGTTTCCCGAAGTCAATCGAAGTGGATTTTATTCTTCAGCGTCTCGATGATATTCCCGCTCCGTTCTCGACTCCGGAAGGTCGAAAAAAACCATGGGGAACAGGCCATGCGGTTCGTGCGGTCAGAAATGCGGTTTCTGAACCCTTTTTGGTGATTAACGCCGATGATTTTTACGGTTTTGAGGCTTTCCAAACGATGGGTAATTATTTGACTTCGGAATCGGATTATTACGCTATGTATGCCTACAAACTAGGGAAAACTCTCTCCGAAAATGGAACCGTTAGCCGGGGTGTGTGTTTTGCCCACAATGGTTTTTTAAATAAAATCGAGGAGAATACTAACATTCGAATCGAAAACAATAGCATTGTTTCTGATCAAAGCATCACATTGTCAGCTGAAACGTTAGTTTCAATGAACTTTTGGGCTTTAAAACCCGATGTTTTCCCTATCATAGAAGAGTTATTTGTCAACTTTTTGAATAAAAATTGCCATAGTCTCACGGCAGAATTTTACATTCCAACAGTAATACAGCATTTAATTGATGCCAATTTGCGAAAAATTGCTATCTTAACCGGAAACTCTCAATGGTTTGGTATGACTTACCAGTCTGATCGCGAAAATACTCGTAAATCAATAGAAAACTTAATATCCCAAAAAGTATATCCCGAGGCATTATGGCAAAAATAGATTTTTCTCATGAGCAGCTCTCAAAAGTTTTAAATGCTTACGGAATCAGAAATGCCCAAATCTCGCCGGTAAGCCGGGGAAATATTAATCAATCGTGGATTATTTCGACCGATGAGCAAAAATTTTTTTTGCAGTACATCAACCCATATATTTTCAACAGCATACCGGCTTTGATTCAAAACCATCATTTTATTACAAACTTTTTAAAAACCACATCATTCTGGGAAACACTCAAAACTCCTGAAATTGTGCCGGTAGAAAATGGCGATTTATTTTTTTTACTTGAGGAAAAACATTATTGGCGATTGACCTATTTCATACCGCATCAATTCACTTTTTCAACGGTTGATACGGCCGAAATGGCCTATGAAGCAGCTAAAGCCTACTCAAAATATCTTAGTTGCCTCTCATTGGCTCCGGCAACGTCGGTGGTCCAAATTATCGAAAACTATCACGATCCGGTTTCTCGAATGATTGATTTTGGAAAAGCGATTAATTACGATCCTCTTAAAAGGAAAAAGGAAGCTCTCGATGAAATCGATTTTATTCGTCGCAAAATTGAAATTCCTCGGAAAATATCAAATCTTATTTTAGGCTCGGTTATCCCAACGCGAATAACTCACAACAATAATGCTATCGATAATTTGCTTTGGCAAGATGGTCGTGTGGTTGCTATTGTTGATTTAGATACAACCATGCCCAGTTCCATTTTATTCGATTTTGGCGAAATGGTTCGGTCTTATTCTTCCAAAGATCTTGATCAATGGCACGGTAACCCTTCCATTTCAGCCGATTGGCCGATTATTGAAGCTATCATTGAAGGTTTTCTGGAAACCGTATCCTTTTTTATTACACCTACCGAACGTAAAGCCTTATTCGATGGGGCTCTTATGGTTATCTATATTCATGCTGTCCGTTATCTTACGGATTTTCTGATGGGAGATAAGTATTTTTCAACCCAAACACCGGATCATAACCTTCGACGTGCAAAAAAACACATTGAACTCTTTCGTTCGATTCAAAGCCTTGAATCTAAAATGCGTTCGAAAATCAAATAAGTCATTCAAGCTTTAGTATCACCGATGGATCGGGACAAATAAGCCGGTAATAATTAACATTTGAAACAGTGCAAGTGCCGGGAAAATCGCCTTCATGATTTAACATGTCTTTGATGATTTGAAAATGTAGATGCGGTGCCCAGTAGCCGTTTTCGTGCGGTTCTCCCAAATATCCGATTTGTTGCCCGGAAACAACTTTCTGTCCCCGAGTTAATCCATTAATCGAAGCATGCGATAAATGGCCATAAAGTGTATAAAAAACTCGACCTTCAATTTCGTGTTGAAGAATGATCGTTCCTCCATAATTGCCATTTCCCGAATTAATGGCAAAACTGTGAATCACTCCATCGTAGGGAGCAAAAACAGGTTCGGGCATTTTAACCCAAATGTCTATTCCTAAATGTACGTCGCGAATTTCCAAACCACTTTTAAAAATTTTTGAACGCTTATAGAAATCACGACGCTCAAGATATCCGCCGTAGGCAGCTTCTTTGCCTTCGCGTATTAGAAGCTGTTGGATATATTTGGCAAATACCGCAACGTTTTCTATGTTAATGCATTTGATTTCCTGATTTTTGGTACTGAAATCTACCTTAATCAGTTTTTCCGGATGTGATAGTATGGTCAAAACCGGAGTGAAACTTTTCTTGTGATTTATTAACAGTGGAAAAAGCTCGCTCATATTCTATAGGTTCAAATTTTTCTCAATGCCTCGAAAATACAAAAAAATATTATATGACAAGATTATTTCTTAATTTTATACCATCTTACGAACCGCCATGATGCGTATTACCCTTTTAGGCACAGGAACCTCGCTTGGAGTTCCGATGATTGGTTGCAACTGTCACGTGTGTTCTTCAACCGATCCCCGGGATAAACGACTCCGAAGTTCAGTGTTGCTTGAAACCGATACAACTTCAATTTTGATTGACGTTTCTCCCGATTTTCGACAGCAGGCTTTGCGTGCAAATATTAAAAAAATTGATGCCATCCTCATTACTCACGAGCATAAGGATCACATCGGGGGACTTGACGATATTAAGCCGTTTAATTATTTGAGCCATTGTCCTATTCCTTTATTTGCTGAACCGAACGTAATTCAGATTATTCAAAAAGATTTCGATTATGCTTTTCGTTCATCCGAAAATAGTGTTCCTCAACTTGTGATTCACGAAGTGAATTATCCCAATAACTTCATTATAAACGACTTAACTGTTATACCTATTCGACTATTTCACGATCAGTTGCCCATTTTGGGATTTCGAATAGGAAAATTTGCCTATTTAACCGATTTTTCATACATTGAAGAATCAGAGCTTAATAAATTAAATGGTTTAGATACCTTGATAATAGTTGCTTTAAGACACTCCCCTCATCCTAAGCATCTTTCTTTTTCACAGGCTTTGGAGATAATTTCACGTTTAAATCCACGTACGGCGCGATTAACTCATATCAGCCACAAATTAGGCTGCTACACCGAAATAGCACCATTATGTCCGAAAAATATTCGCCCCGGATTTGATAATGAAATGTTAACGTTAAGGTGAAATTATTTTATTTTTTGAAAGAAGTTTTACATTTGTTTCATATATGTTTAACCTTAAAAATGAAAATTATGAAAAAAAGTTTTTTGTATGCAATGGCTGTCTTTAGCATGAGCACACTTTTTGTTGCTTGTTCCGACAGTAATGATGACAACGAAGAAAATTACCGTAGAATTGATCAAATCTTAAGCGGTGAAAACTTAGCATCTGCCACCCTTTCCACTTATTTTACTTGGAATGGAAAACAACTCACCCAGGTGGATGAAATTGAAGATGATATAATCTACAATCAAACCCGCATTCGGTATGTGGATGCTTCAAGCCAAAAAATTGCTGAAATTGGAGTTTATGCGCAGCAGAATCCTCTCTCCAAATCAATCTATGGAAAAGTATTGAACATTATCAATCATTATCAGAAAAAGTCAGGAAAGGAATTAGTTCAATATTTGAGAGTTGTTCCTACCTACACCGACGGAAAAGTAACCAAACTGGATCTTTACGGAAATCCAATGGGCAAAGAATTGCCCTATTTTGGATATTTTGAAATTAAGTATCAAAATGGGAATCCCACCGAAATGAATTTAAAATTATCGCAGGAAATTGTTGTAATTGATGTAATGAAAAGAAAATTCTATTGGAGCAACGGAAATATTGTGAAAGCCACGTTAAAAATGTTAAATATTGAGTCGCAACCATCAACTTTAATCGACGTGGATAGCACTGTTTATTCTTACGATGATAAATACAATGTTTTCAGTGCGCTTAAAAGCAGCCCTATGCTTGATCCCCAAACCAATTCACGCAACAATATTGTCGAAGCAAAGTCTTTTATTTATACCGAAAATGGACCTGTTCTAAATGAAACTTCAACCTCTACTTATCAATACGACTCCAACGGCTATCCTACCAGTGCTACTGATGTTTGGTCATGGGGAGGAGATCAAAACTTCACAATGATACGCAAATTTGAATATAAGCCGGAATAACTAATCCATAAATTTCGAAAAGGCGGTTCGTTTCAGAACCGCTTTTTTTATTTTAACCCACATCAAAGCGTTTGTGGTCTTTGTCCATTAAATTCAATAGTGGACGGAATTCACTTCGCAAAAGCGGCCATCGATCGGGGTAAAGACTCAGCAATCGAGCTATTTTGGAAGCATGCTTCTTGAGGGCATCGCTGATGGCCGGAGCAGTTATGGGTTCGTCGCAATGCATACCTACATTCACGCTGGTCAGCTTTAATTTTTTTTCAACAACTCGTTGGCTTGCGCGTTCCAATCGATCCAGCAATTGTAAAGTACGGTCAGAAACCGTTTCATTTTTAGTAGAAGGATTGTCTAAGGAGGAAATAGTTTGATCGGAGGGAAAGCTCAAATGCCACGGTTGAATTACCCAATGCGACTCATCGGAATAAAGAGCAGCACAGCGGTTTAAGGTTGATGCAAGTATAGTATCGATCTGATTTATTGTGATGTTAGTTCTTAATAATTCACGCATCGCTTCATCTGAGAATTCAATATTCGCATTCCACTTTTGGGAATAGTGTTGTATCCGATTCCTGCAATACATCTCCCGCATGCTTTGTTCTTGTTGCTGAAGGGCATGAAACCGCTCATATAAATTTTTGAGCTGCAATTCGAGTTCCTTATTTCGATTCTTTTGCGATTCGGCAAAATGAAGCAACTCACGATACTGTAGGCGAAGAGAAGTTAAATAATTTATGAGAACATTGGATATAAATTGCTTGTTTATTGTAGATAAAGTGGTATCATTTGAAGTTCCAAATAAGGCATGATTTTCCGGAAAAACATAGTAGCAAACCATCACACATTGATAGTGATCATCTAAAAGATTGATCTGTAAGTTTCGGATTTTGTGCTCGTCAAAAAGATTAACAATCGTTTGGCCACTATTTCTTTTTCGATTAAAGGGCATTTCAGAGTCGGTGAGCCAATACCAGTTTTGTTTACCATGCAAGCTTTTAACCATCGAAGGGTCGAACATTTCAACCGTTGCAGGAGGGGATGTGGATTGGTTTTCTTTCCTAAGCATAATTTGCCCCAGGTCAGGATCGTGATAGACTACCATCATTGCCGAAATATTAGGAATGATCGTCATTCCATGCGCAAGAATATATTTTGGCAAGGTTGGAGTGGAATTCATGGCAGCCTTGGTTAAGGTCTCACAAAAATAAGGAATTTTAAGATATATTTTGAATTTTATTAAGTATTTTTTAAGTATTTAAGTTAAAATTTAAGTTTAGATAAAATTTTAAATATGACTTAATTAATTGATTTTTTGCTTAATAAAATTCCGTTTCGCAAACTCGTAAAGTATTTTTGTTAAGAAAACCATCTAAATTTAATTCTATGCTGTACGTTATCTTATTGCTTTGTATCGTTTTCATGGTGGAAAAATCGATACAAAAACGCTCCAACGACGCTTGAAAGTTTCATTTTAGGCAAGAAAAGCTGTTTTAAGTTACGCTTAAAACAGCTTTTTTCGTTTCAATCCAATCGCTTGATTTTTCAAAGGCTTATTGTTTACGATTGAAATAGTAAAATAACTTTTTATGTTTTTATTTAAGTTTGTACCATATCCCGACGTGGACATCGTTAAGTTTAAATATATTTCTCGAAAAAATTTTCAACATAATAAACGCATGGATAGAGTTTAGAAGATTAAGTAAAATTTCATAATTCATTTATTTTAAGACACTTAAATAAAAATGATATTTCTACGAAGCCTGATTTTCATAACCCTAGGGTTAACATCTGTTTTTTCTGCTGCCGGACAGTCGGATTCTCACCAATACTCATTCTTCGACAGCATTTATTTGCATTACCGAGATCGTTTGCGACAAAAATTTATAGCAGTCGATTCCTGTGTCGAATATCCCGGAACAAACATTCCGGCGGTAGAAATTGATCGCAAAAGAAATCTTATCGATTGGGGAGATGCTAATTCTAATATGAGTCATTATCTCGGAATTTTAGCCACAGAGTTTGCTCTGAATAAACGCAATCATAAATCGCTCGAAACTACCACCAAAGAATTATTTTATGCCCTACTGGCTCTCGAACGACTTGATCTTTATTCTGAAGCCTATTATCGAAATAAAGTTCGAGGAATAAACTCCGACACCTTGCTCATCGTTGATACACGAACCGATATCAATGGCTTTCACCTTCGCGACGATGTTTCTTCCGATTTTTGGAAAAAATATAAAGGCAAATTTGATGCAGATACGGTTCAAAGCGTATTTTTAACTAATCGTCAGGCCTTAAGTCAAGATAACATAATTCATAATCTTGAGGGATTAGCATTGGTAGCAAAGCTAACTGAGCGCACCAACGTGAAAAATATTCCGGTTTTCTTTTACACCCCGTTGATTCCAACCTATCTGCAGAAACATCGTATTTGGGAAGGCGATACTGTTGACTTCCCTCGATGGGCTCAGAACCTTTCACATCGATATTTATCTATCCTATATCATGCAAACGCAAAAAGGCTTCCTCAAAAATACCTTGGATTGAAAACCCATTGGTATTTATCGGATCCGATTCAATCAACATTGGTTCCGGAAGGTTCGGGGAAAGATCTTGATCTGGCACTTTTTTATAATTATGGAATTAGGAAAGCTGTAGATAATATTACTTATAACCCAACAACCTCGCATCCGGGATTTTTGAAAAAAGATGGTTTCATTTTTAAGATCCTATTTTGTTACAGAATAACCATGATTTCGAATAAAACCATATTATTTCAATTACCATTCGATGATTACAAACTTCGGTCACTGGCAACCCTGGGAAATGTTATGGGTGTTGAAACCTATCGTCGATTAATATTATACCGAAATGTATCGCCTGTCTATAGCTACGAACATTTTCCGTTGATTTGGCTAATACTTCATGCCGATAAGACCGGATTTCAACTTTCCGAACCGGAGATTGAAACGGAGCGATGCTATTATCTAAATCTTTTTTGCGATATTCCTACCGAAGGACCAACTTCGAACAATTCAACCCAATGGAGAATAACCTCACGATTGGTGTGGCCTGAAAACCAAAACCGTCATCTTGCCAGCGTTTCAGAATTTTCGGGCATGGACTTTATGTTGTTATATAACCTTTTTCGATTAACCCTTACAGAAAAGCCGTTTTGAGAAGAAAAAATCGTTGCTGGTTTCCGTTTTTTTTTGCACCTTGGCACAAACAAAATCACTTACTGCACGGCAACAAAAATTTTATTTAGATCATTGCATATAAATCATTGAAAATAAAATATATAATTCGTAATCTTTAACACGATTTCAATAATTTCATAATTCAGAATTCATAAAACATACATGAGATGAAAAACTATTTTATGTTATGCATCATGGTGGCCATGACTACACATCCGGTTCATAGCCATCTCCCGGCAAAAAACATCACGTTAGAGGATGTCATCACCAAACGAACCTTTGCTGCAAAATCCATCAGTAGCATTACCACAAGTAAAAATGGCGAATTTTATACTACTCTCGACAAAGGTTCAATTATCCGCTACCGCTATCAAACCGGCACCGTAGTTGACACCCTGGTTCACGCAAAAGATCTTGAAGCGTACGATCTTCGAATCAACAATTACGAGTTTTCTCCCGACGAAACTAAAATCCTTTTCTATGTCAACGCCCAATCAATTTATCGACGATCCTATGTTGCCGATAATTATGTCTGGGATATATCCGGTAAAAATCTCCTAAAAGTATCCCCCGAAGGAATGGAACAACTCGCAACCTTTTCTCCCGACGGACAAAAAGTTGCTTTTGTGAAAAATAATAATCTATATGTCAGCGACTTAAAAGGTAACATTATTGCTATTACAACCGATGGCGAAAAAAATAGAATCATAAATGGAGCTCCCGATTGGGTTTACGAAGAAGAATTCAGTTTCAACAAAGCCTTTGAATGGTCACCCGATGGAAAAAAAATTGCATGGATTCGTTTTGATGAGAGTCGGGTAAAGGAATATAACTTAATGGTATATAAAGGATTAAAACCGGAAAGAATTGAAAATACGCTCTATCCATCCCTATATTCCTACAAATACCCCAAAGCCGGAGAGGACAATTCCATTGTGTCGGTCCTTGTTTATAACCTTGAAAATCAAGAAACTACCACCATGGATATTGGCCTTGATACCGATATTTACATCCCAAGAATTTATTGGAGCAAACAACCCGATATTCTTGCTATAGCGCGTTTAAACCGACATCAAAATAAATTCGAACTACTTTTTGCCCAAACTTCAACCGGAAAATCAAAAATTGTTTACACCGATACCAATCCTTATTATATCGACGAATCGGCATATTCCGAGTTAACATTCATTGATCCACAACAAATTCTCCTATTTAGCGAACGAGACGGATACAATCATCTATATCTGTACAATACATCTAATAGTAAATTAGTTCAAATAACCAAAGGTAACTATGATGTAATCAATCTCTACGGTTACGCACCCAAAACCAAAACGGTTTACTATTCTTCCACCGAAGAAGGTTCCATTTATCGCACACTTTTTTCCATCAAAATTGATGGAAAAAACAAACTTAAACTATCTGAAAATAAAGGAACTAACAGCGCTGTGTTCAATGCTGATTTTTCGTATTTTATAAATACCTATTCTTCTGCAACACAACCGCCGGTTTACTCTCTTTATACAACAGATCGTAAGCTAATTCGGATAATAGAAGACAACAGCGAGCTGGTTGAAAAAATAAAGCAATACAAAATCCCCAAAAAGAATTTTACAACAGTAACAACCTCCGAAAATATCGCTTTGAATGCATGGATACTCAAACCCACCGATTTCGACTCAACAGTACAATATCCGGCCATAATCACACAATATTCCGGGCCCAATTCCCAACAAGTACTCGATCGTTGGGGAATTGGCTGGGAAGAAGTCTTGGCACAAGAAGGATTTATTGTACTATGCGTTGATCCTCGTGGAACAGGTGGACGCGGCGAAAGTTTTAGAAAGGTTACCTACCTGCAACTGGGAAAATATGAAACCATAGACTTAATTGAAACTGCCCAATATTTACAATCGTTACCATATATTTCGGCACAAAACATCGGTATCTGGGGTTGGAGCTATGGAGGATTTATGGCATTAAATTGCATTACCCAGGGGGCGGATGTTTTTGCTGCGGCCGTAAGCGTTGCTCCGGTTACCAACTGGCGATACTACGATAATATTTACACCGAACGTTACATGCGTAAACCCCAAGAAAATGCGGATGGATACGACAATAATAGTCCTATCAATCATGTGGAAAAATTCAAGGGAAACCTTCTGTTAATAACCGGCAGTTTCGACGATAACGTACATCCGCAAAATAGTTACGAATTTGCCGAAACCATGGTTCAAGCCGATAAACAATTCGATATGATGGTTTATACGAATCGAAACCACAGCATTTTTGGCGGGAATACTCGCCTTCATCTCTATAAAAAGAAAATTGAATTTTTTAAACAAAACCTTAATCGATAACAACAAAATACAACCATTATGAGTCAAGAAATTAAGAACCTCGAACCGAAAAAAGTGTGGGAATATTTTTACCAGTTAACCCAAATTCCACGCCCTTCGAAGCATGAAAAAGCGGTGGTCGAATTCATGCAAAACTTTGGAAAATCGTTAAACTTGGAAACCTATGTAGATTCTGTGGGTAATGTCATCATTCGCAAACCGGCCACCAAGGGAATGGAAAATCGAAAAGGCATTATTCTTCAAGCCCATTTGGATATGGTTCCTCAAGCCAACAGTAACATTCAGCACAATTTCACTAAAGATCCTATCGATGCATACATCGATGGAGAATGGGTTACCGCACGCGATACAACCTTAGGTGCCGATAATGGGATAGGTGTAGCTGCCATCATGGCAATACTGGAAGATCATAACATTCAGCACGGTCCAATCGAAGCCCTGTTTACCGTCGATGAAGAAACCGGAATGACCGGAGCTTTCAACCTCAAACCGGATGTATTGAAAGGCGATATTCTCATCAACCTGGATTCAGAAGACGAAGGAGAACTTTATGTAGGATGTGCCGGTGGTGAAGATGCTTTGGCAACCTTTTTAGCAAAATACGAAAATGCACCAACCGATTTTTATTGGCTCACCCTGGCAGTAAAAGGATTAAAAGGCGGTCATAGCGGAATGGATATAAACTTAGGGCGTGGCAATGCCAATAAAATCCTGTTCAGAATTCTGCGTGAGCTTACCGATCGATTTGGAATCCGAATAGCGTCCATAGAAGGTGGAAGTTTGCGTAATGCCATTCCAAGGGAAGCTTTTGCAACGTTCGGTTTTAGTCCAAATCACACCGAATCGGTCAAGCAGCACATTAAACAACTGTCGGAAATAATTAAAACGGAACTAAAAGGTACAGAACCAACGTTATGCATTGAAGAATTCAGCAGCCCCAAAGCTGAACAAATACTTGATATAACAATACAAAACAACCTGATTAATGCCGTTTTAGCATGTCCTAACGGAGTAATTCGTATGAGCGATAGCATGCCCGGACTTGTAGAAACTTCTAATAATTTAGCCATTGTTAAATCGGAAAAAAACAGAATATTGGTTCAGTGTCTAATGCGCAGCTCAGTAGATACAGCACGAAAAGCGTTAGCAATGGACATCAAAGCTGTGTTTGATCTGGCTCAAGCTAAAATAGAGTTTAAAGGCGGCTATCCGGGATGGAGACCCAATATGGAATCGCCCATTTTAAAAACCATGCAAGAAACCTATCAGCGAATGTTTGGAAAAACTCCCGAAATTAAAGCTGTGCATGCAGGCTTAGAATGTGGAATCCTCGGCGGAATTTATCCTCACTGGGATATGATTTCCTGTGGGCCAACCATTCGATATCCCCATTCACCCGATGAAAAAGTAAAAATTGACACCATTCAACGATTCTACGATTTTCTTATAGAAACCCTAAAATCGGCTCCAACTAAATAAAAAGGCTGGATTTTATCAAAAAAGGAGGGAAAACCCTCCTTTTTTTTATCAATATCAGGAATCATTGTAGCACTAAAAATCATACACAAATTATCAATTTAAGCTTCATTAACTCTTAATTATAATACTCATTATCAACAATATAAATTTATTATATAAACTAATCATAGAAGATCTTTTAATATCAAAATCTAAGGTTTTATTTTCTAGATTTACACTTGTAAATGTAAAAAAATTACTTTTGTAAATAATAATATGGTTATATTTGTAAACAATTATATTAGATATGGAAATAAGTGAACGACTACAGGCAGTTATGCGCTATAAAAACCTAAGTGGCAAAGATTTGGCAGAAAAACTCCACGTGCAACGATCTGCAATTTCACATATAATGTCGGGACGAAATAAGCCCTCGATCGATTTTCTTGAAAGGTTCATTACGGCCTTCCCTGATATCAATATTCAATGGTTTATATCGGGAAAAGGAGCAATGTTCACCGAAAATTCATCGGCCAGTACTCATAAAACACAAAAGCAAGAACATTCTTTATTTAGCTTTACAGATGTAAACTCTGAAAAATCCAAACCTTTACAAGTGAATAGCGATG
>DAOTAV010000002.1:0-33279 GCA_035382785.1 Salinivirgaceae bacterium | reverse complement strand
AAGCCTACCAGGCATTAAAACATCAAAATATTTATAACGATTCGATATTTTCAGTAGAAACTAACACAAGAATTGCATCTATTGAGTCGGTATTTGAAATTGAACGACAAAAAAACCAAATCACGCTGCTCAATCAAAAAAATGCCCTAAAAGAAGAAAGAATTAAGCAACAAAGAATTTTGATGATTACATTAGCTCTGGTCATTATTCTTTCAATGTTTAATCTTTTTTTGCTTCGCCAAAAAAACAAAAAACTGCATGAAGCCCAACGGCTATTAGTTCATCAAAACGAGGAACTGCAACAGAGTAAAGAGCAAATCGAGCAACAAGCAAATGCACTAAAACGATTGTCAACCATTGCCCATAAAACCATTAATGCTGTCATGATTCTAAAACCTAACGGCGACATTGAATGGGTTAATGACTCTTTTACAAGACTCTATGGATACACTTTAGATGAATTTAAAGCTGAATATCATTTCAATTTAACACAAGTGAGCCGCGATCCCGAAATCTCCGCAATCATTAAAGAAGCAATTTATTCACAAAAACCGGAAATTTACAACGTTCAGGTAAAGCGTTCTGACGGAAGCCCTCTTTGGATTCAAAC
This sequence comes from Salinivirgaceae bacterium, assembly GCA_035382785.1. GTDB lineage: Bacteria > Bacteroidota > Bacteroidia > Bacteroidales > Salinivirgaceae > JAAYQU01. The sequence goes on along the minus strand of DAOTAV010000002.1, from coordinate 32,669 downwards.
TTCCATTACCCCAATTTACGATGAAAATGGTGAGCTTGATTTTTTTGTGGCGATTGACACCGATATCACATCACTGAAGGAATATGAAGCCAATCTTCTTCGCCTCACACAAGAACTCAAAGAAAAAGCTGCCGATTTGCTTAATAAAAACGAAGAAATCAAATCCCAACGTGACCACCTTATAGAACTTAACCATCAATTACAACAGAAAAATGACGAAATTGAGAAACAGGCAGAGATGTTACGCCAAACCCAAATCCGACTCATTCAGTCGGAAAAAATGGCCTCAGTAGGAAATTTAATTGCCGGTATCGCACACGAAATCAACAATCCAACCAATTTCGTTTACGTTGGAGCTTCACTTCTTGAAAAAGAATTTAGTTATGTTGAACACCATCTTGAGAATATAAAGCAAATCGTAAGCCTGACCATCACTAATGAGGAAAAAATAAGGCAAATTGAGGCAATACTACATCATAGCGATTTTCACGAAACCCTCACAGTAATTCATGAAACATTGAAAGACATTGTTCATGGGGCTGAACGCACTGCCGAAATTATAAGAAAAATGCAATTCTACAGTCGATTCGAACATGAAAACTGGCAGCGATGCAATATAAATCAAATTATTAACAACCTTATACAAACCATCCAACAAAAATCTGGAAGAAAAATTGAATTCATCACCAACTATCAAAACACAAATTTAATTACCTCATGTTTATTATCACGTATTAGTGCTGCTTTAAACAATATTCTTCAAAACGCTGTTGAAGCAAGCGGAGATAATGGAAAAATTGAGATAATAACCCAAAAAGAGGCAGAAAATATAATCATTAAAATAGTTGACTCCGGTAAAGGAATTGAACCGGAAGAGCTAAAAAAGATTTTCGACCCGTTCTACACCACAAAACCCATTGGGGAAGGTATCGGATTAGGCTTGACCATTTCTTACGGTATAATCAAAGAGCACGGAGGAAATATTACCGTTCATAGCACTCCTAACGTTGGAACAACGGTTTCCATTGAATTACCGATCGTAGAAAATCGCGCATAAATTTTGTTGAAAAAATTTGTAAAACCCGACATAATTATTAATTTTGCAATCCCAATCAAAGCCCAGATGGTGGAATTGGTAGACACGCTACTTTGAGGGGGTAGTGTCCGTAAGGACGTGCAAGTTCGAGTCTTGTTCTGGGCACAATAACAAAAACTCCTGTAAGTTCAGTACTTATGGGAGTTTTTTATTTTTGATTGTTCCATTCTTCTCAAAACAATGCTTTTTGCCACTGAAAATTTGCTCCCGCAATTTTTTATTGCAACGGTCTATAATGTCCCCACATTTTCATTTCGATAATATTTTTTCCAACAGAAACAAACCTTTTGTATTCTTTTGCTATTTTTGAGTTTAATTTGTTGAAAATAAATCTAGTAATAAAATTGCCATGAAGTCAAGTTTTTATCAGCACTTTTTAGAATCAAAAAAATATTTCGACAGAGAAACTTCGTTTAAAAACCTAATGCAAGCGCGCATAAAAAATGTGTTGCTGATTTGCAGTTACTACGACATGTTCATGCTTGAAGAGGATGGACGAATTGATGAACGAATTTTTACTGAATACTACCAGCTTAATCTACATCAAATTCCATATTTTATTATTGCAAACAGCACCGAACAAGCCTTTGAAATATTAAAAAACAACAATATCGACCTAATTATCACCATGTTAAGCCTTCGCGACATGGATGCTTTCCAACTAGCCAAAATATTGAAAGGTACATATAGTAGTATCCCCATTGTTGTTCTAACACCATTCTCCCGAGAAGTTCGGATGAAATTGAGCAACGAGGATCTTTCAGCCATCGATTACGTTTTTTGCTGGTTAGGCAATACCGATCTTCTGTTAGCCATAGTCAAGCTCATTGAGGACGAAATGAATGCCGAACGCGATATCTTAGACATCGGTGTTCAGGCTATTTTGCTTGTGGAAGACTCAATTAGGTTCTACTCTTCATATCTACCCATTCTTTTTAAACTTATGTTAACTCAATCTCAAAAATTCATGATTGAGGGGGCAAACGAATATCAACAAATGCTTCGCCGAAGAGGTCGTCCAAAGGTTCTATTGGCGACCAGCTACGATAAAGCTATAGAGATCTACAACAAATACAAAGAAAATATCCTAGGAGTAATCTCCGACATTCGATACCCGAAAAACGGAATCAAAGATCCTGAAGCAGGCTTCCGATTAGTTGAAACCATCCGAAAAGAAAATCCATATTTGGCAATTCTGCTACAATCGTCGGAAAGCGAAAACATTCATCGGGCAAAAGAACTACAGGTTGGTTTCATCGATAAAAACTCCAAGATACTGCTTCATGAATTGGAAAATTATGTTAAAACTTTTTTTGCATTTGGCGATTTTGCGTTTCGAACCCCATCGGGCAAAGAAGTGGGCAGAGCCCATGATCTAATCACATTTCAGCATCAAATTTTATCCGTTCCCGAAGAATCGCTTAGATACCACATAGAACGACACGATTTGAGCAAATGGCTTCGAGCAAGAGCTCTTTTTTCCATTGCTGAGATTTTTTCCAAAGCCACAGTAGATGACTTTAACTCCATTGATGAAGTACGTCGATATGTTTTCCATGAGGTGGGACTTTTCCGACTGAATAGAGGACGGGGCGTAATTTCAAAGTATAATAACGATCGTTTTGATGAATATTCAATCTTTGTTCGGGTTGGAGAAGGATCGCTTGGTGGAAAGGCTCGAGGGTTAGCTTTTGTTGACAATATTATTAAAAAGAATGGGCTTTTCTATAAATACAAAGACGTGGTAATAACCATCCCCCACACTTTTGTCCTTTGTACCGATATTTTCGACCAATTCATGCAAGAAAACAACCTTTACCCTATTGCCTTGCAAAATCTTTCTGATGACGTAATAATCGAACATTTTCTCAAAGCGAAACTACCAGCTATTGTCGATGATGTCCTGTATAATTTTGTTGATCACATTGAAAGCCCTGTAGCAGTCCGATCATCAAGTTTACTTGAAGATAGTCATTATCAGCCGTTTGCGGGAATTTATTCCACCTATATGGTTCCATTTTCCCCAGATCGTCAACGAATGGTAAATATGCTCAAAGATGCGATAAAGGGCGTTTATGCATCGGTGTTCTTCAGCACAAGTAAAGCCTATATGGAAGCAACAAGCAATGTTATTGACGAAGAAAAAATGGCCATAGTTCTTCAAGAAGTGGTGGGGAAAGAATATAATGCTAAATTTTATCCTACATTCTCAGGAGTAGCGCGCTCAATTAACTTTTATCCAATTGCTCCCGAAAAACCCCAAGATGGTATTGCCATGATTGGCTTAGGAATGGGCAAAGTTATTGTTGAGGGCGGAAAAGTGTTGCGATTTTCGCCCAAATATCCGAAAAAGGTACTCCAATTGTCAACCCCAAGCCTTGCTATTGCCGACACACAAAAGAAATTTTATGCTATCGACCTGGATGTAAACAAATTTACAATTTGTTGTAACGATAGCGCTAATTTGCTGGAACACGATATCACCGAAGCCGAAAAAGACGGAAGTATTAACGATATATGTTCGGTGTACGACTACCAAGATGGGATACTCAGGGATGGACACTGGGGAGAAGGGAAAAAACTTATAACCTTTGCTAATATACTCAAATACAACACCTTTCCGCTGGCAGAAATACTTGAAGAACTTCTAGAAATAGGACATCGCGAAATGAACAATCCGGTAGAAATTGAATTTGCCGTGCAACTTGATGTGCCCCAAGGGGTTCCCAAAATGTTCGGGTTTCTCCAGATAAGACCCATTGTTGAAGAAACCGACCGACTATCCTACAGTTTGGGAGAAATTAAGCCGGAGGAATGTGTCCTGATTTCGTATCAAGCTCTAGGAAATGGAATCATTGATAACATCAGAGACGTGGTTTATGTTAAACCCGATAAATTTAATGCTTCGTTTACCAAAAAAATTGCTGACGAAGTAAATTCAATCAACGAAAAATTTATCCAAGAGAAAAAAAATTATATCCTAATAGGCCCCGGTCGATGGGGATCATCCGATCCATGGCTTGGTATTCCCATTAAATGGTCACAAATTTCACAAGCACGACTCATTGTTGAATCTGGACTCGACAATTTCCGTATTGATCCAAGCCAAGGAACTCATTTCTTTCAAAACTTAACTTCTTTTAGAGTTGGTTACTTTACCATAAATCCGTATATAAACGATGGGCTCTACGATGTGGAATATTTAGATCGCCAACCGGCCATGTTTGAATCGAATTTTATACGACATGTTCGTTTTGAAAACCCGTTAAAGATTAAAATTGAAGCCAAGCGAAATTTAGGAATCGTTTTAAAATCAGAATTTTACAACCAATAAAATTGGTCGATTTCACTATATTTATGTTGCATAACAAAAAAAAAAAATAAAATCTGCAAACGTTTTAGTTGTGTAATCCATTTTAAAGATTTTATTTTGCATAACCATTTCAAAACAAATCAAACCACTTAAAAATTTTATTGATATGGATGTACAAAAAATCATGGCCGATTTGGAAAAAAGAAATCCAGGCCAACCTGAATTTTTACAAGCAGCATTCGAAGTGCTTGAAAGTATTGAAGAATTCGTAAAAGCGAATCCCAAGTACGACAATGCAAAAATTATTGAGCGTATGTTGGAACCCGAACGCGTCATTATGTTCCGCGTTACTTGGGTTGACGACAAAGGCCAAGTTCAAGTTAACAGAGGTTACCGGATTGAGTACAACAGTGCTATTGGTCCATACAAAGGCGGTTTGCGTTTCCATCCAAGCGTTAACCTTTCTATCCTAAAATTCCTCGGATTCGAACAAATTTTCAAAAACGCTTTGACAACCCTTCCGATGGGTGGTGGAAAGGGCGGTTCCGATTTCGATCCCAAAGGAAAATCAGAAGGTGAAATCATGCGTTTCTGCCAAGCTTTCATGACTGAGCTTTATCGTCACATCGGACCCGACATTGATGTTCCCGCCGGTGACATTGGTGTTGGTGGTCGTGAAATTGGCTACTTACTTGGTATGTATAAGAAACTTGCTAACGAACACTCTGGTGGTGTTTTAACCGGAAAAGGTCTAAAATGGGGAGGTTCTTTAATTCGTCCCGAAGCTACAGGGTTTGGTAACGTTTATTTTGCCAATGAAATGTTGAAAACCAAAGGACAATCCTTCAAAGGAAAAACCGTAGCTATTTCCGGTTTTGGAAACGTAGCCTCGGGTGCAGCTATTAAAGCAACCGAACTCGGTGCAAAAGTGGTTGCAATTTCCGGTCCCGATGGATATATCTACGATCCAGATGGCATTTCAACCCAGGAAAAATTTGATTATATGTTAGAGCTCCGTGCATCTAACAACGACATCGTTTCACCTTATGCAAAACGTTTCCCCAATGCTAAATTCGTAGCCGGAAAACGTCCTTGGGAAGTAAAAGTTGATGTTGCTCTTCCATGTGCTACCCAAAACGAATTGAATGGCGAAGATGCCAAAACACTTGTTGCTAACGGATGTATTTGTGTAGGCGAAGGAGCAAATATGCCATGTACCCCCGAAGCTATTGAAGTATTCCACAAAAACAAAATCCTATTCTCTCCTGGAAAAGCTTCTAACGCCGGTGGTGTTGCAACTTCAGGGCTTGAAATGAGTCAAAACTCATTAAGAATGAGCTGGAGCCGCGAAGAAGTTGACCAAAAATTACATCAAATCATGGTTAACATCCACGACTCATGCGTAAAATATGGACGCGAAGCCGATGGTTATGTTAACTATGTTAAAGGTGCAAATATCGCCGGTTTCATTAAAGTTGCCGACGCAATGCTCGACCTAGGAATCATTTAATTCTAAGTTTTATATCCAAGAAAAAGAGCTGCCCATGGCAGCTCTTTTTTATTTCCATTAATGCAATCCGGCTCGATCAAAAAATAAATTACGGATAGTTTCTATAACCGGATTGTTTACTTCAAACAATTTTCGATTCAAACTACAGATTGGTAAAACCCCAGGCGATGTCCCACTTATGAATGCAGATCGAAATGATGAAATTTCTGATTTTAAAATGGGACGTTCCTCTACATGAATCCCATTTTTTCGACATAAATCGAGAATGATTTGACGTGTAATTCCTTTTAATACCATGGATTCCGGAGCAGTAATAACCTTATCGGAATCGATGAAGAAAACATTGCTTCGGCTACCTTCCGTAACATATCCGGAAGACGTAACCAAAAGTGCTTCATATATATTTTTGCGCTTCAGATATCGATCAACAAGCCTTCGCAAACGATTATTTTTTAACTTAGCCGAAGGATTACTGCGTTCAGCATAAAAATATCCAACCTTCACTCCTTTTTCATAATCATGCGGTGTGGGATATCGATGGGGAATAAACCTCACGAGAGAAATTTGCTGCGTTTCAATTATTTCCACATTGCCTTCATTAAAACCATTCATTGAACAAAGCTGCTCAATGGCTTGGTAATATAATTGATAATCAATATGTTTTGAAATGCCGGATTTTTCTATGGTTGTCTTTAACCTTTCGATATGTTCATGGAAAAACAATGGAATATTCCCTTTAATTCGTAGGACTTCATAGGCGGCTAATGGCTGCAATTCCCATTTGAAGTTTTCTTTTAGCAGCAAACTTCCGTTTATCCAAATATATTGACCACGGGTTTTAAGCATATCAGCTCTTATTTTGCATTAAATCAATAATCATTCTATCGGTTTGAGCTAATCCTTTGGAACCAATAAAAGCTATGTTTTCTATCGTTTTTTCCACATCGGGATCAACAATTCCATCGTTTAAAACCTCTGTATTGTTTAAAGCCATGGTTGCAGATTGGATGGCAGCAGTTACTCCTGAATATACTTTAAGCGAACAGCCGGGTTTAGCTCCATCGCATATCATACCGGTGATATTGGATGCCATAAATTTTATGACATTTTTTATCTGAGAACCGTTAGCTCCTTGTAGCCAAGCGATTCCACACCCTGCTCCGGTTGCTGCCAGTAAAACCCCACACAATGCTCCTAACGGTCCTAATTTTTTTTTCATATGAATTGGAATCAAATGACCAAGTGCCAGCGCCCGTAAAAGTTCTTCACGCGATTTTCCTAACTTTTCAGCATACGCAATAATCGGGATGGATGAAATCAATCCTTGATTTCCGCTGCCAGTATTCGACATTACCGCTAATTTACTTCCCCCCATTCGGGCATCACTAGCCGCTGTGGTGAGCATTATTGCATACTCCGACGTAGGAATTTTTGAAAAATTGTTTTTGTAATGATCGGCTATTCTTTTCCCTATCTCAAAACCATATTTTTTTTCGATCCCTTCTTTGGCAATTGTGATATTTAAATCAATGCTTTTTTCGAAAAAACTAAGACTTTGAATATCTATTTCTTCTATAAAATTCAAAATTGTGTCAACGGTTAAATCAATAGAGCTGTATTCTCCTTTTTTAACCGGCGTTTCTTCTTTCGGGTAATTGTTCAGAAGAATTTCCCCGTTTCGTTTGATAAATGAAAAATGAGTATGGTGATGACTAATAATAACTGTGGCTACATCTTTGTTATTTTCTGCTTGCACTTCAATATACAGTGTTGGCACCTTTTCCTTAACCTGAATTGTAAACACTTTATCATCGACCATTTTCTTGGCGAGCTGCAGTTGGTTTTCATCCACCGATTTGAGAATTTCAAGCATATCGCAACTATTGCCTCCTGTAAAACCAAGAGCTGCGGCAATGGGAAGTCCTGTCAATCCCGTGCCGGGAATGCCAACCCCTAACGCATTTTTATAGATATTTCCACTCACAAAAATTTTCCCGCGAACAGGAACGGTTCCCAATATTTCGCGAGCTTTTCCGCAAGCCAAGGCAACAGCTGCCGGCTCAGTACATCCTAATGCCGGCTTGATTTCAACGTGCATCAGTTTGAGTATGCTTTCTTGTGTTATTTTATCCATAAGTGATGTTAAAGATTTGTGTGGATATAATTAAAAATTGAGCTTCGTAATTTTAAAAGTTCCTGAATTTCAGAATTATGAGTGTAATCTCCCCAAGAAGTTCGTAATCGATTATAATATTTCCTAAATCTATTAATAGCACGCAATCCAATAATGCCCGAAACCCCCGAACCAACGACTCCCAACCAATACCACAACCAGCCAAATTTGCCGATTATCCAAACATTGAGTAGCAATGCCAATATCAAGAAAGCTATGGACGTTATTCCGTATCTGAACGAAGTGCGAAACTGTGTATCCTTTATATTGCGGTTTGCCCAACGTTTGATTGCCAGGAAAAACCAACCGTAAAGAATAATTCCCGGTAACCCTAGAAGTAATCCTATCAACGACAAGTTTGTTTTTATCAAATTGGAGAACAAATGTTGTTTTTCTTCAATTTCGTAATAACGTATCGACAATTTTTCGAGTAAAGCTGATGCGCGGGAACAATCTATTTCCAGTTGCTTCATACATGGATCATCATCAGACTTTTGCGATAACGCTTTGGCCAAATTAACAGCGGTGCGATAGGTTTGTTCCGGGCTCATATTTTCGATTCGTCCATATCCCCAACTCCACCCCACAGCTTCAACAATAGTATCATACCAACGCTCGGAAGTAATATCGATCATTTGCTGTTTCAAAGCATCCATTAATTTCTCACGAACGATATTCAAAGCTTTTGCCTGATCTTCCCGGTATATAGAATAATACGATGAGACATCAATTGGTTCACCAAAGGAAACAACCAATCGCGTTCCAAATTTCTGATAATGTTCATAATCAAGGCCGGTTGGAATAATATAAAATGGTTCCACCTTGTCCATGGTTTCCATGGTTTGAAACACAATTCTAGCTACTCCCTTTTGAAGTGGACGAAGATATTTTTTTTCAGCATGCGTGCCTTCCGGATAAATCCCTAAACTTCTCCGGGATCGAAGAACCCGAGCGGTATGTTGAAAAATCTCATCGTTATTTTTGAGATTTTCAAAACCATCGCGCATGCGATATACGGGCAGAATCTTTAAGAAATATAGACATTGTGCTACAATTGGATTTTTAAAAATATCGCTGCGTGCCAAAAAGACAATTGATCCTTGTGCCGCAAAAAGAACAGCCATAGCGTCCATTAATGCATTTTGATGATTCATGGCAAAGATATGCGGCGACTTTATCTTTGACGGCCGATTGATGACAATTACCTCGGAATATAATGAATCGTGATAGATCTTTCCCCAAAACTTCAGTGCCGAATATCCAAATGAGAATTTTTCAATAGTATGTTTTCCCATAGCTTGCTTTTTACGCAATAAATTTACGAAAATTAATCATTTGGCGTTTGGCGACGCCACCAATAAGCAATAGCAACTCCCGATATGATGTGCCATATTCCCCACCACGCTGCAATAAAAGCCATTCCTCCAATTTCGAGTTCAATAGGAAAAATCTTGGGATTGAATATCAAGGCTAAAGCTAGACCACTGTTCTGAATTCCTGTTTCTATTGCAATAGTACGACTATTAATCGATGTTTGTCCCATGATTTTTGAAAAATAATAACCTCCCAATAATCCCAATGCATTATGCAACAAAACGATCAGAAATATATAGTGGATATAACGCACAAAATACTCGTAATTGTTCCGAAAGGCAATGATTACAAACCCGGCAAAAAACACCAAAGACAGAATCCGAATCGTTTTATTGATTTTTTTTGTAAATTCAGGGAAACGACTATTGGTTAACATTCCCAAAAGCAATGGGATGCCTAGTATAATAAATACCGTTTGAAACATTTGCACCGAATCAATCTCAATAGGACGGGATAGATTGCTTTTCAGTGTTAAAAAATAGAGATAGGCATTGCCATAAAGCGAAAAATTAAACGGTGTTAAAATTATAGAAGTTAGACTCGATATGGCCGTCAAAGAAACCGATAGGGCAATATTCCCTCTAGCTAGGGCACTAATAAAATTTGAAATATTACCCCCCGGACATGCTGCAACCAAAATCATTCCCAAGGCAACACCTACCGTAATCCACCGACTTACCGCTAAAGTAAGTAAAAATGTTAGGAAAGGCAAAATAACAAATTGTGATAAAAATCCAACGACAACACTTTTTGGGTTTTTACCGATGTTTTTAAAATGACTCAATTCGATATTTAAAGCTACTCCATACATGATAAAAGCCAATATCAAATTGAGCAAGAACACACCTCCTTGTTCAAAATTAAGTCGAATTGGGTCGAGTACTTCGAGAGCTTCACGCATAAACTTTCAGATAAAAATTTAACTACACAATTTCGCCTTCAAGATCAAACGGTAAAGCTCCGCTGATTCGAACCTGAACGAAATCACCAATTTTAATCGCTGCGTTTTGGGGATTATACACTGTTATTTCATTATCCACTTCGGGGGAATCGTATTGGGTTCGGCCAACCCATAAATCGCCTTCTTTACGGTCGATCAATACTTTTTGTAAAGTCCCAATTTTCTGTTGGTTTTTTGTTAGCGATATCGATTCCTGAAGTTGCATCAGCAAATCCAAACGCTTTTGTTTATTTGATTTGGAAATATTATCGGAAAAATGTTTAGCGGCCGGGGTGTTCTCCTCATGCGAATAGGTAAAAGCACCCAATCGATCGAACTGAGCCTCTTCCACAAATTTCATTAACACCTCAAAATCTCGGGTAGTTTCTCCCGGAAAACCCACAATCATAGTCGTTCGAAGAGTAATATCGGGAACCGCATCTCGTAAAGAATTTATAATCCGCCAATTATCCTCGATAGTATGCTGTCGATTCATACGCTCAAGAATCCTATTACTGGCATGTTGAAAAGGAATATCTACGTAATGACATACTTTTTTATTTCGGGCTATCAAAAGGGGTAGTTTTGCTGGAAACCCTTTCGGATATAGATATTGAAGACGAATCCATTCAATTCCCTCAATATCAGAAAGTTTTTCGATTAAAGTGTAAAGATTTTCTTTGGGTCGCAAGTCTGAACCATATTGATTTAGATCTTGGGCAACCAGGATTAATTCTTTGACGCCTTGTTTCGAAAGAAACGTTGCTTCTTTAATCAATTGCTCGATGCTGTTAGATTGATGTTTCCCTGTGATTTTAGGAATAGCACAAAAGGCACATTTACGATTGCACCCTTCCGAAATTTTCAGATAGGAATAATGTGCCGGTGTTGTAACTACGCGTTGGTGAAGCGTTTGGTAATCAACCGGTTTTACTACAAACTTTAAAATATTTTCAATATCGAACTTGCCAAAATAGGCATCCACCTCTGGAATTTCATTTTCCAGCTCCTTGCGATATCGCTCACTTAAACACCCGAAAACCAATATTTTTCCCACCTTTCCTAGTGTTTTTTCTTGCACTACCGATAAAATAGTATTAATCGATTCCTCTTTTGCATCATGTATAAAACCACAGGTGTTAATGGCTATCAGGTCAATGAATTCTTTTTGTTCATCTTCGGGTAACAACCGCACTCCTTGGAGTTGAAATTGTCTCATAAGACGCTCACTATCAACCAGATTCTTATAACAACCCAGTGTAATGATCTTAACATTTTTCATGGAAATTCGATATCTAATGGTTGGTATTATTGCTTAAACAAGGAATCGACAAACTCCTTACGATTAAACACTTGCAAGTCGTCAAGCTTCTCTCCAACTCCAAGATATCGGACAGGTATTTTAAATTGATCGGATATTCCAATTACAACTCCGCCCTTAGCTGTTCCGTCGATTTTTGTGAGAGCTAAATCGGTTACTTCGGTTGCGGCGGTAAACTGTCGTGCTTGTTCAAACGCGTTTTGCCCTGTGCTTCCATCTAGAACCAGCAAAACTTGATGTGGCGCCGAAGAATCAACCTTTTGAATAACTTTTTTAATTTTTGAAAGCTCATTCATCAGATTTACTTTGTTGTGTAGTCGGCCAGCTGTATCGATAATAACCACATCCATTCCCTTAGCTTTGGCAGAATTGACGGCATCATAGGCCACAGCAGCGGGATCAGCTCCCATGGGTTGTTTAACAATAGGAACCCCTACCCGTTCGCTCCATATTGTTAACTGATCAATAGCTGCTGCTCTAAAAGTATCCGCTGCACCTAACAATACGGAATAACCTTTCTTTTTGTATTGATAGGCTAATTTGCCGATGGTAGTAGTTTTTCCAACTCCGTTGACTCCAACCACCAGAATCACATAGGGTCGAATATTATCGGGAATCGTGAATTCGGGGCTTTCTTCACTGCTGTTTTCCTGAAGTAACGAAGCTATTTCGTCTCTTAAAAGAAAATTGAGTTCTGAAATACTCGCGTACTTATCTCTGGCTGCACGTTTTTCAATGCGCTCAATGATTTTCAAAGTGGTTTCTACCCCAACGTCTGCACCGATTAAAATTTCTTCCAGATTATCAAGTACTTCAGAATCGATTTTCGATTTACCCAAAAACGCCCTGCTTAGCCGTGAAAAAATATTTTCTCGAGTTTTTCCTAATCCTTTGTCGAGCGACTCCTTATTTTCTCGTGAGAAAAATCCCATAACCCTTTTACTTGTTTGTGAACGGTAAATTTAATGATTTTTTCCAATATGGTTTTAAGTAAACAAAAAAAGAGCCTTAGTGTGTATAGGCTCTTTCTATTGTTTGACTCGTCTTGTCTCTATTTCTTCGCAAAAAAATCTTTAACTTGATCTTGCGGCACGATGTCTTGTTTGAAGGTGTAGGCACCGGTTTTAGCCGATTTTACCATTTTGATAACTCGGGCATATCCTTTTCCTTCTCCTTCTTTACGCAGGGTTGCAACAACTTTCTTTGCCATGACTATTCTTATTTAATTTCACGATGTAATGTTACTCGCTTCAGAATGGGATTGTATTTTTTCAGCTCCAAACGACCGGTGGTGTTTTTACGGTTTTTGGTGGTGATATACCTTGATGTTCCCGGCATTCCGCTTTCCTTATGCTCGGTACACTCGAGAATCACTTGAATTCTATTACCTTTCGCTTTCTTTGCCATTGCTGTAACTGTTAAAATTTGTTAATAAACCCATTCTTTTGAGCTTCTTTTAAAGAGTTCAAAAGCCCATTTTTATTGATGATTCTCAATCCTTGTGCTGACACTTTTAAAGTAATCCAGCGGTCTTCCTCGGGCAGATAAAATTTCTTAGTAATTAAGTTGGGCATGAAACGTCTTTTCGTCTTTCTGTTTGAGTGGGATACGTTATTTCCAACCATCGCCCTTTTTCCTGTAATCTGACAAACTCGTGACATTTTGATATCGTGTTTTTATCGTTAATCTTTTTTCGGACTGCAAAAATCAGAAATTTTCTTCAAATAATCAAAAAAAAAGCAAAATATTTTTAATGAACTTCTTATTTCTGTAAACTTATCATAAAAATCAAACAGTGGCACACATTTTTTTCAATATGTTTGCTAATTATAGCTCTTTAACTTTCATTTTTTATTTTCACTGAACTTTCTTTAATTCTCACTAAACCATTCCCTTTTCTCGTGATTTATTGAGAACCATTGTCTTTTTCCATGCGTAGAAACCAAAAACAGCAACTGTGGTGTAAACAAAAAACAAAACAGCTGTGGCTAAAAGTCCTTTTTGAACATAAAGGGCTAAACTAACGCCGTCAACCACAATCCATAAAATCCAATTTTCGATATACTTTTGAGCTAACATCCATGTTGCCACAATTGAAAAAGCAGTTGTAAAAGCGTCGCCTAAGGCGACGTCGGTTCTTGTGTGGATTAATATCCAGTAAATTACACCCCATAAAAAAACACCGGCCAGAATACTCCAAACCCACACTTTGGTTGTGCATCTTTGAACCGGCAATTCGTCCTTCCCTTCTCTTCCTTTCGACCAATGAATCCATCCATATATGCTAACCAAAACGTAATAGACCTGAAGCGACATATCGGCATAAAAAGTGGCTACATAATAAACATAGATATAAAAAAGTGATGTAAGTAGTCCAAAGGGCCATAACCATATTTTCTGTGTAACAGAAAAATAAAGATAAATCATTCCTAAAACTGCTGCAGCAACTTCAATCCAGTTTTCAAAAATCCAAACGACTAAGGCTGTCATGTTAAAAACGAATAGTTACACAAGTATTTGAAGGTTGGGATGCTATTGAAATATTCCCGCCCATGGTTTTTATGAGTTGTCGCGATAAAGCCAAACCAATGCCATTCCCTCCCGGACGTGTAGTAAAAAACGGGATAAAAACTTTCTCTAATACTTCCGGCAAAATACCATGGCCATTATCCTTTATTGTTAAAATAACGGAACTCATTGGATTGGGTTTGCCCTCCAAAATAATTTCGGGATTTTTGCATTCCTCCAACGCTTGAATCGAGTTTCGAATAAGGTTGATAAAAACCTGCTCGAGTAATGTCTCATCAGCCATCAAAGAAAGGGTTTTTGGGGTTACTTTTGTTTCGAATATAATACCCTTCGATTGACATTCGTTTTGAAATAATTTTTTCATCCGGCTATAAAAATCATCAACCGAAACAAACGCAAACGATGGAGTTGGTATTTTGGTTAAATCGCGGTAAGTTTCGATAAATTTTATTAAACCTTGGCTTCGTTTGCGAATGGTTTGCACGGCTAGTTGAATATCCGCAGAATTTCGGCATATTTCATCCTGAGAAGCCATCATGGTTTCTAGTGTCTCAGATAACGACACAATGGGTGTAGCACTATTCATTATTTCGTGCGTCAAAACCCTTATCAATTTTTGCCACGATTGCATCTCGTGTTCTTCCATTTCGGAGTGGATATTTTGAATGGCAAGAGTTTTTATTAACCCGTTGTCTTGTTGAATAACTTTAGCGTAAACCGAAAGCCATATCACTTCATTGTCGTTAACAGTCTTTATCAATTTTTTTTGCTCGTTTCCCATTTGTTCAATTTCGTGATAAAGCCCTTTCGATTTTCTTTCAATACCGGAAAGGTGATTAATAGAGCCGCATCCTAACAATTTAGAAGCTGTTCGGTTAATTAACAGAACAGTTCCATCGCTTTTATAGGCAAGAATCCCTACTCCAATATGTTGCAAAACCGTTTGAAAAAAGTAGTACTGCTGTTGTTGAGTTTTTTGTAGTTGTGAAAATTTTTCTACCACTTCGTTCAACGTTCGATTCAATCCTGTGAAGGGTTCGCCTTCATCAATAAATTCAAAATTATAATTATGGTCTAAATTTTTGAGTGCTGTAAAAAAGAGCGATAATTTTTGATTCACACGCGATAGAAAACGGTATAGCAACCACGCTTGCACAAGGACTAAGATGGATAGAAAAAATAATCCAAAATGGGCTTTGTGAACAACAAAAACATAAACACTTGCCCAAATAGTTACGATGAGCAACGCTATTCGCACAATAAGTGAAATTCTAAACTCTTTAAATGTCATGTTTTTCAATGCGTCGATAGAGCGATGCTCTCGTTATCCCAAGTATTTTGGCTGCAAGAGAGATATTACCTTTAACTTTGTCCATAACCGTTTGAATCACTTTTTTCTCGATTTCTTCCAAATTAAAGGTTTCAAAAGGAATCTCTGACGATGCTCGAGATGAATCCATCTCAAGGGTGAAATCGTCAGCCTCAAGGGCAGAACGCTCTGATAGAATTACAGCTCGTTCAATGGCATGTTGCCACTCGCGAATGTTTCCCGGCCATGGATAAAGTTCCAATTTTTGAATAGCTGCAGAACTAATTTTTCGAATATCTTTTCGATATTTTTTTACAAAAATTTCAAAATAATGCCAGGCTAGAACGGATATATCTTCGGGACGTTCACGCAGTGGAGGAATTCTAATTTCAACGGTATTGATTCTATAAAGTAAATCCTGTCGGAATGCCCCTTGATTACGCATTTCAAAAATATCGGCATTAGTAGCACAAATCAATCGAATATCGATTTTTTTTGGCAGATTACTGCCCAGTCGAATTACTTCTCTACGTTCTAAAACGGTTAGAAGTTTTGCCTGCATAGGCAAGGATAGGTTTCCGATTTCATCGAGAAAAAGGGTACCACCTGAAGCCATTTCAAAACGCCCTTCTCTCGATTGTTTGGCATCTGTAAACGCTCCTTTTTCGTAGCCAAAGAGTTCGCTTTCAAACAATGTATCAGGGATTGCTCCTAAATCAACAGAAACAAAAAGTTCCTGATTACGCAAACTGTTACGGTGAATTGCTCTTGCTATCACTTCTTTCCCGGTACCATTTTCACCTAAAATTAAAACACTCGCATCAGTAGGGGCAACTTTTTGAACCGTATCCAAGACTTTTCGCATGGCGGCCGATTGAAACACAATATCTTTAAACGGCTGATCTATAACATCCGAAATTTGTCTGATCCGTGTTTTCTGAGTGGTTGTCTCTCGCCGACTTTGGCGAAGTTTTATTCCTGCCAATACTGTGGCTATCATTTTTTCATTCTGCCATGGCTTAAGGACAAAATCAGTTGCTCCGGCCTTTATTGCATTAACAGCCTTTTCGGTATTTCCATATGCTGTGATAAAAATTACAACCGCTTCAGAATCGATTTCTAAAATTTTTTTAAGGTAGTTGAATCCTTCCTGCCCACTGATAGCATCGTGCTTAAAATTCATATCCAGCACAACGGTATCAATTCCATTTTTTTGAAATAGTTCGGGAATTTTATCCGGGTTGGTTTCAGTAATCACTTGTCCAACATGTGGTTTAAGCAATAGCTTTAACGATAATAAAATATCTTCATTGTCGTCAATTATTAAAACCGTTCCTGTGTTTTCCATCGCAGTGAAAAGCTGAATTTGTTTGGCAAAAGTAAAAAATAACCAAGGATATTATTGTACCTCTCCTTGCATTTTTTATTAAAAAACGCCCCAAATGTTATATCAACTTTTGGGGCGAATTTAAGTAATGTTTATCCTTATTTACTCAAGAGTCTAATGACACGAACCATCTTCGCATCCACCTCCACAGCTTGAGCAACTGTGACTGAACATACTCAAATCATTTTCATCGGGTACTTTGACTCCAACTATTTTTCCTGAGAAATGAAGTGCTTTTCCGGCTAGAGGATGATTAAAATCCATTTTAACTGAGGAATCTGTAACCGAACGTACAACTCCTGTCAGGCGATTTCCGTATGAATCCATCATTGGGATTGAATTCCCAATTTGGATAAGATCGGGGTCAACTCTCCCTTCAACTTCAAAAACCGACATGGGTAAATCAATAACATCTTCTTCGGTGTATAATCCGTAAGCATCTTCTGCTTGAAGAGTGAAAGCAAACGAATCTCCCGTTTTTTTCCCACTTAAGTTTTCTTCAAATTTTGGAAGTAACATTCCTTGTCCGAAGAGAAATTTTAAAGGGTTTGGTTCTTCTACGGTTTCGATAATTTCACCGTTTTCGTGGTCTGTTCTAAGTTGGTAAGTTACCGAAACCAACAAATTGTCATCAATGATCATAAAAATTAATGGTTTAATGTTAGTAAAATTTGTCCTCTAAAGGAGGCCCTCGATATAAATTAACCTAAATAAGCTTTTAGTAGTTTACTTCTTGAAGTGTGTCTTAATCGTCTTATGGCTTTTTCCTTGATTTGTCTAACACGTTCGCGTGTTAATCCGAATTTTTCACCCACTTCTTCAAGAGTCATTTCCTGACATGAGATTCCAAAATGTAATTTGATAATATCGCGCTCACGTTCTGTTAAAGTTGCTAAAGCCCTTTCAATTTCTCTGCTGAGCGATTCTTTTATTAGAGTTCGATCGGCCTCCGGACTATCTGTGTTTTCAATAACATCGAGCAGGCTATTGTCTTCACTTTCACCGAAAGGAGCATCCATGGAAACATGACGTCCGGCCACTCTGAGGGTGTCAATTACCTTATCTTTGGGTAGATCAAGCATCTCGGCTAATTCTTCCGGTGTCGGGGCTCGCTCATGTTCTTGCTCAAACTTGCTGTATGCCTTATTTATCTTATTGAGAGATCCAACTTGATTTAATGGTAAACGAACAATACGCGATTGCTCAGCCAACGCTTGCAAAATAGATTGACGAATCCACCAAACAGCGTATGATATGAATTTAAACCCACGGGTCTCGTCAAACTTTTCTGCTGCTTTAATCAATCCAAGGTTTCCTTCGTTGATTAAATCGGGCAAACTCAATCCCTGATTCTGATATTGCTTGGCTACCGATACAACAAACCGCAAGTTCGCCCGCGTCAATCGCTCCAAGGCAGCTCTGTCGCCTTTATGAATCCGCTGAGCTAATTCCACTTCTTCTTCTACCGTTATTAACTCTTCTTTACCTATCTCTTGTAGATACTTGTCGAGGGAGGCACTCTCACGATTGGTAATTGATTTGGTAATTTTAAGTTGTCTCATGGTGTGGTGTATTTCCGATTTTATTTGTAAAACAAAAGCAACGCTCTTTTACGCACTTTCGTGCGAAATGTTTCAACTTGGGTAAAGAATATTGGAAAAAAATTTTCTCCCACTTTTATTGACAAAAATGGGAAGCTAGATAAAATCATATTCAAGACCAAAATTGTTTGGCCACTTTTATATCAAAATTTATACCACAAGACCAGCAAATGTAGTATTTTTTTTAATAGGTTTCATTTTTATTGAAATTTATCACAATTTTTTCTTTTCATCGATTTTCATCATTGAAAAAGTGCGGTGGTTCTAAACCCCATGTTTTTGTATAAACTATTACTTGGGGAAGCACTGAAAATTCTTACGGAAATCTCAAAATAAATCAAACCTGCCAATTTTATTTATCGGCAGGTTTGAAAATCGTTCTAGAGGCTAAAAACTGGAAATATTTTATGATACGATTCTCGAGCTATAAAGCAAATGCGTAGTATGCACGCATTCCATTTGGATAAATTCCTTCGACGTAAACCCCACCATTGCGACTTTTTTTCAAAGCATTCGATAGGCTCTCAACATCGGAAATACGTTCACCATTGACAAAAGTAATGATGTATCCTTTTCTTATACCCGCACTCATAAGTTTTCCTGATTCCAATTCCACAACCTGAAGTCCGCTTCGAATACCGAGCGTTTGAGCCACATTAGCATCCACCGGTTTGAAATAAGCTCCCAGAAGCGAAACTACATCGGTCCGACGAATGGTAGCCGTTGACCCAATACGATTTTGTAGCACAGTACGTTTTTCCATAATTTTTCCTTTCCGGTTGATAGTGAAAACAACCTCATCGCCCGGTCGGAATCGTATCAAATGATCCTGAAATTCGGCCACCGACTTGATTGGAACGGATCCAACCTGAACAATTACATCACCAGGCTCGATACCTGCTTTTTCTGCAGCACTCCCCAATTCAATATCTTGAATAAGAACTCCATCCAAAACCTTTAAGCTATACTTTGAAGCCAATTGGCTATTAATATCGCTGATTATTACACCCAAAAAGGCTCGCTGTACTTCTCCAAACTCCATCAAATCGGAAACCACTTTTCTTACAATGCTAATAGGAACCGCAAAAGAATATCCGGTGAACGTTCCGGTTTGTGAAGCAATGGCAGTATTAATCCCGATTAGTTCACCCTTTGCATTTACTAAAGCTCCTCCACTGTTTCCCGGATTTACAGCCGCGTCGGTTTGAATAAACGACTCAATGGCATAACGTCGGTTGATAATATTTATATTCCGTGCTTTCGCTGAAATAATTCCCGCGGTAACGGTTGATGTCAGATTAAAAGGATTTCCTACGGCCAGCACCCACTCTCCCACTTTGGTTGAATCAGAATCACCAAAGGTTAAAAATGGAAGATCGGATTCATCGATTTTTAACAGAGCAATGTCGGTTCCGGGATCGGCTCCAATTATTCGGGCCTCATAGGTTCGCTTATCGTTTAAAGTTATTTCAATTTTATCGGCATTTTCAATAACATGATTGTTGGTAACAATGTAACCATCGCGGCTTATTATCACTCCAGAGCCGGCCGACAATATGGGTTGAGGCTGTGATCCACGGGGATCACCAAAGAAAAAGTCGAAAAAAGGATTCCCCGAACCCATCGGTTGACGATTGTTTAAAGTCTTTACGTGTACTACAGCGTCAACAGTTCGTCTCGCCGCTTCAGTAAGATCAATGTAGGTTGGTTGGAGAATCTCTTTAGAAACGGTCACACGCACAGGAGCCGATGAGGTCTGAACTATTTCACTACTATTCCTCTCCGCCTTGGTGTCAGCATGTGAAAAATAAAGGCTAATAACCACAACTCCTCCTAAAATCCCGGAGAGGAAATTGATAATGAACCATTTTGTTTTCATAATTCTTGGTTTTTGATTTTTATACTTACTTTTTTCTTAACTAACAAAGTTGATTCATATTTTCTACGGATTTCGGTTTTTAACCTAAATTTAACAGATAGCTGAAATTCTGTCATGTTTTTATTAAACAATCCCATCGTACTAATTGGATAGAGATAAATCTGAAATCCGGTTAAGCCATAATTAAGGTTCTAACTTTCAAGAAATATACTCCTTGAAATTCATTCCTTTTCAGCAAATTTGATATGCTATTTTGTTACTTTTGTATTTTTGAATGGTTTTCGTTTCAATAATTTTTGAGTGAAGTACAACTTTTACACTTTCAGATATGCCACAGGTGAAACAGATACAATTTTGGAAATATCATGGCGCAGGAAACGACTTTATTATGCTCGATAACCGAAGTAGCCTTTATTCAGCATTAAATGCATCGAAGATTGCTTTTCTCTGCGATCGTCATTTCGGCATTGGAGCCGACGGATTGATAATGTTAGAAAACGATGGTGAAGCCGATTTCTATATGCGCTATTTCAACAGCGATGGGAACGAGTCAACCATGTGCGGGAATGGCGGTCGGTGTGTCGCGCTTTTTGCTCGCGATTTAGGGCTCGTAAGCGAAAAAGCTGTTTTTAAAGCAGTTGACGGAATTCACCATGCAATATTTGTAACTCAAACCACGGTTCGTTTGAAAATGTCGGATGTGATGGCACCGAAAAAGCTTTCTGATAAACGCTACACCGTAAATACAGGCTCTCCCCATTTTGTGATGTTTGTTGACGATGTTGAAACTATCGACGTTAATAATCTTGGGGCAAAAATCCGTTACGATAAATCGATATCCGACCAAGGAGTGAATGTTAATTTTTGCACTATCGAAAACCAACAAATTAAAATTAGAACTTACGAACGCGGTGTAGAAAATGAAACGCTAGCTTGCGGTACCGGTTGCGTTGCCTCAGCAATTTCGGCCTTTTTTTCAGGTCTGATTTTCGAAAAACCAATTCAGCTTCAAACCCGTGGAGGTCAACTTATAGTTGATTTTGAGAATGATAATCAAGATTTCACCAATGTTTATCTTACAGGGGAAGCCAAAAAAGTTTTTTATGGGGAAATATTGCTCGATTGAAAAAAAATTTTAGCTTTGTAAAAATATTGCTTAAATTTACGTGTCAAAAAAACGTTTTTCATGTCGCCTTACGATCAAAAACAAGGCTTAGCCTTTGAGCTTTACGACAGCTTTAAGAGTGCTGACCTGAGTTACGTATATCATGGCCAGTTTACACAAAAAATTACTGATTTAATCATTATGCTGGCCGAAATCAACATGAATCGAACGGGAGAATCGGCCAAGATAAAAAAACGAGTGTTTTCCATCATGGTGGAAAGCCTTCAAAACATCACCCGCCACCAAGATCCGGACGACGAATATCAAGGTTTTTTTGCTATTGAACAAAAAGAAGGAAATTACTTCATCACTACAGTTAATCTCATTCATAATGCCAATATAGCCCATGTGGAAGGGCTTTTGAAAAAAATAAAAAGTTTAACCCCAGAAGAATTAAAAATCTATTATAAATCGGTATTGCTGGAAAACGAACTATCCTCCAAAGGGGGAGCCGGTTTAGGATTAATTGAAATTGCCAGAAAATCAAACAACAACGTTTCGTATCATTTCCATCCAATCAACAACGATTACAGTTATTTCTATTTTCACACCTGTATTACCCCACAGGAAGAAGGAGAAGTTCCAAACGATACTGACCTTGTTCAGATTGACAATATTTTCTTGCTCCACCAACTATTACGACAAAATGGAGTGCAAATCATTTTCAATGGTCTATTTAATCAGGAAAGTTTAATCAATCTTTTAAATATCATTGAAAACCAGATGGCCGGCCTGGGACGTTTGAAGCGTGTTGTATTCAATCTAATGGTTGAAATGCTTCAAAATATTGTAAAACATGGCATTAAGGCTTCCGATAAGGACGGTAACCAAGGAATATTCTTTATCAACAGGAAAAATAGCCAATACATTTTAAATACAGGAAACTACATTTTAATCAATGCTAAAAAGCCCTTAATTGAAAAAATTGAATACGTCAACAGTTTAAATCATGAGCAATTAAACGATTACTACAACAGTTGCTTATTCGATTTTCAAATCGACAATTCAAAAGAATCGGGATTGGGTTTAATCGAACTGCGAATGAAATCAAATAACAAACTCGAATATGGTTTTCATCCGGTTGACGACGAAAAGTTATTTTTCACTTTTAAGGTTACCGTAGATAGTCAAGAATTATGAAGCCCTTAATTATCAACGCAAAAGAAGATACACCGAAAATTGTTCTGGACACAGATTTGGATGAATTTATCATAAGCGGGCGATCACTTCCGGAAGATGCACACGATTTTTATAAGCCGTTATTTGAATGGTTGCTAGAGTATGTTAAAAAACCAAAACCGGTTACAACTTTTCGTTTTGAGTTAGAGTATTATAATACATCATCTTCTAAACAATTATCTAAACTTTTTTTGATACTCAAGGAATTCCCAGCGAAAGTACGGATTTTATGGTACTATCACCACGATGATATCGACATGCTTGAAAACGGAAAACGTTATGCAAAACTTACTGGATTAGATTTTACTATGATATCCATACCTGCAGTGGAGGATGATAGTTTCGAAATTGTAATTAATTAATAATTCAAAAAATCATATTGCTATGTTATATCCACTTTTTATTGAAGAAACCGAAGATTCTCCTAGAGTAATTTTAGATCCATCAAAGGGTATTTTTGAAATTTCCCAAAAAAGCCTACCCGAGGATGCGGTAGGATTTTTCAGTACTATTTTCGAGTGGATGAACCTCTATATTGACGACCCAAACCCTGAGACTGTATTTCGATTTAATTTGGAGTATTACTCAACAAGCACGGCAAAACAATTAACAAAGCTGATGTTTTTGTTGGAAAAACTTAGCGAGAGAGGCAAAGTGAAAGTTATCTGGAACTATAAAAAAGGCGACCGCGATATGGAAGCCGCCGGAAACCGGTATAAACAGATGATAAAAATTGATATAAGTGTTGAACCTATATAAAAAAATGCTGCTGAATCGCAGCCTTTTTTTATGTTTATCGAACTACATACGATTCTCAAAAAATATTTTTTCACCGTCAAAATCAACAACAATTTTGGATTGTGAGTGAACTTTCAATTCGATAATCTCGCGCGCCAGATCGTTCATCAAAAGACGTTGCAAATTGCGTTTAACAGGTCTTGCCCCAAACACGGGATCGTAGCTAATTTTTGCAAAATGTTCAATGGCACGATCGGTGATGGTAATATCGATTTTGTTCTTAGCCAAAGTTTTTGCCAAACGATAAAACTGAATTTTTACAACCTCCTTCATTGTTTCGGGGGAGAGCGGTGTAAACAAAATGATTTCGTCAACACGGTTTACAAATTCCGGTCGAATGGTTTGCATAAGCAACCGCAGTAACTGCGGATGAAGCTTTTCTCTCATTTCATTCAAAGAACCGTTTGCATCTGATTTAAAGTATTCCTGAATCAAATGACTTCCTAGATTAGAAGTCATGATGATTATGGTATTTCTGAAGTCAGCCGTACGCCCTTTGTTATCGGTTAATCGTCCATCATCAAGCACTTGAAGCAGAATGTTGAAAACATCCGGGTGTGCCTTTTCGATCTCATCAAGAAGGATCACTGAATATGGTTTCCGGCGCACAGCTTCTGTTAGTTGTCCCCCTTCATCGTATCCCACATAACCAGGAGGAGCCCCAATCAAACGACTAACCGAATGGCGTTCTTGATATTCACTCATATCAATACGAGTCAACTGAGCTTCGTTGTCAAACAACTGTTCGGCAAGAGCTTTAGCAAGTTCCGTTTTACCCACCCCGCTTGGTCCCATAAAAATAAACGAACCAATGGGACGATTGGAATCCTGTAGTCCGGCACGGCTACGTCGTACGGCATCGGAGACTGCACCTATGGCTTCATCTTGACCCACAACTCGTTTATTCAACTCCTCCTCCATACGAAGCAATTTTTCACGCTCCGAACTCAACATTTTAGATACAGGGATTCCTGTCCAACGAGAAACAACTTCAGCAATATCAGTAGCATCAACCTCTTCTTTGATCATGGGTCGATCGCCCTGAATTTCTTTAATTTTACGCTCAATTTCTAAAATTCTATTTTCGGCTTCGCGTATTTTACCGTATCGTATTTCAGCAACTTTACCATAGTCTCCTTCACGTTCGGCTTTCTCCGACTCAAACCGAAGCATCTCGATGGTCTGTTTCCAATTCTGCAGTTCATCAATCAATTTTTTTTCGGATTCCCAACGAGATTTTTGAGCACGGAGTTCTTCATTCAAATTTGACAAACGCTGTTCAATTTCCTGCATACGATCTTTAAGCCCCTCGCGTTTAACAGCTTCGCGTTCAATTTCCAATTGCATAATTTGTCGTTGCAATTGATCGATCTCTTCAGGTAAACTATTAATCTCTATTCGAAGTTTTGATGCAGCTTCATCCATCAAGTCAATAGCCTTGTCGGGTAAAAATCGCTCGCTAATGTAGCGATGGCTGAATTCAACGGCAGCAATGATGGCTTCATCTTTTATCCGAACTTTATGGTGATTCTCGTACCTTTCTTTGAGCCCTCGCAAAATCGCAATGGCGCTTTGAACGTCAGGTTCGTCAACCATCACTATTTGGAATCGACGTTCAAGGGCTTTGTCTTTTTCAAAATATTTTTGGTACTCGTTCAAGGTAGTTGCACCAATGGCACGAAGGTCGCCACGAGCCAATGCGGGTTTCAAGATGTTAGCGGCATCCATAGCACCTTCGCTTTTCCCGGCCCCAACTAAAGTATGGATTTCATCGATGAAAAGAATGATTTCGCCATCCGATTCAATCACCTCACGAATAACGCTTTTTAATCGCTCCTCAAACTCTCCTTTATATTTTGCTCCGGCAATCAAAGCTCCCATATCTAAGGAGTAAATTTGCTTTGTCCGTAAATTTTCAGGAACATCGCCTTTTACAATACGATGAGCTAACCCTTCCGCTATAGCCGTTTTTCCAACACCAGGTTCACCAATTAAAATCGGATTGTTTTTCGTTCGTCGCGATAAAATTTGAAGAATACGACGAATCTCTTCATCACGACCGATGACCGGATCGAGTTTTCCAGAAGAAGCCATTCGGTTTAGATTTACAGAGTATCGTTCAAGCGCTTCGTATGTATCTTCGGCAGTTTGTGAATTGATTTTGCTTCCTTTACGCATTTCCGCTATGGCTTTTTCCAAAGCTTCGGCTTCAAGGCCGCTGTCACGGAGCATTTGCGAAACCTCTCCCTTTTGTCGAACCAACGCAAGCAAGATATGCTCAAGCGAAGCGTAGGTATCTTTGTTTTTTTTAGCGAGTTCTACGGCATCGAGCAGCACTTTTTGAGATTCGTTCGATAAATATGCCTCCCCGCCTTTTACTTTCGGATAACTGTGTAGCATCGATTCTACCACAGGTATTACTTTTCGTGCGTTTCCGCCGGTCTTTTCAATAAGTCGGGGAACAATACTGTTTTCAACATTCAACAATCCAAATAAAATATGAGCCGGCTCAATGGCTTGGTTACTAAGCTCGTTTGCTTTAAGCAGAGCTTTTTCAACAGCTTCCTGTGCTTTTATGGTAAATTGATTCAGATTCATAATAATAAACTTTTAAATTCTTATCTTACGAAACAAATGTTTAGCCACACCCTATCTATGAACCATCTGGCAGTATTTTTTTTAAAGTATGATCCATTCATTGATTTAAAAATGATATTTTTAGCGAAACACTGCCTTTTTGGCATTGTCAACGGTTCGACAGGGTGCCATATTGACACACAAAGAGGTTCTTATTTTTATTCAAAAAAATAAGTTTATTTATCATATTGAATAACAGTTTAATCAAAAATTGACTTAATTTTTTGCTTTTAATGAAAAAAAAAGTATATTTGCAAACGTTAACGAATTGTTAAAGGATAATTTATTTTTCAACATGTAGATAATGGCGCAGAAGTACATTTTTGATCCAGATAGTTTGACCTACGTTTCTTATCGCCCAACAATAAAGCAAAGGCTGAAGAAAATCGGGAGATATCTTGGGGTGGCCCTTGTGATTGCCATTGTTCTTTTTTCGATAGCTACAATTTTTCCCATTTCTTCAGTATCTAATATTAAAAAAGTTGAAACTTCCCTGCTTATAGACAAATTAATCTCCATTGAGGGTAAACTTGAAAACCATTCAAAACTACTAGCAACTATCGAGGAAAAGGATGATATTCTGTATCGTCTATATGTAGGATTGGCACCACTTCCCGCAACTATTCGCCAGGCCGGTTTTGGGGGAACTGATAGGTATCGTAAATTTGAGGTGCTACAAAATGGCCAACTTCTTTCTCGAATTACCCAAAAGGCCGATATGTTAGAAAATCAAATACATATTCAGCAAAAATCGTTCGACGATATTCAATCATTAGGCGAAGAGAAGATTCGATATCTTTCATCGGTTCCGGGTATTTGTCCGATGCGTCGCTCAGATTATTTCAGAATTTCAGATTATTTTGGAGGACGTTTCCATCCAGTTTATGGAGTTTACAAATCCCACACAGGAATTGACTATGCTGCATTACCCGGAGCACCGGTATATGCGACCGGTGATGGTGTTGTAATCGCTACCGGTTGGGATAATGGTTACGGTATCAGAGTTCTGATTGATCATGGATTTGGGTATAGCACTATTTATGCTCATCTTCAACGTTTTGTTGTTCGTGTAGGTGACAAAATCAAACGAGGTAAATTAATTGGATTTGTTGGGAACACAGGGGTCTCAACCGGGCCACACCTACATTATGAAGTTCGAAAAAATAATGACCCTGTAAATCCTATTTATTATTACGTTGACGATATTTCGGATGAAGAATATAAATATATTGCACACAAATAACCCATCAAATTACTTTTATTATGTTCCAACAGCCGTCAAATCTACGGCTGTTTTTTGTTTATCTACCTTGGGAATTTAACTGTAAATCTTGATTTTAAGAATTATAAAAACGAGAAGAAATGTTCTCTACTAAACTATCGAAACCGTAATATTTAAGCGATTTGCTTCCTCGCCAACTTTCAGTAAAAAAGATAAATAAAAAAGTCCTTACCGAAGGATTGGCAAGGACTATCAATTAAAGTTTTCCGACAATTAAACACCTTGAATTATCGCCAAGAGAAACTTCCAAAATTTTTCGGTGGAAGGAATATGGATTCGCTCATCGGGTGAATGAACTGCCCGCAAAGTTGGACCGATGGAAATCATATCTAAGTCCGGATATTTTTCTAGAAACAGACCACACTCTAATCCGGCGTGAATAGCCCGTACCACAGGTTTTTCACCGAAAAGTGATTCATATTTTTCAACAGCCAATTTGAGTAATGGACTTTCCACGTTTGGCGTCCAGCCCGGATATCCTTCGGAGTGCTTCACATTAGCTTCGGCCAGATAAAAAGTTGAAGCAACGGTTTGAGCTATGGCTCTTTTCTGAGAGTCAACAGAACTCCGCTGGCTTGTTGTTATCTCAATTTTGTCTTTTTCGAGAAACTTCACGGAGGCTAAATTGGTGGATGTTTCAACAAGACCGGGTATATCGCGCGACATTTCCACTACACCATGCCAAACACTGTGTAAAGCATGCAAAAGCCTAGTTTGAGAATCTCGATTGATAACTTCTTTTGGTTTTTTGATTTTGATAATCTCAATTTTTAGATCCGGCTCAGTGGTTTTTAATTCCTTTTTTACATTGTTTGAAAAACGGTCTAACAATAGTGCCAGATTATTAGTAAACTTTTTATCGATGCAAAAGTCGACTTTGGCTTCTCTTGGAATGGCATTGCGTAAATTGCCGGCATCGAAATTAGAAATTCGAATGTCGAATTGTTTTTGAGCCAACAGCAGAAAACGAGTGGCAATCTTAATGCTGTTGCCTAATCCCTTATTGATATCTTCTCCTGAATGTCCGCCTTTTAAACCGGAAACAACTAGTTGAAAAGCGTCACTATTCGAGGGAGCACTTTTCGTTTTATATTTCATGATTGCTACGGTATCAATTCCACCGGCGCATCCTATACAAATCTCGTTATCGTCTTCCGAGTCAAGATTTAGTAGAATTTTTCCGGTAAAGAAACTGGATTCCAAAGCAAAAGCACCGGTCAATCCGGTTTCTTCGTCAACAGTAAAAAGACACTCAATGCGGCCATGTTTGATGTTATCTGCGGCAAGAATAGCTAATTGAGCTGCCATACCAATGCCATCATCAGCTCCTAAGGTAGTTCCCGAAGCTTTCACCCATTCACCGTCGATGACAGGAATTATTGGATCGGTGTCGAAGTTGTGTTTTACATCGGAATTTTTTTCACAAACCATATCCATGTGACTTTGTAAAACCACAGTAGGTTTGTTTTCCCAACCGGGTGTAGCCGGCTTGCTAATTAATACATTGCCGGCTTGATCAACCTTCGTTTCGAGGCGATGTTTTGTTCCAAAATTTTTGAGATATTCAATAATTTTTTCCTCTTTCTTCGAGGGACGCGGCACATTGCATATTTCTTCAAAATAGTGCCACAATTCAGTGGGTTGCAATTTTGATAATTTTTCCATTGTTGATATTTTGGATTTTCAAGTGCTAAATTTACAGAAAGTTTTTCTACCCCGCTAATTCTCAATATTAAGTTTTTGTGATTTTACAGACCGAAAGATCGTGCTGTCAACTGCTTTGGGATGTTCCTAAAAATAAAATTTGTTTTTTATTACAAAATAATCAATAAACTTAGATAAACCCCGTAGAGCAATAAAAAAAATATTCCTTCTATCCGGCGGATAATATTTGTTCCGAAGAAGATTGCTGAAGTAAAAAGAATCAATGTGGCAAATATTGTGGTAGCAATATCGAAATATGATGAATTGGGGAAATCAATCGGATGAATGGTAGCTGAAATTCCTAACACTAAAAAAATATTGAAAATATTTGAACCAACAACATTGCCTACAGCTATATCGGAATTTTTCTTAAAAGCAGCAACAATGCTAGTAATAAGTTCCGGTAAAGAAGTTCCCACTGCGACAATTGTCAAACCTATAATGCGAGAACTAATTCCTGCTTTTTGGGCAAATTCTGTTGCTCCATAAACTAATGTTTTTCCACCGCCAAATAATGCAAGTACTCCCAAGAAAATAAAAAGAATGCTTTTTGAAAGCGAATATTTGGGAGTAAGATCACCTACCGATGTGTTCTGCCTCATCATTTCGAAGGAATAGACAAAAAATATTGCCAAAAATAAAAGCAAAATAATTCCATCGGCCCGGGAAATTTGGCTTGGCATGCCATGTTGATTCAACCTTGAATCGAGCACCAAAACTAACAAGACAACTACAGCCAATAGGCTAAATGGGATTTCTTTCCATTTGGTGCTTGTTTTTATAGTTAGAGGAAAAACTACTGAGGAAAGTCCCAAAATAAGCAAAATATTAGCGATGTTACTGCCAAGAATGTTGCTCACGGCTAAATCGGTAGATCCATCAAAGGAAGCCATAACGGTTACCACTAATTCGGGAGCTGAGGTTCCGATCGCAACAATTGTAAGACCGATGACTAATTCAGAGACATGGTAGCGACGAGCAAGCGAGATTGAACCATCAATCAACCAATTTGCCCCTGCGATTGTAATCAGCAACCCAATTGCTAAAAGAATAAAATCTAGAATCATCGTTTTTATGGCAAAGTTATGAATAAAATGTGACGATTTTTTTTTTAAAAAAGGTTAATTTTATGAAAAATTTGTTTGGATGATTCAGAAATATTTCATCGCTAAAAACATGTTAATTGTTGTAGGTATAGCGACACTTTTATTGATATTATGGTGTTACTCTCCTCAAACAAGCGACAAATATGTGGTGGTTTTATCCCTTGATGGATTTAGATACGATTATCCACGATTAGCCCGAACACCAACACTCGATTCTATAGCACGCTATGGAGTTGCTGCTGAGGGGTTTATACCTTGTTTTCCAAGCAAAACCTTCCCAAATCACTATAGCATGGCTACGGGGCTTTATCCGGATAATCATGGTATTATCGATAATCGATTTTGGGACTCTGAGTTAGGGATCTACTCAACGAGTTCCAGAAAGGATGTTGAAAACGAGAAATTTTATGGAGGAGAACCCTTTTGGGTTACAGCAGAAAAACAAGGGATACTATCGGCTACGTATTTCTGGGTTGGTTCTGAGGCCCCTATTCAAGGTATTCGCCCGTCGTATTGGAAAACCTACCAGGAAAATATTTCATTTGAAGCCCGCATTGATACAGTGATACATTGGTTAACACTACCTACCAAAAAACGTCCAAAACTTATCGCTGTCTATTACCATCAACCCGATGAAGCCGCTCATAATTTTGGAGCCACTGCCTCCGAAACTTTTTCAGTGGTCTCAAAGCTCGATAGTTTAATAGGAGTATTCATTCAAAGACTAAATCAACTTCCCATTGCCCGACAAATTAATTTCATTGTAGTTTCTGACCATGGAATGGCCGATATTTCACCACAAAAATATATCAATCTATCAGAACTTATTGATACATCCAATATAGCACTGGTTACAGGAGGAAGTCCCATTTTAAACCTTTCAACGGTAAAGGGTTACGAGGATTCTATTTTAAAGCAGTTACAAACCGTGCCTAATATAAAAGCCTGGCATAGGAATCAGATACCTGACCGAATTCATTTCGGAAAAAATAAAAGAGTGTTACCAATTTTGATTGCAGCAGATTTAGGCTATAATGTCGGATTCGACACCATATCGCAAAAATACACCGGAGGAACACATGGCTATGATAACATTTACCCAGAAATGTGGGGAATATTTTACGCCATTGGCCCGGCTTTCAGAAAAAATTATCTGAATCCACCGCTATTGAATCTAAATTTATATAACATTATCATTCGCTCTATTGGGCTTAAGCCGGCTCCAAACGACGGGAAAATATCGGAAATAGATTCACTTTTTAATCCAAATTAAATTAGCATTATGAAATTAAGTTACTTAGCAATTATTATCATA
The DNA here is from genome assembly GCA_035382785.1 of Salinivirgaceae bacterium. GTDB lineage: Bacteria > Bacteroidota > Bacteroidia > Bacteroidales > Salinivirgaceae > JAAYQU01. Next base: position 1,051 of record DAOTAV010000002.1, on the reverse strand, counting down.
ACGATTTCCTGTTTTTGTGGATTAAAGGGGCTCAATGGGCAAAACTTAGACAGCCTGAATACAGTATATCGCTCGCAAAAAGGCGAAAAAAAAGCTGAGACCGGATTTATCCTCGCAAATCAATATTTCAAATCGAGAAATTTTGATTCAGCCCTATATGTTCTTGATGATGTTTTGGAAAGACTACCATCGCGAGCCTCAACAATAAAAGGTAATTTGGTAAAATTGAAGGGGAATATCTATCTGAAGAAAAATCAACCTAACGAAGCATTACAATGGTATGAAAAAGCACTTGAAATCTATCAAAAAACCGACAACCACGATGGAATCGAAGCTATCTACAACAATTTGGGACTTGTTTATAACATTTTAGGAGAAACCGATAAATCAATCGAATATCTTGAAAAATCAGCTATTGAAGCAGAAAAAAACGGAAACTTTGCAAGCCAGGCCAAAACATTACACAACATCGGGTATCACTTCGAGAAACTATCGATTTACGATAAAGCTCTTGAATACTACCTACGCTCCTTAAAAATTAAAGAACAATTTGACCCAAACAACATTGCAAACACCATAAACAACATCGGTAATATTTATTATTACACCAAAGACTATCAAAAAGCATTGCAATTTTACGAAAAAGCCTACGATTTGTCTGTAGAAAAAAAATCGCCGGAAGAAATGGCCATACGGTTGTCAAATGTGGGTATGGTTTTAAAACAGATGGGACGCACAAAGGAAGCTATCGAGAAAATGATCGAATCGCTAACTATGTATGAAGATTTGAAGGATCCAAGTAATTTAGGGAGAGTTCAAACTCTAATCGGCAGTTTTTTAACTGATGTAGGCGATTATACCCGCAGTTTAGAATATTTTTATCTTGCCATGAACAACTATAAAATTGCCGGAGACAGTGTTCGAATGGCACAAAACTATTTCAACATAGCCAATTCATTGTCGCTTCAAAAAAGATATACTGAAGCCATTGAATATTTAAACCCAAAATTGTCATTAGAACTCGAATAATGGAGGTGAGTTGATATTATTT
>DAOTAV010000001.1:0-34765 GCA_035382785.1 Salinivirgaceae bacterium | reverse complement strand
TCAAGATCTAGCAAGTAAACATCGGGCAATTGGTTGATTAAGTTATTAGTTGGCAATGTCCCACAGTCATAACTAATTTCAACGATGCCGTTAAAAGACAGTAAATCCGGTCCTGTTACGATTGTTTGATCTATGTTGGTCAATGTAAAAGGTCCGAAATCCGAACCGTTGTAATGAGCTCTAATTTGAATAGTGCTAAGGCTCAGAACATTTCCCCACATATCTCCGGAAATATTGTTTTGTACTGAGCGAACTTTTAATGCCCATCCGGTTCCGGAAGGATTCGGAATCCCCCCGGTGATGGTATCGTTAAAATAGAGTCTCAAATGAGTAAATCGTTCCAACGACACTCCATTGGCATATCGACTGTAGTTGCTAAAATTAAATACCACATTCGACCCCCGAACAATGTAAATTCTTGATGTGACATTGTTTTGCGCCGACAATGCAAATGGGAGAATGACAAAAGTATAAAACAAAGTTATCCAAAGTTTTTTTCGGAACATAGGCTTAGGTAAAGATGAATAACCTGCCCCTTCTGAGGCAGGCTATAAATCTATTCACGGGGTCTCAAAACAAGAAAAACGTTGGTAGTATAACGGTCAGCCGTTAAACTTTGACGCAGCAATGATGTTGAGTTTAAGGGGGGTGTTTGAGTTCCAAGCTCCCATTGAATTTCAAATCGGTTTTGATTAACATCTCCTGCTCCACCAGCTCCTGCGGGAACAGGAATGCTACTTATAATTTCAGTAATAGAACTACTAAGAGCTTGTAAAGCAGATGGAGAAACGTTACCTCCTGCAAGCGAATAATTTCCAGTAGCACTAACCGTTCCGGTTCCAGTTGCTTCAAGAACATATCCTATGTTATTTAACGGCATTGTGTTTGAAGAACTACCGGAACCTATAAGTTGGGCATCTTGTGCATAGAGGTCAACATCAAAGTCGATAGATGAAGCCACTGTAAATGTTGTTGTGTAACGGGTAGTATTAGCGATCCCATTTTCGTATTGATCCAATGTGTTAACAACGAACTCAATGTTTCCGCCGGAAACAACATTTAAGCGGAGTATTGAGTTGAGGGTTACAGATACCGGTATAACTGCATTGTCGGATACCGGTTGGGCTATGATGCTTACGAATGCAACAAGTCCTGCAAGGGTGAAGATTAACTTTTTCATGTTTTTGAATTTAGGTGTTTAACAGCGTTTAAAGATACGTTTTTTTTAGTAAAATAGTGTTGTAAGTAGTTACATTTATGAAACATTGGAAGCAATAATTTGTTTAAAAGATTTGATTTTGTTGAGGAATTATGCTCTGTTCTTCCAAATGTTCCTGGGCATTTTCATTAAAATCGATTTTAAATCCGATAACCAGCACGTCGTCAATTTGTTGGTATCGATCTCCTTTCCATCCTTCGAATGTAACCCTGAGAAGATTTTCCTGTTCGGAGAACGGCAACTGGTGAATTTCGAATAGCAGTTCCCTAAACTTTTTAATCATAAATTTTCTCCCATCGGGACCTCCGAATTGATCTACAAAACCGTCGGAAAAGATGTAGAAGACTGCAGGTTCATCGAGAGGGATTTCATGGGTTTCATAGTTTGAAATTGTGTTTTGCGCCCCTCCGATTGGTGCAGCGGTTCCTTTAATGTGGAATATTTCTCCGTTTTTGATATAAATCAACGGGTTATTGGCGCCGGCATAAACCAGTTTTTTGCTTTTTTTATCCACTAAGCATAGGGCAATGTCCATACCGTCTTTATTACCTGTAACGTTTTGCTTAAGAGCTGTTTGCACTCCAAAGTGAAGTTGTTCTAGAATCATTTCTGGACGGGAAATGCCTTTATTGGTGATTTCCTCCAAAATATTGTTGGCAATCATCGACATAAATGCTCCGGGCACACCGTGACCGGTACAGTCAACGGCGGCGATCAGTAATCGGTCGGTTTCTCTGATTTTTTCATAGTTATCGTTTCTTGAGATTATCGTTCGCTCGTAATGAAAAATTTTCTTGAGGTCGAATTTGCTGTCTATGGGTTTAAACCAATAGAAGTCGCCACTAACAACATCGCGTGGTTGCCAGAAGACAAAAGATTCGGGAAAGAAAGCCTTGAGAGATTCCGGTGGTGGAACCATGGCTTGCTGAATTCCTTTTGCATAGTTGATACTTTGCATGATTTGATTGTTCTGCTTCTCAATCTTAGTTAACGCCGTGGCTAGTTCTTCGCTTTTTTCTAATATTTCTTTGTTTTGCAATTCAAGTTGTTGATTGATACGACGTCTTTCTACATTTCTACGGTATAGGAAAATCCCAAATATCAGAAAAACAATCAATAGAGTAACGGTAAAAATAAGAATTATACGCTGCTGTTGTTGCATTGCCTGTTGATGTTTTAGAAGGGCATCAGCTTCCCGCTGTTTTAACTCCTGTGCTATAAGTTTTGCTTGTCGAAGTTCGTTCTCCTGCTCCAGTAATTGAATTCTTAGTTGTTTTTGGCGGGTCTCTTCCATTGCAATGCTTAAGCTATCTTGTGCCGATTGTAGCATTAATTTTTTAAGGTTTAGTTCCAATTCCTGTAACCGTTGTTGTTCTCGTGTTCTTGATATTTCCGCAAGACTCTTTACTTCGCGTTGTTCATAATCCCGTTTAACCAAGTCTTCCTGGGTTTTGGTGTAGAGGGCGTTATATTTGTTTTCGTATTCGCTTGCTTTGTTTTTATCGCCCATTAGCCGATAATTGGAAGCCATCAACCCATAGATGTTTAGCAATAGTTTTTGATTATTAAGCATAGTGGCGATTTGCAGGGCTTCAGTCAATTTTCCATTTGATTCATCGTATTTGCCTAAGGCTGCTAATATGTATGCAATGTCAATGATTCCGGAGGCAATCTGCTCGTTTTGCCCCAATGTTCGACTTATTTCAAGACTTAAATCAAAATAATTCCTGGCTTTATCAATATCTTGCATATCGGAGTATAAAACCCCCAGGTTAGTGTAAACGCTTCTTAGATTAGGATAATCGCCTACTTTTTTTAACAAGTCAGCTGCCTCTTGGAAAAGGTCAACTGCATCGAACAAACGGTTGCTTTCCCATACAATGAATGCAGCTTTTGCCAAATTGAGTGCACGACCTTTCAAATCACCTGCAGTTTTGGCATTATCAGCCATATTCATGAGTTGATCGAATTGAGCCTTACGTTCTGGAGAAATATCCTTTAAAACTTGCCCAATCACTGAGTTTACTGATAAAAAAACAAGCGTTAGTATAACTATTTTTTTTACATATTTACCCACACAATAATGTTTTAACCTACTAATTTAACAATTTTTAACGACTTTGGCTTTCTTTTTTTTGTTAACAAAGTGTGAAAATTTAATGAAATGATGATTCTTGACGACGAATAGCCTTTTAATATCATGATAATCAATATTGTAATTCGATTGTTTTTATTGTAAGATATTTGTGTGAAAATTTGACTAATGAAAGATTATGATGTACCTTTATATAAAAATCTAACCAAAATCAAATTGACATGAAACGTATTTTTCTCTTCACCATCATTCTTTTTTACATGACCTCCGCTGAAAGTGCGGTAACTATCAAATTTAAAAGAGTTGATCATCCTCAGACGAAAGAAAGAATAAAAAACGCAGTAATCCTCATATCGTTAAAGGATATTAATTTAACCTTAAAACCTAATGCTGAACTGGGGGTTGAAATCGAACACGACTTTTCTGAGCCCATAAAAATCAAGGTTGCAACTCAATCCCGTGGAATAAATGAATATTCATTGAAGGCTCGTCCGAATGAAAATTATGTCTTTGAAGTTGGATTTGATCCAAAATATGTTTCCATAAAATTAGTTGAAGGGAAAGAGCTTGGATTAGATGAAAAGGTTGTCAGACGTCCGGTAGATCCAAACATGGCTATTACCGTCAATGCTAAGGATGGATTTGGTTTTGTGGTTGAAAAAGCCGACCCATCAGAAAACATTCGGCAAGAGTGGCTTAGACGTGGAGGGAAGATTAAGAGTGAATCAATTCTTTTATCGGGCACCTATTTTAATTTAAAATTACAAGATTTTGATAACATGGAAGTCAATGGTTATGGTGGAGGCGTTTCAGTATCTTATACATGGTATAATTTAAAAATTCCAACATTCAAAACAGGACTATCTACATGGAATAATTTCTGTTATGGATTTGGGTATGATATGTTGGTATATTATTACTCATTTGAAACTAATGAATCGTTGGTAAAAATAAATCTTTCAACACTTAATACCTCGTTTCCTATATATGGGACTTTAGGATACACCATTGGTTTAGGAAAATTTATTGATGAAGGCAACTGGAAAGGTATTGCTCTAACGTTTAAATACCGTCCGTCTTTAATCCTTAACATGAGTTCTACTAAAACTACAGTAGAAATGCAATCTCCTTATCCCATGACTACCACTACCGATGATTTTAATACAACAGCCTCATTTAGTGGCGGAGGGTTTGGTTTTGATTTAGAGTTTTCCAATTTTTCGGCAACTATGAGTAGATTAGCACCACCGGCAACAACCAAATTTTCGCTATTTATTCTGCCACCGGTGAAAGATTTACCGTTATTCGTCACTTTGGGATTAGGTATTACGTTTTATTCGAGGTAATCAGTTAATATTTACGTTTTGACTTTCCGGCAGAAAGATTTTTTTGTATTTTCGAAGCAGAAAATACAGAAAACGGAGTTTTAATTATAAATCACTGAATGAGAAAAATAGATGTATTACTTGGTCTTCAATGGGGAGATGAAGGTAAGGGAAAAGGTGTGGATGTATTAACACCCAATTATGATGTTGTGGTGAGATTCCAGGGTGGCCCCAATGCAGGACATTCTTTGGAGTTTGAGGGGAAAAAACATATTTTACATTTAATTCCATCCGGAATTTTTCATCCAGGAAAACTGAATATCATTGCCAATGGTGTTGTTCTTGATCCTGTGATTTTTAGAAGAGAAATTGAAGGATTAGAAAATTCCGGCATTCGTCCGTATGAAACACTAAAAATCAGCCGGAAGGCACATTTGATTCTACCCTTTCATCCGCTCTTGGATGCTGTTAGTGAAGCTAGTAAAGGGGAAGCAAAAATCGGAAGTACATTGAAAGGAATTGGACCTGCATATCGCGATAAAATTGGTCGTGATGGAATACGGGTTGGTGATATTGAATCGGGAAAAATCGAAGAAATTTACCGGAATGCTCGAGCCAAATACGAACATTTACTGAGCAATGTAAAAGACACTTACGACCTTGAAAAGCGTGAAGCTGATTTTTTTGCTTCGATTGAAAAACTTAAACAGTTCGAATTTATCGATTCGGAATATGAAATCAACCGATTAGCGTATGAAGACAAAAAGATTTTAGCTGAAGGTGCGCAGGGGGCAATGCTTGATATCGATTTTGGTTCCTATCCATACGTTACTTCTTCAAACACCATTTGCGGGGGGGCTTGTACAGGAATGGGCGTTCCCCCGTCGATGATTGGTGAAGTAATCGGAATCGTAAAGGCATATTGCACTAGAGTAGGAGGGGGGCCTTTCCCTACAGAATTAACCAATGAAGTGGGACAAAGACTACGAGAAATTGGCCATGAATATGGTAGTACAACCGGACGTCCTCGTCGGTGTGGTTGGCTCGATTTGGTTGCTTTGAAATATTCGGTCATGCTCAGTGGAGTCACACAAATCATTTTAACCAAAGCCGATGTGTTGGATTCATTCGATACTATTCGAGTGTGTACGCATTATAAGGTAAACAATCAAAACACGGATCGCGTGCCCTTTAGTATTGAAGAACTCATTGAGCCCGTATATGTGGAATTTTCAGGATGGAAAACCATTATTAGAGACATAAGAAAATCTGATTCTCTTCCTGAAAATTTGCTCCGATTTAAAAGTTTTATTGAGAAAACCATTGGGGTTCCAATCACCTACGTTTCCACCGGTCCGGCTCGTGATGAGATAATCCGGATGCTTTAGGAACTATATCACGTGAAGTACAAGTCCTTTTAGATATTCGCCTTCTGGATGAAAAATATTTATCGGATGATCGGCAGGTTGTGACAGTTGGTGAAGAATCCGCACTTTCCGTCCGGCACGAGCCGCTGCTACAAAAATGGTTTTGCGAAATTCTTGAACACTGACGGCTTGTGAACAGCTAAAGGTGAATAATATACCGTCGGGCGAAATTTTCTCCAGTGCCATTTGGTTCAACCGTCGATAGCCTTTTAGCGCATTTTCCAAAGTGTTATAGTGTTTAGCGAATGCCGGAGGATCGAGAATAATTAAATCGTAGGAGTTATTCGAACAGTCGTCGAGAAAATCGAATCCGTCAGCCACAATCGCTCGGTGGGATGAAATGTTAGGGAAGTTTAAATTTACGTTTTGTGTCGATTTTTCTACTGCCGATTTGGAAATGTCAACCGTATCAACGCTTTTTGCATTCCCGGCCATGGCATATACGGAGAATCCGCCTGTATAACCAAACATGTTACAAACTTTTCGCCCGTCGGAGTATTGTTGTACAAGCCGACGATTTTCGCGTTGATCAATAAAAAAGCCGGTTTTTTGGCCTTCTTCCCAATCTACAAGAAATTTTAATCCATATTCTGAAACAATGCCATTGGTGTCGGCTCCCATCCAAAATTCATTTATTATTTCGCTTTTGTACGCGTTGGGCATCGTGGATTCACTTTTATTATAAATTGTTTTTAAATCTTTGCCCAATAGGTTTATTAACGCGGATTTTATTTTCTCCCGTTCTTTCCAAACACCTATACTATGAAATTGAACAACTGCTGTTTGATTGTATATGTCGATGATAAGCCCCGGCAATCCGTCGCCTTCGCCATGTACCAGTCGATAGACGTTTGTCTCGGGTAGATTTTTCAAAATAGCTTGTCGGAGTATATAGGCTTCAGCTAATCGATTATTCCAAAATTCTTGTTCGATTTCAATTTCATCGAACGAAATAATTCTCACGGCAATGGAGGGTCCATCGGAGTAGTGGCCAATGGCTAAAAATTCTCCATCGTCAGAAACAACTTTGACCAAATCACCATCGTTTATTGAATCTTTGGAACCAATGGCTCCGGTAAAGATCCATGGATGACGACGTTTTACGGCGTTTTCTTTTCCTTTTTTGATGCGTATAATAGGATAGTTTGTATTCATGTTGCTACTGTTATTTTTGGTTTTGCTTTTTTAATTCTGTTAATTTGTTGTATATCAGATAGGAAACCCAAGCGTCAGTGGCTGCGTAAATTTGTTGGGCATGGGTGAGGTTTTGCGAGTTCCAGTTGGAGGTTTGCTGATTTTTTGAAATTCTGAAATGGAGAAAACGGGCGGTCATTTTCTTTAGACTGATTTCCGAATATCCCATTTCTTTTGCCATTGTTTGTAATTCAACAAATCCATTCGGTACAAAATTATAAAGTTTTTTAAGACCTTTAAGATCGTCGTGGATTGCCACTCCGGCTTTAATTATGGAGGGATTTTCAAAAATTGTCCGCAGCTGTTGCACAAATTCACGATGGTGCAGTCGAATAAGAAATGCGGTTTTTCCGTCACATAATTGAACTAATGCTACGCTATTCGTGTGTCCTTTTCTAAACGAAGGTTTGGTTTCGGTGTCAAAACCTAAAACCGAAGAACATTGTAGGGATTGAATCACATTTTTTAAATCGGGAATAGAATCGATAAGTAAAATCTGTCCTTCGAAATATTGGAGCGGTAGCTGAAGAATTTCTTCCTGACTTAGCGGTTTTTCAGTCATCGAAAAGTGATTTTGGTGTTTCGTCTGTGGGGTTCTCAATCAAAAGGGTGTCGGATAGGAGTTCTGAAAAATAGAGATGATGTAACACTCTTAGGCTGTTCACCAGGGGTTGCCCCCAATATAGCTTAAAGTTTTTTTTAACTTCGCCAATGGCTTCTATCAGACTTTCTTCCAATCCTAATGCAACTAGTTGGGTGAAATCTTTTAAATCTTGGTAGATATCGGCCAGGTTTTCAGAGATGTATTTGTGTTCGAATTGATTGGTGCGTACATCACTCTCGTAATATTGATCATATTTGCCGAATAAAATTGATGAGTGCAGTTGAATTTTTTTCCACTCTTCCTCAGTGACAAATTTTTCCACCATATCAGGATCGTAATTGTCATAGTCGGGTAATTGCTGTACTTTAAGGTATAACATAGGAAGAATCCTCAATAAAAATCCGGCAAATTGTTTCGGGGTGAGTTTGTAAAGTTTATTGCACACCTGACAATATTCGCCCGAAAGCGAAATAAAATCGACAATGGCTCTTTGCTGAATTTCGGATTGTTCCATGAGTTATTGTTTAGCCGATGTAAAATTACCATTTTTATCTCTCACAATTTTATTTTGGTCGAGAAGCCATTTAAGAACTTCCAAAACTTTTGATTCCGGAAGGTTCAGACTGTTGACAAGGGTTGGCAGCGATAAAGGTTGATCTCTAAGCAAATCAGCGATTTGTTGTGTAATTTGATTGAATTCATTTCCTGAAAAATGCTTTTTCTGATTTCTACATACGTCGCATTGTTTGCAATCGTCGGCTGATCGATCGCTGAAATATTCCAAGAGAAGACGACTGCGGCAAATGTGTTGATTTTCTGCATATCGAATGGCTGCCTCTATCTTGGTTTGGTAGTTTTCTTTTCGTGATTGGTAGTTTTCCTTTGAGATATAAAGGCTTTTCGAATCTAATCTCTCTTCAGTAAACATTAATTGTGGTTTATTCCTTCGGGGAATGAAATCAATGATTTTTAATTTATCCAACGCTACCAAATATTCATGAATCAGCTCGACGCTTGTTCTGGATTTTTCTGCCAGGGAAAATTCGTCAATGGATACATAATCGTGAAACAATCCACTGTAATTTCTTAGAAGTAGTTTGATAAATACTTCGTATTGGATGTTTTTGAGTTCAAAATCGTAGAGATTTTCTCGACTAACCAAAAATCGGACTTTGGGAGGAATATTTACTTCTTCGGTGAGAGCAATATAGCCTTCCATTTCCAGAATTTTCAGAGCACTCAGTGTGGTAACGGCGTTTAAATGATATTTGGCGATAAAATCGCCCAATTCAAAATTGAAGGAGAGATCTTTTCCTTCGCCAACAGCAATTTGATAGTATTGCCCAACGAGATCATAAATTTTTTTAATGTAATCCGGATCAGGAAAACTATTGGTTAAGTTTTGACGTAATTTTGCTCGATCGTAACGATTATACAAAAGTATTGCATGGGCTTCCTTTTCATCGCGGCCGCCACGTCCGGCTTCCTGATAATAGGCTTCCAGCGAATCGGGAAGATCAAGATGAACCACGTATCGGACGTCGGGTTTGTCGATTCCCATTCCAAAGGCGTTGGTGGCAACAATAACCTTAGTAATCCCATCTTTCCAAGCGTTTTGTTTGCTGTCGCGAATTTCATTAGTTAAACCGGCATGATAGTAATCGGCTTTTATTCCGTTTTCTTGAAGAAATTCGGCAACTTGCTTGGTTTTTTTTCGATTTCTCACATAAACAATACCGGTATTTTGATTCCTTGTTACGATTTTTAGTAAATCTTGTTCTTTATTTTCGCTGTATTTAACCCAATAAACTAAATTTTTACGTTCGAAACTTTTTCGAAATACGTTTTTTTGTTTAAAGAGTAAACGGTTTTGTATGTCGTCAACCACAACTTCAGTGGCAGTGGCTGTGAGCGCCAAAACAGGCACTCCGGGAATCAAATGGCGGATATCGGCAATTTGGAGATAAGCCGGTCTGAAATCGTAGCCCCATTGGGAGATACAGTGAGCTTCGTCAACAGCAAGTAGATTGACTTTCATATCAGGAAGCCGAGCGCGGAAAATCTCTGTTCCTAAGCGTTCGGGAGAAACATACAAAAATTTTATATTACCATAAACACAATTATTCAATATTGTATCAATTTCATAATGGCTTAACCCGGTATAGATTGCTTCCGCTTTAATATTTTTAGCTTTAAGATTTTGAACCTGATCTTTCATCAGTGCAATAAGTGGTGTGACTACAATGCAGATTCCGGGCATGGAAAGAGCAGGAACCTGAAATGTAATCGATTTCCCACCACCGGTTGGTAACAACCCCAACGTGTCGCGACCTGAAGCAACCGATTCGATAATATCGAGCTGGAGTGGTCGAAAAGATTGATACCCCCAGAATTTATTTAATATTTCTTCAAAACGGTTCATTGTCAATCTTTAGGGCTAAATTACAAAAAAAGGCTGTCCTGATTTAGAACAGCCTTAAAAAAATTATTAAGTTAGGTTATTCCGATACGACATCAAAATTCACCGTAACCACAACGTCGCGGTAGAGTTTGATTTTGGCGCTGTAGCTACCCACTTCTTTAATGGAGTCACCATCGATAATAATACTTTTGCGGTCGATGTTGAATCCTTTTTTGTTAAGAGCTTCGGCAAGTTGAATGGTGTTAACCGAACCGAAGATTTTACCTGATGTGCTGGTTTTTGCGCCAATGGTGATTTTTTCGATAGCTGCAATTTGTTTTGCAAGTTCTTGAGCAGCTTCACGAAGCTTAGCTTCTTTATGGGCTTGTTGGCGTTTCATCTCTTCCATCATTTTAATGGAGGAAGGAGTAGCCAATATAGCCAACCCTTTGGGGATTAGGTAGTTTCTACCGTATCCGGGCTTTACCGTTACAATATCATTTTTATTGCCTAGGGTTGGAATATCTTGTTTGAGAATTACTTCCATGATTCTTCCGGTTTTATCAGATTACTTTAATAAGTCAGTTACAAATGGTAACAAAGCCAGATGGCGAGCACGTTTAATTGATTGAGCTACTCGACGCTGATATTTGAGCGAGGTCCCGGTGATCCGTCTAGGTAAGATTTTACCTTGTTCGTTCACAAATTTTTTGAGGAATTCGGGATCTTTATAATCGATGTAGCGAATCCGATTTTTGCGGAAACGACAATATTTTTTCTTCTTGATTTCAATTGCTGGCGGAGTTAGATATCTTATTTCGCCTTGATTTTGTCCTGCTGCCATTGTCTATTCCTCCATTTTTGTTTGATCAACTACTTCGCTTTTTTTCGAACGTTTGCGTTCGTTGTATTCAATCGCATACTTATCGAGTTTTATGGTCAGGAAACGCATAATGCGCTCGTCGCGTTTATACTCGATTTCAAGCTTTTGAATGAATTCCGGATTTGCCTTGAATTCAAATAAATGGTAAAATCCGGTAGTCTTTTTCTGGATCGGGTAAGCCAATTTGCGTAACCCCCAGTCCTCCTCATGCACAATCTCACCACCGTTATCAACGATGAGAGATTTGAATTTTTCTACCGCTTCCTTCATCTGGTTTGCAGATAAAACGGGATTTGCAATGAAAACGGTTTCGTACTGATTCATTTTTTTCTAATTTTAAACGTTCACCTTTTTATTTTTGAGACCGCAAAGATATGCTTATTTTTTCTATCCGACAAATTTTTCTTTTCTTATTTGTGCATATTTTGAAGGTTTTAATTTAAAATCTGCTTTAGAATTATTGATTTTCAAAAAAAAGCTATTATCTTTGCAATCCGAAATTTAATAACCTAAAAAAGGATTACGAACATGTACGCAATTGTAGAGATTGCCGGTCAACAGTTTAAAGTACAGAAAGATCAGAAGATTTTTGTTCATCGTTTGGAAGGCAACGAAGGTGACAAACTTGAATTTGATCGGGTACTTTTAGTTGACAATAACGGCCAGGTAAAGGTCGGAACACCTGTAGTTAATGGAGCCAAAGTTTCCGCCACTGTGTTGAAGCACCTTAAAGGTGATAAAGTGTTGGTTTTCAAAAAGAAACGCCGCAAAGGGTATCAAAAATGCAACGGGCATCGCCAATACTTTAGCCAAATTCAAATCAATGAAATTAACGCTTAAATTTTGAACCATGGCACATAAGAAAGGATTAGGGAGTTCAAAAAACGGCCGCGAATCGGAAAGCAAGCGACTTGGAATTAAAATCTTTGGTGGTCAGTTTGCTATTGCCGGTAACATTATCGTTCGTCAACGCGGCACAAAACATTATCCCGGCGAAAATGTCGGAATGGGGAAAGATCACACTTTGTTTGCTTTAACTGACGGTATTGTCGAGTTTCGTAAGAAAGCCGGCGACAAATCGTACGTTTCAGTACGTCCGGTAAGTGAATAAGGATTGAAAGTATAGCCGTTTATTCGGTCAATACTAGCGTTTAAAATTTTATATAAAACTCCCACCATTTAACAGTGGGGGTTTTATTTTTTTTGTAAAGCGTTTAGGATGTTTTTTGCTTTATGGCAAGTTTCTTCATACTCCTGTTCGGGATTGGAAAGGAGTGTGATTCCGCCTCCGACATTAAACCAAAGTTTATTTCCCGAAATCATTACTGTACGGATGAGTATGTTAAAATCCATGGAATGATTTTTTTTGATGTAGCCCAAAGTTCCGGTGTATATTCCTCGGGGAATTTGTTCTATTTCTTCGATGATCTGGATGGCTCTGATTTTTGGACAACCGCTGATGCTTCCTCCGGGGAACATAGCATATATGATTTTTTCAAATGAAATTTCTTCAAGTTCCCCAACAATGCCAGCCAGAAGATGAAATACGTTGTTTAACGTCAAAAGTTGTGGAAAATTCTCTACAATTACTGTTCCCGGTTTGCATATTCGGCTTAAATCGTTTCTGAGCAGGTCAACAATCATTGCCAACTCTCGGCGGTTTTTGGTGTCGGAAAGTAGGTCATCGGCGATGACTTGGTCGCTTGTAACATCATTGCTTCGTGGGGCAGTACCTTTAATGGGGAAGGTTGAAATTCTTCTACCCTCAACTTTGAAAAATCGTTCGGGACTTGTGCTGACTACTGTTCCATATTTTGTATTTAAAAAAGCTCCAAATTCAATTGTATTCGATTCTAAAAGATTTTTTACAATTTGTAGCTTTGAACCTTGATATATGGTTTCGATTTTTCGTGTAAGGTTGGCCTGATAAATGTCGCCTGCGCGAATATACTCTTGAATTTTCTCAACATCGGCCATGAACTGTTCACGCGTTTTGTTGGTTGTGAGATTCGATATGTTGAAATGGGTTGGAATGTCTTGAGTTTTTAGAATAATTGGCGGGAATTGTTTAATAGTATTTTTTAAGGCAAGGGTGTATAGAATAGCCGATTGGGTCTGAAAATCAATTACAATCACCCGATGGTATATGCTCATACTGCAAGGAGGAAATAATATGTCGGATAATCTTGCAAATAGACCGGGTTCTTCAAGTCGGTCTTTAAAATCCCATCCGATATAACCTAACCATAGTGGGCATTCGGGATTTACGGTTGATTGTTCGATAATTTCATCGATTCCTTCCAAAGGCGACACTTCTATGTTTAAACCATCAATGGTTTGAATATTTTCTCCAAAATGAGTAATGATAGGATTTAACCCTACAATCCATCGAATGTGTGAAAATTCCTTATCGGGCGAGGTGAACAAAAAGCAACCTTGGTTTTTTTCTACAAGAACAATCACCTGATCCAACGTTGGTATATTGATGGATTCTTCGGAAAGTTGTATTACAGAAAGATTATTAATCATTTTTTTGATATACTTCATTATGGAAATTCAGCAATATCTCTTTCCCAAATTTTGAAAGGAAACTCTCGGGATGATATTGAATGCCATAAAGGGGCAGAGATTTATGTTTTAGAGCCATTACAGCACCGGTTTTTTCTTCTGTGGCAAGAGTTATAAGTTCTGTGTTTTTTAATTCTTTTTCCCTGATCTCAAGAGAATTGTAACGCGCTACGGGAAAATTATTCGGTAGGTTGTTGAAAATTGATGTTCCTAAATGTTGGATAGGAATGGCGTCGCCGTGGATTGGTACTGACGAACGGTGGAAGGGAATGCCGAAGTACCAGGCGATGAATTGCATACCTAGGCAAACTCCCAAAAAGGGGATTCGTTCGGCTATGATTCGGGTTTCGAACAGTTGTTTCAGGATGCCGGTTTCTCCAGGTGTGCATGGTCCGGGGCCCCCGATGATCAGATCGAACGATTGGTGAAATAATTGCCGGTCGTGGTTACGATGTACCGTTATTTGGGAATTTGGGAAAGTGGTTGCTAATAAATGATAAAGATTGTGAGTAAAGGAATCGTAATTATCGAACAATACGATTTTTAAGGGTTTCATAAAATTATTTCCTTCCGAAATCGGCTGGTATTTCGCCCCATGCCGAGGTTTCCCATTTTAACACTTGGTTTGAGTAGGAATTATTCTTCAGCCAAAATTCGGCTCGTTCGATTAAATCGAAAAGAACGCTGTTTTGAGCTGATTTCAGCATTTTGGTTTTTGCTTTTTGATTTTTGACCCAGAGAATGGCAATTTTAGAATCGGAGTAGATGGGGTAATCCCAACCTTGTTTTTTACAAAGAGCCAAAGCATGAACAATGGCTAGAAACTCACCGATGTTGTTTGTCCCATCAGGAAATGGCCCTTGTCGGAAAAGATGTTGTTTGTTTGCAACCCATACCCCTTGATATTCCATTAATCCGGGATTTTTACTGCATGCAGCGTCCACTGCAATGGCTTCGGCAATAGGTTCTCCCACTTCAGATATGTGTGAGGTCTTGATTTTTTGTTTAGGTAGAAACGATGGAGGATTTTGAAAGGCTTCCCTGGCATCGAAAAAGGTTTCGAAACTTTTGTATCGTGCGCAAGGGAAGCCTGTCACCTGACGTTTGGCATCCTCCCAATTGTCGTAGATGCCGGGTGAATATCCATGCCAAACAACGTAATATTTTTTTTTGGCTGCCAAAGTTCGATGACTTTATGGAGTTATCCTAAAATCATACCTACAATGGTTGCAGACAGTAGAGAAGCCAAGGAACCTGCAACCAAAGCGCGCATACCATATTTCGACAAAAATTCTCGTTTGGTCGGAGCTAACGAGCCAATTCCTCCAATTTGGATGCCGATACTTGCAAAATTAGCAAATCCACACAGCATATAAGTAGCCATGAAAATCGACTTAGTCTCGGCAAAGGCTCCGATGGTTTTGAATTTTGCCAAAGAAACATAACCAACAAATTCGCTGGAGATGATTTTTTCCCCAAGAAGTTGTCCCATAATAGCCATATCCTTGTAACTTACTCCAATGGCATACATTAATGGTGAAAGAGTGTAGCCAAGGATAAACTGAAGATTTAATTCTTTATACGAACCGTTTGTCATTGATAAAATTACATCGTTAAGATTGGTCCAAGCTCCAATTTTCACGAGTATATAGTTTATCATGGCAATAAAAGCGAAAAACACTAAAAGCATGGCTCCCACATTCACGGCCAGTTTCAAGCCTTCGGTAGTACCGTTTGACATGGCGTCTAAAATGTTGGTTCCAACTTTTTCTTTGGTCACTTCGGCTTCCATTTTCACTTCTTCTGTTTGGGGCACTATGATTTTTGCTACAACAATTGCTCCGGGAGCTGCCATCACAGATGCCGTGAGAAGGTGCTTAGCAAAGATAACGCGCTGAACCGGGTCGTCGCCGCCCAAAAAACCGACATATGCCGCCAGAACGCCTCCTGCAACAGTAGCCATTCCTCCGACCATCACCAAAAACATTTCTGATTTGTTCATATTGGGAAGATAGGCTTTGATCATTAACGGAGACTCGGTTTGTCCAAGAAAGATATTACCTGCAACCGATAAACTTTCTGCTCCTCCTAAACGCATAGCTTTGACCATGACCCATGCCAATCCGTAAACAATTTTTTGGATAATTCCCAAATAAAATAGAACACTGGTGAGGGCAGAAAAAAAGATGATTGTGGGAAGAATTTGGAAGGCGAATATCATTCCTAACTTTGATGTGTCTAACAAATCGCCTAATAGAAATAGACTCCCTACTTTTGTGAAATCGAGTATTTTAACAAATAATTTCCCAACTGTTTCAAAAAACCATTGAATGGCGGGGATATACAACACACCAAAGGCTAGTGTTAGTTGTATGGCTAAACCAATCATGACTGTTCGCCAATTGATAGATTTTCTATCGACGCTAAATAACCACGCAATGATAATGATAACAAGCATTCCAATAAGTCCGCGAAAAACACTAATAAGAGAAATGCCGGCAGAATCGCTGATAGACGATAATTTCATTTTTGTTGGTGGTGATTGAACCGAACCGATTGCATTGGCACTATCTGCAACTGCTTTCACCACAGTGGTATCAATGGAGGCAATAGTATCGTTTGAAGCGAACAAATGATGTGAAGAAAAAAACAAAAGGCTAAAACATAGCAGAACAGAAAATTTAATAATCGTGTTGTGTAGTCTGCTTCTGTTTGATATTGATTTGTTCGATATACTCATGGGTTGAGTTGATACGTTTGTCATGACAGATAACCGATTTTGTTTCATTTTCCAATCTGATTAATGGTTTAAAGCTATTTATTTTTTGCCACCTCGTTGAGTTTTTCTACGATTGATTTCATCGCGAATATGAGAGGCAAATTCGTAATCTTCTTTTTCAATGGCGTCTTCAAGAAGTTCCTGCAGTTCCTCATCGGAAAACGATTCAAAAGGATTTTCTTCTTTTTTTATCGTATCGTCTTCTTCATCGTTTTCTTGCGCTCTTTTTGAACTTCCCCGCTTTTTTTTAACTCCGGCTTGCCGTTCTTCTTGTTCGATATCAACCGCGATACCTGCTTTTTGCAGTATATCCTCCGTAGTATAGATTGGGCAGTTGAATCGTAGGGCTAATGCCACAGCATCGGATGTTCGGGAATCAATTTTAACGCGGGTATTTTGATTTTCACAAACTATTTCGCAATGGAAAACTCCATTTTCCAGTCGATGAATAAATATCTCCACTAGAGAAATATTATATGCTGATGCTAAACTCAAAAATAGATCATGTGTCAAGGGTCTTGGGGGTTTTAGTCCTTCCATTTGTATAGCAATAGCCTGAGCTTCAAATCCTCTGATGAGAATAGGGATACGCCGATTACCATTCTCCTCCTTTAATACCAGAGCATAAGCGCCTGATTGTGTCTGACTGTAGGATATCCCAAGTACCCGTAATCTAACTTTGTTCATTCAACCATGTTTCATTTTACACTGTGGCACAAATATAAATATTTTTGCGGTTGCCAAATTGCTTTTTTTGAATAATATTTGCGAAACTTAAAACATGAAATTTTTGTTTCTCAATGCTCATTTTAAAAATTGGAATTAACTTACTGTGAATTAAGTTTGATTGCAGCCAAAAAAGAAAATATTGACAGAATTAAGATCAATGCCATGAAAAAAAATCTTTTCCTTTGCTTAACTATCTTTCCAGTATTAACGTTTGCCCAGCAACAATGGATTGGGAAAAAAGCGGTTGAAATAGTGCAATATTCTCCTACGATGGAACAGATTAAGTTGTCGGATTTAGTCGGTAAATATGTTTTGGTTGACTTTTGGGCGTCGTGGTGTGTTCCATGTCGTAAAGAATCGCAATTTTTAATTGAAGCGTATCGTACTTTTAATAAAGCTGAATTTGAAAACGGAAACGGTTTTGAAATCTTTAGTATTACACTCGACACCGATACTGCACGATGGAAGGCTGCCATAGCTGAGGATAAACTCATGTGGTCATATCATGGAACTGACTTTAAAGGATGGCGTAATCAGGCGGTTATTGATTATGGAATTAGAGCTATTCCTTATAATTTTTTAATTGATGGAAAGGGTACAATCGTTGCAGAGAATCTCCGTGGAAGGGAAATTGAGGCTACGCTGAAGAAATTTCGTAAACGTGGTTTCCGACACAAACTGTAATTGTTTTGGATATAAATTTATCGCTATTTTAAAAATTGTTATTTTATGAGGAATATGAAGCGTATTTTTAGAAAAGTTGGCAAGATTGTCGCTTTTGCTTCAATTGTGTTATTGATTTTAGTTGCTATTCTTTTAGCCATAGTTCTAAACTCTGAAAATGCAATTATCCAAAGGGTTCTGAAAGAAGTCTCATCAACCATCAACGCTCCTTTGCATGTTGAAAATCTGACAATTCGATATTTTCGAAATTTCCCTGATTTAACCGTGGAATTATCGGGCCTGACACTCGGAAAATCTACGATCGATACGGCAACATATTGCTTTGCTGATTCAACTCAAGGACTGATTAAGCTTGATAAATTTTATGTAGCAGTTGCAATCAAACCTTTACTGGATAATCGCATAAAAATAAACAAGATAGAAATTGATGGATTTACGGCTAACTATTGTATCGATTCGCTTGGACGATCCAATTTTGACTTCTTAATGGCATCAGATTCAATCCCTACAGAAGCCGATAAAGTCGATACCACTCCGGCGAAAGATTTGTGGGTTTTGGTTTCCAATCTTTCATTAAACCGAATCAATATTAATTTCGCCGATCAATCCCTACGGATTGTTGCCAAAGTGTTTATACCGGCAATGAATATCAATGCACAAATCCACAACGATAGCATTCAATCGGTTGTTGAAGGATCATTTCTTTTGTCAAACATAATGTACGAAGACTACAATCTACAATCAATCAACTCAATTAAGGGAAACGTCAACGTTGCATACAATAATGGGAAAACCGAGATTTCTGATTTTAGTCTAATGATCGATGAAATGATGCTTTCCGCCAAAGGTTCGGTAGAATTATCTGACACAATGCGATTAAATCTTTCCCTATCTTTAAAAAATGCCTTGTTCAACAGCTTGTTGTCTTATCTGCCTTCCGAGATGACGAACGACTTGGGAATAAAATCGTTGTCAGGAAGTATGAATATGGAAGCAACCATCGATGGGAATTATTTTGACACGCTGCTTTTGCCTTCTGTTGGAGGAAGCTTTTCAGTTTCGGATGTTGCACTTTCGATGATGGAAATGCCTGAAATAAAGAATTTCTCGATTTCAGGCGATTTTTCAATAGCTAATCCGAACGATTTAAGCACATTCGCCACCGTCATTAAACAATGTGATCTTCGGTTACCACACTCGTCATTAACCTTTGCGGGTAGTGTTTCTAATCTTGATCGAATCAGCTATCGACTAAAGACATCGGGAACGGTCAATCTTGTCGATTTGCAAACGTTTATTCCTAAGGATGTTGTTCAGACTCTGTCCGGGGTGTTTGATTTCGATATTTCCACGTGGGGAATTCTACCGGTTAATCCCGAACAAAATCTGAACTACTTTCTCGAACGTACCAATTTGATGTTTAATGTTAAGAATATCCACGCTCAAATTGATTCTGTCAACGAATTTCGTGATTTAAACTTTCGGTTAACTTATCATCAGGACAAACGGTTAAAGATTGATGGACTTTCACTCAAAGCCCCGGGCTATCAACTTCAAATCGAACCTTCATCTTTTGAAACAAAGTTTATCGGCAATTTTGATAATTTTGAAAAATTATTGATTGATCTTCAACGATTTTCTTTCAATATCCCCGGATTACAACTTGCAGGAAATGCTTCTTTAAAAGGATTGTCGAAACCGGAATATTCGCTAACATCAAAAATCAGCCTTGATTTTGATAAAATTAAACCTTTAATTCCCGACTCAATCTTTGAATCTATTTCAGGAAAGGTTGAAACAGAGATTGAAAGCTTTGGAACTCTTAATTTCGACTCAATTGACGCAACTATTATTTATAAAATCCTTTTTGAACAGACAAAAATAAGTTCAAAAGTAGAAAATCTATCTTTCAAACTGTTTGATGATTCGATTTCACAAATCGACCGACTGTCACTTACATTGCAGATGGCCAATGACACATTACGGGTAGAAAAATTGACAGGAGAATGGTATGGTGTTACTATTGATATTGATTCAACCCAAATATGGAATATTTACAAAGCCTATTTCCTACAACAAAAGGATCTTCCGCTTATTGTCCAAACCGATGTATCGTTGGGCGAATTTGACTACAACCGATTTGCTCCAATGTTCGAAACACCTGAAGACACTGCTCAAAATTTAGCTTCTAACAATACAACTACAGAACAACAAAATGTTGAAGGAAAAGCGAACGAAAGCATAGAAAATAATCCACAAAGTGAAGGTTCAACACCCGAAGAATACTTCCCCCCGCTAATTGTTCGAGGAAAATTTTCGATGAAACAGTTGCTTTACGAAAAAATGGTTCTGAGTAACCTTCAGACCCTTTTCAGAATAGACGATAGTTTATATGTTGTTGATAATTTTGTGTTTAATGCATTTGGCGGAACCATAAAAACCTCGGCCGTGTATGACACACGCAACTATCCTGAGCAAATTATCACACTGAAAAACGAAATGGAGAATGTGAATCTTCATGCCTTGCTCAAAGAGAACGACGATTTTTACCAAACCGATTTTACACACAAAAACATCAGTGGAAATATTACCTCATATATTGATGGCCGAGTTGTTATGATTGGAGATAGTTTGCTTTACGATAAGTTGATGGTAAAAGGACGCTTTAAGCTTGAAAACGGAGGAATTTATGATTACGAGCCAATTAAAGAATTAGGGAAGTTTACTAACATTAGGGAGTTGGAAAACATTGTTTTCAAGACTTTTGAAAGTGGAGTATTTATTTACGACAACAAGATTTATTTCCCCAAAACCGATATTGTTAGTACGGCTGCCGATTTATCCGCATTTGGAATGGTTAGTTTTGGCGATGACTATCAACTACACTTGAAGGTTCATTTGGGTGATGCATTGCTTGGAAAATCAGATAAATTACTAAAGGCTCAAGGAAAGGAATCAGACCTCTTTACTGACGAAAAAAGCAGTGAACGCAAAGGATTGTATCTTTTGGCTCTAAATCGTAATGGAGAATCGAAATATGGATTTGACAATAAACGGGCGCAACGCATTATGACTGCGGAAATAAAGGTTCAGGAGCAAGGGCTTAACTTAATATTTCATCCCAAATTGGTAAATTACAGTACAGCTTTAGATCGTCGGGAGGTTAAAAAGCCGGTAAAACAACAATAAAAGTACGATTATTTGGGAGAATTCTTTTTAAAGAATTTTTCCCAAAGTTCCGACAGGGTGTTGAACTCTTCACGATAGAAAATTCCGGCACCTTGTTTCGAATGATTATCTATTCTATTGTCGATTTTTTGGTAACCTTTTACACGAATTCGTCCGCGTTGGTCGAGTTTTACTTCCATCTCAAAGTCGCCGGCAAGATTACTTCCGCTTTGAACGGTTGATAATTGTTGACCACCGACACCTATGTTTGAGTTGATTGTTACACGGTTATTAAGCAGCTGAGTTGATACAGCAAATTCGTATTCTTGGCTGTTGGTTTGACCTCCCGGGGTATAGTTAAATCCAATGTCGAACGTGTTTGATACCTGAGAAAGCCAGTTACTTACTTGATTTGAAAGTAACTCACTTGCATTGCTTTCAACACCTGTGAGACCAGATGCATCGGCTGTTTTGACAGCTCCAGGCAGCGGTTGGAAGCGATTAAGAATCAAAAGCGATATAACTTGTTTGCTGATTTCGTCGTGCGGAAGATTGTTAAGCTGATCCTGAGCTTCTTCTGAGGTGGACGGAAGGGTAATCTTGAACGATATGGTTGGATTCATGATCGTTCCACCCATAATCAGATGAGCATCGGCATTCACACGTATCTCCTGATCTGCCTGATTGTAAGTAAGTTCATAGAGTGATGCTCTTCTTACTCTGTAAATAGCATCAATTTCGAGGTTTGCGTTGGCAGGATCTCCCGACCACATTATGGTGCTTCCTTTAGCTATGGAAAAACGTTTTTGGAAAATATCCTGCAACGTAAACAAATAATCTCCTTCGGTGATAATGTAGTCGCCGAACATCTCAATATCTTGACCTCTTGGCATATAAATGGTCAAATTACTCGAGCCTTTGGCCTTGATAATATCTCCAATGGTTGGGTCAAAAATGATTTGAATTTCTGCCTCGGGAGTAATTTCAAGGTTTAACATTATGTTGGGTTCAATTTCCTCATTGTTTGAGGATTTGGGTGTTTCAGCCACAACTTTATCCACACTTATATCTTTTTGGGGAGTATTGACAAATCGTATATAATTGGCTTTTGTTGCTGTTGCTCCTGAATTTAAAGGAATAAAAATTCGTGTATTTTTCTCGGTTCGATTACTGGCGGTTATGTCCATAGTGTTTAGTGGACCGGTGATGGCTCCTTCTCCTGAACAGAATACTGAACCAAAAAACGACGGATTGTCTTTTTCAAGGGTGTTTAAAAACATAAAGTTTCGAGCGTTAAATTTCAAATCAAAGACAAAATTGTCGAAATTGGTATGCGACAGTTTTCCGTTTAAAAGAATAAAATTATTGTTTTCGTCAACAATTCTGAAATCGCTGAAAATGATAGCTTCGGGAGATATATCAAGCCAATCGGTAATTTGATAACGGGTTTTGGTGTAATCGACTTCGAAGGTAGTCCGATCAAATATCACTACACCTTCGATTTTGGGGGCATCAATTTTTCCTTTAATGATTAGTTCTGCGGTCATCAATCCTTCAAGATTGTTGATTGTCCCTGTCAGATAAGGGGCTATGGTCATAAGGTTAAACCTATCCATAAAAAGTCTGAAATTGACAAACGATCGATTAGGATCATAGTCTCCTACAATATAAAACACGTCGTAGTTGTTAATGGAGGTTACCCAATCCACATGAATCATTTCCAAAAAGGAATCCCAATGGCTGGTGATTTTTGTATCTCCCAGTAATTGACCATTGTAGGAAAACTTGTCCAACTCAATTTGTGCCAGAACAAACGGATTGGAATATAAATTAGAGGCTGTAACATCAGCCGAGAGTTTTCCTCCAATGGTGATGTCCGCCATTTTTTCCAGCAATATATTGGCCATTGCAAGATTTATGTTCTGTGTTTTAATATATATATTGTCTTCTGGATTCTTTGAAATTTTTCCGTTAACTTTTAAATGTTGGTTCCTGTAACTGATATCGAATTTATCAATTTCAATATTATCGCCCTTGATATTGATTGTGGCAGGGGCAATATTCCATGTTGTGTCGGAAATGACCACAAACGATGGCTGTATTGAAATTTTAAAACTGTTGCTGTCGGAAAGAATGATTTGAGAAGCAATATATCCACTATAGTTTGTTGTATCGCTACGGTTATAATTGTTCCAATTAATGTGTGCAATAATTTTATTTTCGTGGATGATGCTACTCAGGGTAAGGTTTTTCAAAGAATAATCTTTAGTGTAGAAAAAATGCGATGCACCAATGCTGGTTGATATTATTTTCTCATCGTTGAAGCCGGTTAACCGGATGTTATTTAGATGCTGGTCGCCGTAGATGATGTTGGCAATTTGTCCTTTAAGCTCAAACTTTTGATCAAAGTGACGATAATTTATTTCAAAGTTACTGTTTTTACTTACAATTAGTGTTGTGTCAAAAATAGTGATTAATGGTTGAATATCGGTTAAATTGATTTTTAAGCTCACATGGGTTGGGTCGTTTTTATCCACCGGTGTATTCGTCCATGCTAACGAAGGAGCATATTTACTAATGGCATTGCTAAAAATATCGGAGATGGTGTTGTAGGAGTAATTTCCTGAAAGAGTTAAAGAGAACAAGGGGTTTGTGATATAAAGTTTTCTACCTGCACTGTCGTGTTCAAAGCCTATTTTAGCCGTAGTAATAGTGGTTTCTTTATTTCTTCTTTGGATGGTAAAGTCAAAAATATTGATTTTACCTAAAAGGGAGTCAAGGTCAAGTCCGTAGAAGTTTGCCACAATGTTCATACTAAGGACTGATCGTGGTTCAGAGTCGAAATGCAAGGCATAAAGGTTGATTTTGGGGAGTTGAAGCAAAAAATGTTGATGCAGTTGTGGGGTATTGTATTCAATTTTCCCCGAGAAAAAAAGCATGAGGTTTTCGTCGTCAACCGAAAACTCTCCTTGAAAGGCTTTGTCGGTCAAATTCCCTTTTAAAACAATATGCTTATAATTGTATTGGTTGAAATTGAGCTGCGCAATGTTTGCTTGGATAGTTGATGCAAAGGTGTTATCGGCATGTAACGTACCATTTAAATTCAATTCAAGATCGATTTGACCCATGGTCGGTTCAAGTTCTAACAGGCGTCCCAGGTTTAAGCGATTAAGTTTAACTTGTCCTTCCAAAGATGTGTTGCTATTTTTATCTCGACTATAACTTAATCGATGAATAATCTGTCCCAAGTTCGTATTTAACAATCCTGAAGTATTGAATTTTTCGAGAGTACCCGAAAATTTACCGGCATAGTTCAGGTAGGAAAACCTGAAGATTTCTTCGGGAAGAATAGTATTCCCCACGGAATCGTTCAACAAAGAGATCCGTTTAAGATTTTGAGGTGTAGTGGAAACAGAGAGGTAGTTAAGATCGACGAAAAGTTTTTCCGTTTCTGTCATTTGTTCAATTGTGCCGGAAAGTTGTAGGGTTGTGCTGTCTAAAAGTTTGATGTAAATGGGGGTCAGATTGAAATAATTGATAGAACCCGTTGTTGAACCCTCGAGTTCGAAACTTAAGCCGATTTGTTTTAATTCCGGGGAAAACCACCAAAGATCATCGCTTACGATTTGGCTTTTTAAAATATTGGTTTCGAGGGAAACCTGATTGAGAAAATCGCTGTAAGCTGTATCGCACATTTTTATCAATCTGACATATTGGGTTACCAAAGATGTATTGCCGTATCTAAGCTTTAAATTTTCAAATCGGAGCGATTGGGGATCCATTATAAACTCAGCAGAAAGCGTATCTAAGGTAAAACCTGAATGATCTTGAGCTGTAAGCGAAGTAACATTGATTTTTATAGTGTCATTGGTAATATCAAGCGGTGCTATGGTTGAGTTCAAATGAAATATATGAAGGTGTTCGAAATTGATACCTTCAACACTCTCAGGTTTGTACGATTTAAGCAAATATTCGCTGTTGGACAAAACAACTTTTCGAGAATGAATACGAAAATTGGAGGGAGTAGTGTCGGATGTAGGAAGAGAATCTTCAAAAAGGGCTAACACATAGTCGAGGTTAAAATTATCAAGACTATCGGTTCGCATGAAAAACTTCATCGAGTCAAGTTCGATTTTATCGAAAAAAAGTTGTGGTCCATCGATTTTTATTTTATGGATTCCGGCATTTAGTTTCCTGGCATAAAACAATGTATCGCCCGACAAATCTTCAACTAAGAGGTTATTAATTAATAACGATGAAATTGGCTTTAGTTGAATGCTTCCGATTTCAATTCGCAAACCATAAGTATCTTTGATATAGCGCGTAGTTTTTTGAACAATAAAAGTTTGAATCTTTGGGTCGAGCAGTAATAAATAAACAATGAACGGCAATAGTGATATCACCGCAAAACTTAAGGGAACTATTTTTCGAATTCGTTTAATGGCTTTTCGCATTGATTCACAAAAATAATGGCTTTTTCCTTTGGTTTGAAAATAGGCATTGTGGAAAATAACAATCTTTTAACATATTTTTTGTCGAAGATTATGCTAAATTTGATTTTTTTGTTGTAAATTTAAGAATTCAATCCTAAGAAAAAATCTGATTATCAAAACTAAAAATCAAATTCTATGAAACTTGCTCACATTCATTTTGATAATCCTAAAACTAAAGACACAAGGTGTTGGAGAAGAATTAAAACTTCGGTTTTAGGAATGTGGATTTTGATGTTTCTATTTATGATTCAGGGCGGTTTTATTCATGGTCAAAGCATTTCTCACTCGGTGATTGCGGCCGGTGGCCAAAATTATACCCATTCCGGCTCGGGCATTTCCATTAGTTGGACAATAGGAGAACCTGTTATTGGAACCTTGATTTCTGAAAATCAGACGATCATTCTTACCCAAGGATTTCAACAAGGAAGCCTTGCGGGTGATGTTATTGTAGTCCCGGTGGATTTTTCAGCTTCTATTACTGTTTATCCTAATCCGACAAAGGATTATGTTATCATTAAGCTTGAGAATGCAGAGAGTGGCGTTTATTCATTGAAAATTCTTGATCTAAATGGAAAACTTAAAGATCAAAACGATGAAATAATGCCCGATAGATTAATTTTAATCAATACTGAAAAATTGGCATCAGGCGTTTACCTTCTTCAGTTCTTTAAGAAACAAGAACTCCTGAGGACGGTACAACTTGTGAAACAATAGGATTATTGTAACACAATAACTTTTTGATTAAAGGTTTTATCGCCCCGGCGCAATTTAAATAAATAAACTCCGGTGTTTAAATGAGAAAGATCGATTGAAGTTGCACTTTTATCAAACGTTATTTTTTCTCCACTCATTGAATAAATTGCGATTAGTTCCACGTTGTCAGGAAGGATCGCAATTTTTCTTATTGGATTCTGGAAAATAATAGAATCAAAATCCACTTCGCAGCTAAGAAATTGTGAATGTAAATTTTGCAGATTCTCAATAATTTGTTCCTGATAGAAATCGTTCATAAAGGCGAAGGCAATCGAAATAGACTCTCCTGGTTGCAAGCTAAAATTTCCGATGCTGACAAGATGCGCCGGAAGCGATTTTCCTAGTGGCGCTGCCAATTCGTAGTTATTATTTAATGCCTGCCACAATTCGGAACGCGATAAGCCATCGTTAATGTTAATCCCTTGAGGGTTAGAACCTGTATCGAACGAATAATTTCTGAAGGTTCCGGAAGGGGAGAGAATGGCAATGGCATTTACGTAGGGCGAATAATTCGGACTTTGCACTAGAGAGAGATTCAACTCAGGATAGGTAGAGATAAAAGCTCCCGGAGAAATCAACCATATGGCAAAAATTCCGATGCGTAGATTATTCAAAACGCTTGTGCTGTTATTGGTTAGGTTAATTCTGTAAATAATTGCTTCCGAAAGTGGATAATTTGTGCCTGTTTCAATGCTGACCGAATAGTTGCACCCAAGGGAGTTAACTGTGCTTTTTTCTACAAAACGAGCTGTTGCTTTGCCATAGAAAGTACCGATTTCGGTTGATACTGGTTCAGTGAATATAAAGTCATCAAAATCGGTTAGGTTTGAAACAATTTTTTGTTCGGAGGTCCCAATGACCACTCCTGCCTCCCAAAGCTGATGGGGAGAATTAGAGCGTCGGAATCCACCTCCAACCAATGGTGAAAGGGAGTGGAATCCAGGTTTCCCATTTGCTGCTAAAGTCATTTTGAGGTTAAACGAATTCAAATCAAACCACGATTTGGGTGTTGCTACCGTATGAATTTGATGAATTGTTTGGTTATCAACAAGAAAAGTAAAGCGAATGGGAATAGTTTGGTCATAGGCTAATTCTCCGGCTGTGAGGCGTATATTGAATTGGCTGAGGTCAATAATTTGTTGTGATTGCCAAAGTGGCACAATTAAAGAACCGTTGGTAACTGAAACCGATGGCGATAATGGCGAAATTATCATTAAAACAGAGTTTTTGGATTTAAGCTGATTGGTGATGTGGGCGGTAATTTTTACGGTTTGATTGGTTGAGATAAAATCGCTATCGATAATTTTATCTGAAATGGTAGGATAAAAAAGCATAGTGTCGGACAAGGCCTTTTCCATATTAATCCGTCCCGCACCTAATTTATTAGCGTAAGGTACATTGGAGGGAAAAGTATCGAGATAGAGCGATGAGGCTTTAATCTGAGAGACAATTTGGATGTTTGATAAATGTGGCCTGAGTGTTTTTACAAGAGCAGCCAGACCGGCTACCATTGGAGCGGCGTTGGAACTACCCGAAGATGTGGTAAACGAATTACCGCTTGTAGTTGATAAAATTCCTTGTCCGGGAGCTGCCAAATCGATGCGATAACCATAAGTACTTCCTTCCCATTTATGATTAAAACTGTTGGTTGCCAAAACCGAGATAACTCCCTGATAAGAGGCCGGATAATAAACATCCTCGTTTCGGCTATTTCCTGCAGCCGCTATGATCAGCGCGCCATATTGTTGTTGTACAAATTCTACAATAGTCTTTGAGAGTTGATCGGGAATGATTCCTCCCCATGGACACACAATGATTTTACAGCCATGTTCCGCGGCATAGAGAATGCCTTCATAGGCTGCCACAAGCATCCCAAGATTATTCATGATTTTCACAGGGAGAATTTTAACACCGGGCGCTATGCCGGCAATGCCAAAAGAATTATTGGCTTCGGCACCTACAATTCCACAAATTCCCACCCCATGCGGATCGATGTTGGCTGTAACATAATTATTGTTTTCTGCCATGTTCCAACCCAAATAGTTATCCACAAAACCATCGTTGTCATCATCAATTCCATTGACAGGATCATTTGTGTTGTAGGCAAATTTGTGAATAAGATCAAAATGCGTTGGATCGGTTCCGGTATCAACAATTCCTACAACAATTTCCTGACCCCCAAGAGTAAAATCCCATGCTGAAAACGCTTTCATCAACGAAAGATAGTATTGAGAATTGATCATGGGGTCGTTGGGAGTAAACAATAATTCAGGAATTTGCTTAAAATGCCACCATTCTATATCATCAGTCGTTTCTAGTAATTGAATGATTTTGTCTGTTTTTGATTTATCGGATAATGCAATTTTGAAAATTAAATCGATTTCGCCGCGACTTGTTTTCCCTTTGGGAAAAACTGTTTTAACTTCAGCGTTTGAGGATGCAGATATGTTTTTAATAATTGAGGTATTTCTTTCTTCTCTAAGTTTAAACACAATAGTTGAATAGTCAATGGTTGTTTGGGCATGTAAACCATAGAGCATTAAGCAACAAATCACTAAAACCGAAAACAAACCTGAAAATTTCATACGAATTGA
The DNA here is from genome assembly GCA_035382785.1 of Salinivirgaceae bacterium. GTDB lineage: Bacteria > Bacteroidota > Bacteroidia > Bacteroidales > Salinivirgaceae > JAAYQU01. Next base: position 5,849 of record DAOTAV010000001.1, on the reverse strand, counting down.
ATTGGGATGCACCTGTCTATTTTGCTAAACTGTATTTTTAATGTTTCACCAATAAAGTCTCACTACAATATTGCATTAGGATGTTTTATTTAAAAAAAAATTGTAGATTCGGCTAATAATTTAGCCTAAAGATACAAAGTTAAGAACTAAATTTTGATTAAATTTGTTTAATTTTGTACATAATCGAAAAGGTAATTTGACGTGGATGTCACTTTTTTCTTTGAATAGGATAAACATTCTAACACATAAGCCATGAGATGTATAATTATTGACGATGATGAGCTATCGAGGAAAGTAGTTGAGAGTTTAGTTGAAAAAGCAGAATTTCTTGAGTTAGTTGGAAGTTATGTAAATGCTGTAGAATCATTAAAAGCTTTCCGGGAAAATCCACCCATTGACTTGATATTTCTCGACATAGAAATGCCTGAGATGACCGGTTTGGAATTTTTAAATACGTTGGAAAATCCACCTCAGGTGATTATCATTTCGGGGAAAGAAAAATATGCCATAGATGCATTCGATTATGACGTAACCGATTTTCTTTTGAAACCAATTTCGCTCGCTCGTTTTTTGAAAGCGGTTAATAAAGCACAGAAAGCCTATAACGATGCCCTGCAAATGTCGGGAAATACTGCCGAAGAGATTTTTATAAAAAAGAAAAACTCAACTCTTGTTCGAGTTCCATATAACGATATATTGTGGATTGAGGCACTTGAGAATTATGTTATCATTAGCACTTTTGATGAAAAATATACTGTCCATTTTACGATGAAGGCCGTTGCCGAGAAGTTTCCGGAGGCAAAATTTAAACGTGTTCATCGTTCTTACGTTGTGAATATCAGCAAAGTAAAACTTATCGAGGAAAACGTAATTGTAATCGACACAAAGCAAGGAGAGAAACTTATTCCTATTGGGAAATCGTATCGTGATGATTTATTGAACGATTTAAATCTGATTACGAAATAAATGAACCAAAGGGAAATTTTTTTTCGTCATTTGGGGCAAACTTCAAATAATCCCCTGGGAATAGAAATCGTTAGTGCCAAAGGCATCTGGTTATTTGGCCCGGAAGGTCAAAGATATATGGATTTGATCTCAGGCGTTTCTGTAAGCAACGTTGGACATTGTCATCCTAAGGTTGTTAGTGCAATTAAAGATCAGTCGGAGAGATATTTACACTTGATGGTTTACGGTGAGTTGATTCAAAGTCCACAAGTGAGATTGGCAAAGGCACTTACCGAAATTCTACCATCGCAATTGGATTGTGTTTATTTTGTCAATTCCGGTAGCGAGGCTATTGAAGGAGCTCTTAAATTGGCTAAGCGGGCTACCGGGAGAGCCAATGTAGTGAGTTGCCACCGTTCTTATCATGGCGGCACTCATGGTGCTTTAAGCCTTATGGGCGATGAAGATATGAAAATTAAATTCCGGCCACTTATTCCGGGAGTACGAAAAATTGAGTTTAACAACGCCGAACAATTAAATGCCATTGACCATACAACCGCATGTTTTGTAGTCGAGCCAATTCAAGCTGAAGCGGGCATTATTATTCCCGACGATAACTATTTGAAAAAAGTACGCGAGCGGTGCTCCGAAACCGGAACACTGTTAGTTTTTGATGAAGTTCAAACCGGTTTTGGCCGCACCGGAAAAATGTTTGCCTTTGAACACTATGATGTCGTTCCCGATATCGTTTGCTTTGCCAAAGGCATGGGCGGAGGAATGCCCATTGGGGCTTTTGTGGCAAACCATAAAATTATGAACTTTTTTGCCGAAAATCCACCTTTAGGTCACATAACAACGTTTGGCGGACATCCGGTGTCATGTGCTGCCGCTTTAGCCTCTTTGGAAGTTATTCGTGATGAGCGCTTATTCGAAAAGTCAATTGAACTTGGAAAATTATTTCTGAGCAATCTGAAATCTAAACGAATTGTTTCAATTCGGGGAATAGGCCTATTTATTGCGGTTGAAATTGATCGTAAGATCGATGTTTACGATTTTATTCATAAGGCACTGAATCATGGATTAATGCTCGATCCGTTTTTATTTTCACCTAACTCATTTCGAATTGCTCCACCCCTGATAATCAATCACGACGAAGTGCTTGAAGCTTGTCGTCGTATCAATCAAACCCTTGATTCCTTCTAATGGTCATAAGCTCATCAGTTGGCTCGATTATTGTGCTATTTTTAAAATTAATACCAACCGTGCAATTTTTTTAACATGATTAATTCAAATTATCTTACCAAAGAGGCAGTAATAACCTCCACCCACAATTACACATACAGCGATCTACTTCGGCTAATTCAGGCATATTCAAACTATTTTCAGACTTATAATCCCCAGAAGGTAGCCATATTTTCAGAAAATCGCATCGAATGGATAGCGGCATTTTATGCTTCGCATCGGTTGAATGCAGTTGCCGTAACCATCGATTTTATGTCGTCGAAGGAAGATTTGGCATACATTTTAAACGACAGTAAACCCGAAATCATCTGCACAGGCAATGGGCTTTCTCAAAATGTTAGGGATATTTTGCCCATCCTCGATTATCAACCAACTATTTTCGATTTTGATTCTCAGATTACCGATATTCCCGATGATTTTTTGACTTGTTGGGAACCTTCTAATCTTGACGAAACCGCGGTAATATTATACACTTCAGGAACCACCGGAAGTCCAAAAGGTGTGATGCTGTCGTTTAGGAATCTACTTTTCAATGTGGAAGCCGTTTCAAAAGGAGTTGAAATATATCGACAAGATCGGCAGGTATTAATACTCTTACCGTTGCATCACATTTTTCCGCTGTGTGGTTCAATGATTGCGCCACTTTACGTTGGGGCAACCATAGTAATGTCTCCATCGCTGCAATCCAACGATTTGATTTCAACGCTGCAAAAAAATAGGGTTGCGATTATAATTGGGGTTCCGCGGCTTTATGAAATGATATACAAGGGATTGAAAACAAAAATCGATGCTTCGCCCGTTGGTCGAGCGATGCTAAAGATGGTCAAAATTTTGAAAAGTAAAAAAATAGCTAAAACCATATTCAAAAAAGTGCACCAAGGATTAGGCGGTTCGTTGGAATTTCTAGTAAGCGGAGGAGCAGCTTTGCCCAAGCATGTTGGTGAATTTTTTGACACTTTAGGGTTTAAAGTTCTTGAGGGATATGGTATGACTGAAACTGCACCGATGATTACCTTTACCCGTCCTGACAACATCAAAATCGGTTCACCGGGACAACCTCTTCCAGGAATTGAGGTTAAGATTATTGATGGAGAGATTGCGGTTAAAGGACCAAACGTTATGCTTGGTTATTATAACCGAAGGGAAGAAACCGAGCAAATCCTTCGTGAAGGTTGGTTATATACCGGTGATTTAGGCGAATTCGATAAACAAGGATTTCTGCATATTACTGGTCGTAAGAAAGATATCATTGTGCTTTCAAATGGGAAAAACATCAACCCAACCGAACTAGAAATCAAACTCGAAAAGCAATTTTCGGAAGTAAAGGAGGCAGGCATTTTTCTAAAAGAAGGTAAGTTGTGTGTTGCTATTGTGCCTAATATGGAAGAGTTAAAAAACTGTTCTTATACTGATTTGCGTGAATATTTTAGGGAAAATGTCATAAAAGTGTTCAATTCTGAACTTACTTCCTATAAGCGTATTATGCTGATGTTTCTATCGGAAGTGGAATTACCAAGAACACGGCTTGGAAAAATTCAGCGTTTTAAGCTTAGCTCCATGAATTTTGAATTGTCTGCTTAAAATGAAAAACAAACATTTGATGTTACAGAAGATTATTTAAGTATTAAAAGCTTTTTGGAGTCGCAAGTCGATATGGATGTTTTACCCGACCATCATATTGAATTCGATTTAGCTTTGGATTCATTGGGGAAAATTTCACTCATTGACTATCTCGAGCGTAATTTTGGTGTTAAACTCGATGAGAAAAAACTATCATCCTTATCTACTGTTCGCCAGATAAGTGAATACGTTCGAGAAAAACGGAAATGGTTTAAACAGGAAACTCTTAATTTGGCCGAAATTATCAAAGAGAAAGTTGATGTTAAATTGCCAAAACCATCCTTTTTGACACATATATTTAAAAGTGCTTCCAATTGGTTTTTTAAGCTTTACTTCAAATATCGTGTTGAAGGCAAAGAAAATATTCCTAGTGGACCATGCATTATTGCCCCGAATCATCAAAGTTTCTTCGATGGATTGTTTGTTGTCTCATTTCTGAAACATAGTCAAGTTCGAAAAACCTATTTTTACGCTAAAAAGAAACATATCAATAATGCAATTTTGCGATTTTTGGCTAATCACAACAATATCATTATCGTTGATTTGGAAAAAGATTTGAAGGAATCGATACAAAAGTTAGCGGCTGCTTTAAAGAAAGGCAGGAAGGTGATTATTTTCCCGGAAGGAACCCGCTCAAAATCAGGAAAATTGGGAGAATTTAAAAAAACATTTGCCATTTTAAGTTCGGCTTTAAATGTGCCGGTGGTTCCGGTTGTTATTGATGGGGCAGATAAAGCACTGCCGGTGGGAGCTAAAATTCCTCGATTCAAAGCTCCGATTCGCGTAAAATATTTGCAACCCGTAAGTCCTGAGGGAAAAACTCCTGAACAAATTCGCGACAAGGTTTACACTTTGATTGACCAAAATTTGCAGAAAGCTGCATAAACAGATTTTAAGGCTGCATTTCTTTAAATAGTGCGGCCTTTTTTTTGATATTTTCGGCGTTCCCATTATCGATGGTTGGCGTAACAATATATACATTGATAGGGACAAGAATTATAGAAACCAATATCTTTACTAGGAATACAACCACAATTCGGGCGTTGGCCATTATCTTTCCTTTGGTGTTTTGAAATGAAGCTCAGCAATTCGAGATCATTAAAAAACAACTTTTCAATCAAATGGTTATCGATGCATTTGTTGTGTTGAATGCCAAGATGTTCCAACGAAATGGCTTCACTGCAGGTGGCTATTTCCAAATTCCATTTTTGTCCTAATTGAGCAATTCGTTCTGCAATCTCAAGCATTTCAATGGTTTGGAGTTCTTCAATATCCTTGGAATATTCTTTGTCGATGCGTCGTTTTACCGAGGAATAACATTGAATATCAATAAAACTAAAAACTAACTTTTCTGTATGGCGATATAATTTATTTCCAATGTTTTCGATTTTTTCGATAATCTTATCGATCGGCAAGTGGGAGGATTTAACGATAGGGTCGAATCGCCAGATTACTTTTTGTTTCCCAATGGTTTCCGACAGACGAATGAAGGTTTCGATTCGATTTTCCAACGGTGGCAGATTGGACTCAAATTTTTCATCTTCGTAGTTGTTCAGAGTGAATTGAAAATAGTAATTGCGATTATTAATTTCAGGTCTGTCAAGCAGAGGTAGGAGTGGAGCCGGATTTTTGGTCCAGAAAACAATCAACCGTGTTTTATCAAAGCCAACATACATTGGCTTGCGGTTGAACGGATTTAGCCAAACGGTGTAGCCATTTTGCAATTGTTGAAGAAACCAATTTGAATAGAACGCTGGTATGTCGGTAACACGACTTGCCGATACAATTACAGGTTCTATTATCGACACGCTTTTACCGTCATTCCTGACCCATTGCTTTTTCGGCCATTTCACCTTTGGAATAGTTAAAAACCATCGCGACGAACAATCAATTCGCCTTCACGAGTGTGGGTTACATTGATTACTTTAGGAAGGTAGAGCGATTTAACGATTCGTTGGGCCACCTTTTCTGTGTTCAGCAGTTGCTTCTGTCCGATGCCGTTCATGGCAGTAATTTGTTGCGGGGGCGAGAGTTTCTCAACC